>JAAYVR010000155.1 GCA_012517065.1 Verrucomicrobiota bacterium | reverse complement strand
GGGAGCAGGGCGTTTGTCGAGGAGGTGTTCATGAGGCATCGGCCGCTGTTTGGTCCGAAGCGGAAGAGTGGAGCGAGGAAGATTCCTGGGATGTTGTTGGGAGAGGTCTATGTGTTGCGTGATCTGAAGGTGAGGGCGATCGAGTAAGGGCTGGGAGGAGAAGTCGAGGAAAAGGGGGCAGGGGCGTTTTCAGAGATTGGAGTTGAGGGATGCCGAAGGCCTGGTGAAGGTGTTCGGCGATGGGGGATTGTTTTCACGTGATGTCATTGCCGGCTTGGTCCGTTTGGTGATCACGGCGAGATCTGCAGCGGGAGGGGTGTTCAAGCCGGCTGAATAGGCCTTGTCGCGCCACATCTGAAGTTTCCGGGGACTGTTCTGAGGGGTTAGCAGGGGTTTTGCGGTGGCGGAACGAATAGAGTGACAGACACGATATTGTGGCGGTCGCGTTGGAGTGGGCTGGGCAGGCATTACGGCGTCATATTTGAAGTTTCCGAGGACCGGGGAGTGCCGTTGGCGGGGTTTGGTGCGGGCGGAGCAAATAGAGTGACAGACACGATATTTGCCAGGCTCGATGTCGCTGGCATGATCAAGTCGGGCGGATCGGGGGGGTAAGGCTTCGTCTGGAGAATAAAGCGGACATTGGAGTTGTGAATGTATCCTGACGAAAAGCGGGGTTTTACTGAGGTCCAGCGGTGGGGAGAGCTGTGCTCGGCGCGCAAGAGCTGTGACAGACAGGACAGTTCTCTCGTTTTTTTGTAAACGCGCGACTCTGGCTCGGAAATCTCACAGCGTGACTTACCCAAGACACCCAAGGCTTCAATCCTGTGGGATTTGCGGGCCAGGGTCGAAGTACAATTGGATGGGTGAGCGCGTTCGTGCGTGACGGTCGTCGGGCCAAGGGGTAGTGTGTTGCGGTGTGATTGCGATGCGTGCCATCCTATGTGTGATTCTCTTGAGTGCCGGATGCGTTGTCGTTCGGGCAGATGAAGCCCAGGTCCGGTGGTCGTGGGAGGAACCACATGCAAGGGTATTGCCGACCGGTGATCTCGAATGGGCGCCGAAACCGTTCGAGTTCGATCCTGGGGAATCAACTCGTTACATCGACTTTGAGTCTGGCAGCGATGAGAACGACGGTCTCTCGAAGCTGAAACCATGGAAACATCACCCATGGGATCGGAACGCCGCGGGCAAAGCAAAGAGTTGTCGTGGCGCTCATACTTACGTGTTCAAGCAGGGCACTGTTTATCGTGGAGAGCTGGAAGCCAATGAATCGGGCACCCGGACGAACCCCATCGTTTTGACGCGTGACCTGTCGTGGGGCACAGGGCCGGCTGTGATTTGCGGTTCAGAACAGGTGACCGGTTGGAAGAAAGGGGCCGACAATGCCCTCATTCCGGAGCCTGAGAAGGTTTGGTACGCGGACATCGATTGGGCGCCTCGCAACGTTTGGATGGTGGGAGAAGACGGGGTTGTGGCACGCATCGCGCTTGCCCGCACGCCAAACTGGAGGATCAGTGACCCTGACGACATCAAGAGCGAATGGTGGACGTGGAAGAACCCGGACAAACCATTCGACAATTACACCACCATCAATGGGCAGCGGCGGCATCTGGCGTTTGACAAGGGACACATCAACACCAATCATCCACAGGACTTCTACGTGGGCGCCATTGTCTGGACCACCAAGGGTTGGGTGATGGGCAGCCCGTTCCAAGCCAGAGTTATTGCGGCGGACAGGGAAAAAGGATCGCTTACGTTTGCCGGTCAATGGGGCGGCGAACCCACCTACAAGATCATCCGCGGTTGCCAGTATTACCTCGAAGACAAACCACATTACCTCGACAGCCCGGGCGAGTTCTGGTTCGACAGGAAGGGCAATGGCGGCCGCATTTACATTCGTTTGCCGGGCGACCGCGACCCGAACACGGTGCGGGTCGAAGTCGCCAAGCGCATTCGGATGATCGAGAGCCGGGGCATGAGCCATGTTCATATTCGGGGGCTTACCTTTCGTTTTCCGAACATTTATTGGAACCTGACTGCTGCGCCGTACTGGGTATCTCGGGAAAGCATCGATTCTGAGCCTGGTTGTGTGCGCCTGCTTGGGAGCGGCACGAACATCAGCGTGTCACATTGCACCTTCGAGCACGTGCACAAAGGCGTCCGTTTCAAAGCCGTTGGCGCGCAGGACGGCATCGACGAGGTTGCGGTTGAGGACAACGTGTTTTCAGATGCTGACTCTGGCGGGGTGGAACTGGCGGACGGGACAATTTACTCGGATGTCACAGGTCCCATGGGCCGCCTGTACGGTGTGCGGGTGATGCGAAACAGGTTCGATCACATTGGAATCCGTCCGGACTTGTTCGGCCAGGGCACGGCGCTCACGGTAAGCTACGCTGAGACCGCTGAAGTGGCGGGAAACATCTTCTACAGGGTTTGCGCGCAGGGAATCGACGTGCACGGCGCCAAACAAAACCGCGCCGCCACGCACCGGCCGTTCACGCGGATTCTGATTCACCACAACAAGGCAGTTGACACCTTGCTGAACAACGACGACTTCGGGGGCATCGAGACGTGGCAGGGGGGCCCGGCATACGTGTATGACAACATCTCGGGCAATCCCGGCGGTTACCGCAATTGGGACCACGTGCTGAGTCCCGACACTGAAGATCGTTTCGGCCACGCCTACTATCTGGACGGTGCTTTCAAGAACTACTACTTCAACAACATTGCATGGGGCAAATCCAAGGGGCCGTCTGGCAAGCTTGCCAACACATCAGCTTTCCAGGAAATCATCAGTTTCGACAACACGTTCTTCAACAACACTGTCTTCAACTTTGTGCGCGGCTCGCGCAGGCAGGAGCCTCAAGCCGGGCGGGTGAAGTTCCTTGGCAACGTTTGGCAAAGCATGGGGCTGAGCGTATTTCGAGATGCAGACCCCGCCCGAACGCCTCCTGCCGGGAACGATGCCGATTCCGTGCGTCCGCGAAGCACGTTCGCAATTGAAACTGACGCTTACGCGCGCAACGTTTTTTACGACATTGGGGTGGGCGAGGGCTTTGGCGTGTTCGAGCCGTCGGGCCGTTGGTACAAGTCACTCGAACAATTCCGAGAGGCTTTGGCGAGATATCAACCACTGGCTGCTGAAGTGGGTGTGATGGCGAACGAACCACCGCTGCTCGATGCCGCCGCTCACGATTTCCGGCCGGCGCCGAATTCAGAAGCGCGTGGGCGTGGCGCCAAGGTCTTCGTGCCGTGGAGCCTTTGCGAGACGGTTGGCGAGTGGCATTTCTATCCAATCCGAGCTGATCCGACGCGGATTCTTGACGAGCACTGGTGCATGTCACCTTACTACGCGCTGAGGGATGATTTTTACAAACTGCCCAAGTATTCGCTGACCGGGATCAACATTACCCTTGCCGATTACCATGACGGGCCTTTGGAAAACTGGACCACAGGCGCCCTCCACTTCAACGGGTCCAGTCAGTACGCTGTGTTAAAAAACGAAGACATCGAGCGCCCTGTCACAATGAGCGTCGGTAGCCGTTCTGACAACCAGACCCGCACGGTAAGTGGGTCTGACCTGACCAATCCGCAAATCCACACTTCGAGTTTTCTTGTTGAAATCTACTTCAAGGCAGCGGTTGGCCAGACTGAAATGGTCTTGGTCCAGAAGATTAACGGCTCTGGCTACGTGCTGGGAATAAACAAGGCAGGAGGTGTGACCTTTGCAACGAGCTCAGGCGGCAATACGGTTTGGCTGGACAGTCGCACTGTTGTCAACGACGGCCAATGGCACCATGTCATTGCCGAGGCCAACCGCAAGAACAAGACTCTCACCATATATCTCGACGGCAAACAGGACGCAACTTGTCCGGGTTTCGGCGGCGATGTGTCATTGGCCAACGACGCAGACCTCTATGTGGGCGGCGGGCCCAATGGCCACTACCTGAACGGTGCGATCGATTTTCTCCGGATGGCGCGAAGCACGTTGGCAGACTCGAAGACAACCATCGAGGAACTCTACGCTTGGGAGTTCAACGGACCGTTCCTGTACGATTTCAATGGTCGCCGCAGATCATCCGATGGCGGCTGCGCAGGTGCCATTGACATGAATCCTAACCCGGAAATCTCACCGGTTACCCCCTCGGATTCGCCCGTGCCTTGACGCCGGTGAGATTTCCGGGGCCCGCATATTCCTTGGTTGTTTGAAGACACCCGTTTTGCAGACTGCTCAGGGTATGAAACATGCAGGCCAAACTCTGTCGCGCTTATGGCCGGTTAGGGGGTCGGAATGAGGTTTCAGCTTGCGGATGGCGCCGGCGGCGATGCACACCCCGCCAATTGAGGTTCTGGAGAGGGAGAAGAATGCAGGGCAGAAAAACGGTTCATGCGGCAAAACACTTTCTGGGGCTCTGCCGAACACCCGCCCCAACCTGATTTTTCTGCCAACGAGCTTTCTCCCGATGATCTTTCCGCTATTTGGTCCGAACCCGGGAATCTCGCTGGCTACCCCGCAAGGCACGCCCGGACTGTCATTGTGGTGAAACTCCGGTCTGAGTTGGCGGGTGCATTGCGTATTTTCATCGCATGCATCGCTGGTCCGAAACGAGGGCGCGGCTATTCTCTTATGCGGATATTCTTGAACTCGGCCCACATGGGTTTGCCCGCATGCAGTTGCAAGGCGATGATACCTTCCTTTAGTGCCAGTTGCGGGTCGTTGTCGGTGAAATCCATTATGAGCCTGCCATTGAGGAAATGTTGGATATGATTGCCGCGGGCGATGATGACGACGTCGTTCCAGTCGTCCAACTTGAACAGTTTCTTGAAAGATTCCGCGTCGATGAGTGTGCCGGTGACGTTTTTCTTTCCATTTTCCCACGTGGCTTTTTCACTGACGAGGCACATTCTGCCTCGTTTACCTCCTTCGTCGTAGATGAAGCCGGTCACATTTGGGAGGTCGATCTCGTTTCGGATTTCGTGTTGGTAACCGCGGACCACCCAATTGTTGGGGACGTTTCCTTCGGTGACATGGCGGGATCGGTATTGAACGCCGGAGTTGTTGCTTGAATTGCACCGGAACGAGAGCCGCAGATCAAAGTCTGCGAATGTTTGGCCTTTGAGTATCAGGAAAGTGTTGCCCTTGGTTTGCGACTTTGGAGTGGTTTCGCCGTGGATTGCTCCGTCGCGCACTGACCAAAGCCGCGGGTCACCGTCCCATCCTGTGAGGTCTTTGCCATTGAATAGCTGCTTCATTCCCGGGGGTTCGGGCGGGGCGAAAATGGGCGGCAAAATGTCAGCCGCCAGAGCCGGGGTACCAATGAAAAGGCCTAGCGCGCCACAGATGCTAACGGAACGACGAACCATTCTTGCCGGGAAAGACAAACACGATTGTTTCTTGGAGGATGCCATGGCGTTTGATTTCAGTTGATGCGACATCAGACCGAACTTTGTTACTGGTTTGAACACTGCCGTGCTCATTGCAGGCCAAGTATGGACAACCGGAATTGATGGGCAAGCGAATTGCTTTGGGCTGCGCAACGCCGTGCGTTTTGCGATTGACCGGAGGACACCAAATGAGGCTATATGCGCGGAAAACGTCCCTTATGAAAGAGCGAGATCTGTTTTCCATAAGTCCTGCTGGTGAGAAGTTCCCCCTGCCCAAACCTGACGATCACAGGAAGGAATTTGCGCGACTCAGCAAGATGGCCGCACAGAACCGGAAGCTGGGCCGTGAGGTTGTCGTGGTTGTCGGGCTTGGTTTTGTGGGTGCGGTGATGGCTGCTGTTGTGGCCAGTGCGCGTGACAAGAGCGGTAAACCATCCAAGTTCGTCATTGGCGTTCAACGCCCAAGCCCGCGAAGTTATTGGAAGATTCCGTTGCTGAACCGCGGCGTATCGCCGGTGAAATCCGAGGACCCCGAGGTGGACGAGCTGATCCTGCGGTGCGTGAAGGAGGATCGGACATTGGTTGCGACCTATAATCTGGAGGCTTTGAAGTTGGCCGACGTTGTGGTTGTGGACGTGCAGTGCGACTACCTGAAAGAATCGCTCGGCAACGTTCGCACAGGAGCGGCTGACATGGAGGCTCTGGAGGCGTCAATCGCGACCATTGCGGAGCACATCCAACCCGATGCTCTTGTCCTGATCGAAACCACTGTGGCGCCCGGCACAACCGAGCAGGTTGCGTATCCGATCATGAAGAAAGCGTTCGAGCGACGGGGCATCCAGTCCGACCCTTTGTTGGCCCACAGTTACGAGCGCGTGATGCCGGGTAGAAACTATGTCGCCAGCATCCGAGATTTCTGGCGGGTTTGCAGCGGCATCAACGAGGTCGCCCGCGACCGTGTTGTGCGTTTCCTCGAGAGCGTGCTCAACACGGAGAAATTCCCTCTGACGGTTCTCGACAAGCCTGTCGAATCCGAGACGGCCAAAATCGTCGAAAACAGCTACCGGGCCACAATCCTTGCGTTTTTGGATGAATGGTCAGTGTTTGCCGAACGCAATGGCGTGGACCTGAAGAAGGTGATTGATGCGATCAAGGTTCGACCGACACATTCCAACATTATTTTTCCCGGACCGGGCATTGGCGGATACTGTCTGCCAAAGGACGGAGGATTGGGGATGTGGGCTTACGAACACATTTTCGGGTGGAACGATGACATATTCAGAATCACTCCGATGGCCGTCGATATCAACGATACGCGGTCACTACGCCCTCCACAGCTTGTGCGGGACGCGCTTCGCAACATGGGCAAACCACTAGCGGCGGCTGATGTGTTGATTCTGGGCGCGTCCTATCGTGAAGACGTGGGTGACACGCGCTACAGCGGGTCGGAAATCATCGTGCGCAAACTGGCTGAGATGGGCGCCAATGTGCATGTTCACGATCCGTATGTTGAACATTGGTGGGAATTCGAAGCGCAGGATACCTATCCGCATCCGGGTTACAGTCTTGCGCGATTCTTCCATCGGCAGGATGGACTGAAGAATTTGCGCGTGCAGCGCGACCTTGCGAGTGCGCTCAAAGAGATGGACGCTGTGGTTCTTGCTGTTCGGCACAAGGAGTATCTCGAGCTAGACCCGGAGTGGGTGGTCAAGAGCGTTGGCAAGCCCATTGCCATTGTTGATTGCTTCTGCATTTTGGACGACGCCAAAATACGCCGGTATTTCGAGCTTGGCTGCGAGGTGAAGGGGCTGGGCCGGGGGCACATCCAGCGCATCAAGGACGCAGTGCGCAAGGGAAGCGCAGGATGATCCGGTGTTATGACTCCATTGTCGCTGATGCTGGAGAAGAATTGACGTTGACGAAACGCCTGTACCGTAGGCCAGTTGCGGTTTGTGGTCTGGCGAGATTTCCAGGCCAGATACACCCACACCTCCAATCGGGCGAATCTCCGGGCTGGGGAAACTATTGTTGTCGGTAAATTACTATGCCCTCGCGATCAATTCTTTCGAGGAGAGCCGGGCTGGTTGTGCAATCGAGTCGGAGAATGTCGAGGTCGTAAATGATTGGGGCGTTGTCGAGCGCGTCGCAGATATCGGCCCATTCACTTGGTGTGGCGGATGGCGTGGAGATGGCGAGATCGATATCGGAAGCGCGTCGCGCCGTACTGGTGGCTCGTGAACCGAACAGCTTGACTTCGCGCACAGCGGGGAAGCGGCGGAAGATGGCGCGGAGCACGTCGAGGTCTTTGATTCTGAGTTGCACAGCGTCAGTCCCACGCGAGGGTTTGGATGCGTTCGGCCATGCGGTTCAGAAGCGGAGCGTAAGCGTCACGGATGCGTTGGCAGATTCTTTTTGCGAGTGACTCATCATACGCATGGCTGGTCAGGTTGCGGTCTTCGAGCATTTGCAGCCAGATGTCTGATTCTTCTGGAGTTTCGATGAGACCTTCTGCAAAAGCCTTTTTCAGGGTTGCACGAGGGCTGCCGCATTCAAGGCCGAGATGTTGCAGGTAAAGCTGAAGACACTTCCAAGTGAGTTCGAATGTGAATTCGAATCGCTGAATGACTGCGTCGCGAATAATTGGCGTTTCCGGCTGCGCGACGGCCTCCTGCAACCTTGCGTTTGCATTCTGCATCTCATTCTTTCGCTCGGTGAATCTCTCTTTGCTCATGATTGGGAGGTCTGCTGATCGGCGACAACATATTTCCAAGCTCCGTGGGCTTGGCAAGTCCTCTGTCTCGATTGGCAAGAGGCGCTTCGTTTCATGGCTGGCGCTGTTGCGAGTCGTTTGTCAAAGGTCGGAGTCACACTTTGTGTCCAAGCCTGCAGAAGTTGGTAGCCGGGTTGTTTGGTTCATTACAAGCTAAAAAGGGAGAAGCGGCACCTGTCGGGCTGTTGTTCTATTTGACGTTGGTCCGCATATTTCGCAGCCCGGCGTAGCCGGACTGGGAAATGTGCGGGCTAACCGGCTTTCTGATGGTCGGGGATTTGCAGATGGTCTATTGTTTTGCTCACGGCATGACTGTGCGCATTGAAGTTTTCGGATGTGGAATGGCGGCTGCGATCGCGGTCATGATCGCGTGTAATGTTCAAGGGCGGGCTGCAGCGCCACTGAATCAAGCGGAACGACTGCGTCGGCTGGCGCGGCTTCCGCAGGTCGAGCTGAGGTCGTCTCTCACGTTCAATCCATTTAACGGGTTTGACTTGTTGTACGACAAACTGGCGATGCGACGTGAAGCTGAGAAAATGAAGCAGAGCCTGTCAGAATCGCCGGCGAACGCGATGCAGTACGTGCGGCTTGGTCGATTGTGCCATGAGATTGGGGATTCGGGGACAGCAAAGGTTGCTTTCTCAACGGCGGCGCGGTTGCTCGAGCAGCAAAACGTCGAGAGTTCGGTTGATGGGAAGGTTCTTGCGGCATACGGGGAAGCCATTGCTGGCGCGGGACGAGCCGATGACGCGGAACGAGTCCTGCGCAGGTCTGTGCGCGTTGCGGAGTTCGAATGGGAGACGCACGCTGCTCTTGGCCGGTTCTTGGCCGATAGTGCAGTTGAATCGGTCACGGCGGACCGCACATTTCTGATTGGACCGGGGCAGGACCTTGAATGGCTGGCTGATCGCCGCAGGTTTTCTCTTTCCTCAGAGCGGTTGGAACGCGTGCAAAATCAAATCGGCGACGCGATTTCGGCTTTGGATCGTGCGATCGAGCTTGAGCCCGTGGAACCAGAGCCTCGTGTGTGGCGCGCAGCGGCAAAATCTGCAAGGTGTTATGTGGAAGCCGTGTCTGGGGCGCGGGAGGGTGGACGACAAGAGCCTGCCAAGCGGTTGGCGGCCTTGTTCCCGGCAGAGCTCGCAGTGGATTTGGCTGAAGCGGCGCGGTTGAGCGCGACAAACGCGCGCGTGTTGACCATGTCAGCGATTTATCCGCTCATATCATGTTACGTTGAGGGAGGGGCTCGGGGTTCGAAAGCTTTGGCATTGCATGAAGCATGGGGTTCTGCCCCGGATGATGTTCGTGCGCGGGTGCGGCATGCAATGAGTCGGCTTGATGCTCTTGCTCAGGCTGACGAGCCGGTGACAGCCGCAGCGGCGATGGAAATGCTCGGCAGTATTCAACTTTTTTTGATCCGTGGCACAAGTGGCGCAGAGAACAACCTGCGCCGTGCGAGTTTGCTCGATTCTGAGCGTGGGCAGGATGCTCTGGCTGCATTGCTGGTTGATTCAGGGCGTTGGGATGAGCTGGTCGCTCTATGCGAGGAGCAATTGAAACAGAGGGATAACGTGACGACCAGGCTGTTGTTTGCGAAGGGGCTCGAGAAGCTTGGCAAGCTTGGTGCGATGGCAGGGGTTGTTTTGGAAACGCACCGCCGTTACCCGGAAGATTTCAATGCGAATGTGGCTTTGGCATTGACTCTGATCAGGGTGTCGGGAGAACCGGTTGTACTGTCGCAGGCCGTGAGTTTGATATTGAGGGCTGAAAAAGCTGCTGGTAAGACGCCGACTCGGTATCAGGTCGCAGAACTGCTGTTTGCGAGGGGGCTTGTTTTTGCTTTGGAGGACCGGGTCGATCAAGCCAGGGCGTGCTTCGAGAAGGTGATTGAACTAGATTCCGGGAATCGTGAAGCCGTGCAAGCTCTTGAGATAATCGATGTTGGTGGATGATCGAGTGCCGGGAGCATGAGTGCATGACTGCGTCAACGTCCATAGTTTGGTTCAGGTCGGATTTTCGTCTTGCAGACAATCCTGCTGTTGATGCTGCGGTTGCTGCTGGAGGGCCTGTTGTGCCTGTGTTCATTTGGGCGCCACAGGAGGAAGAAGAATGGCCTCCCGGAACGGCGTCACGGTGGTGGTTGCATCATTCGCTGCGGGCGTTCGCCAAGGAGCTTGAAGCAGTGGGATCGCAGCTTGTTCTGCGAAGCGGAGACTCGATGCGCATTCTCGTGAGCTTGTGCAAGGAAACAGGGGCAAAGAATGTTTTTTGGAATCGGAGGTACGAACCTGCTTGCGTTGGGCGGGACCGCAGAGTTGAAAGAGCTTTGTTGGAAGCCGGGATAAGAACGGCGAGTTTCAATGGCGCTCTGCTGTATGAACCATCAACGATCGCCACTCGTGCAGGTACGCCTTTCAAGGTGTTCACTGCTTTTTGGAGGGCGTGTCTTTCGGCGAAGAAGCCGCCGGGGCCCGCCCCGGCGCCACGCCGCCTATCCAGCCCGTGCCGTTGGCCGACATCGCTGCCGTTGGAAGAACTGCGACTTGTTCCGCCCACTGGCCAAACTGGGCGACTGAGCGATTGGTGGAAGCCTGGGACAGTTGGCGCTTGGACACAGCTCGATCGTTTTTTGAAGGAAGGCCTGTCGGCATACGATGAGGCGCGCAATCGACCTGATCTGCCGGGGACGTCGCGGCTGTCACCGCACTTGCATTTCGGCGAATTGAGTCCAAGGCAGGTTTTGCACGCGCTGCAGTGCCATGCGAGGGAGACCGGGCTTTCTGAAGCGAAGTGGCTGCGGTCACAGTTTGTTGCTGAACTGGGCTGGCGCGAGTTCGCCCACCATCTGCTTTGGCATTATCCTCATACCCGAAACGCTCCTTTGCGGCCCGAGTTCGAGCGGTTTCCGTGGCGGTCTGACAAGAAATTCCTGAGCGCATGGCAGACCGGGCGCACTGGTTATCCGATTGTTGACGCCGGGATGCGGGAATTGCTTGGAACGGGGTGGATGCACAACCGTGTCAGGATGATCGTGGCTTCGTTTCTTGTTAAGGACCTGCTGATTTCATGGCGGTTGGGCGCTGAATGGTTTTGGGACCGGCTTGTCGATGCCGATTTGGCCAACAACACATTGGGATGGCAGTGGACCGCCGGGTGCGGAGCGGACGCTGCCCCTTTCTTCAGAATCTTCAATCCCGTTGTGCAGGGGATGCGGTTTGACCCTGAAGGGCGGTATGTGCGGGAGTGGGTGCCGGAACTGGCCGGGATGAGCACCCGTTGGATACACTGTCCATGGGAAGCGCCTCAAAGTGAGCTCAGGTCAGCGGGCGTCAGTCTTGGCAGCGACTATCCTTTTCCAATCGTGCAGCATCGGATAGCGCGTGAGGTGGCTTTGCAGGCTTATCTAAACTTGAAACCGCGCGGTGGCCAAGCGCCCAGATAGACACATGGGTTCGGGCTGCTGAGATTCCGGGACCAAAGATGAAACGCAGTGTGCGGAAGTGAAGCGCTACGCGTGGCTGGTGATTCTGTTCCAATCAATTCCGCGTGTGGCTGCGTATTTGGCGAAAGCCTTCTCGTTCTGGATCAGAACAGCGCGCACGACGCTCGAGTCATCGGCGCGTCCCAGATCAGGGTGGTAGTCGGGAATGACGTCGAAAGTGTTGTGGGCGTAAAGCAATGCGAAAACGGCTCCGGCAAGGGCGCAATATGGGAGGTCCTTGTACACGCCCTCGGCGCAGTCTTCGACCGCATCGGCGAGAAACTCAAGTTGATCGACCAAGTGGGGGTATTTTGGCGCGTCGATCTGGGTGAACTGGGCTTTCCACATCGGTAACTTGTGGAGGAGCTTTTCGACCACAGCGGGAGTGATCAACGACGCACCACGGTTAACGAATTGGGCGATCTCAGGCATGAGCGGAGCGTACCATTTTCCCCGGCCTCGGCAACAATAAATGAGCGGCCAGAGGAAGCTATTGGGTTCTGACATTTGTTAGCGAGGCTCTGCGTCAGACCGACCAGGCATGCAGTGCCATAATGCCGAGCCGGTACTTGTCGCTCTTGGTATATGGCCCGCCATGCGTCGCCGCTCCGCGGATACCTGGTCCATTGGCAACCGAATGCGGCGGCAAGTGAGTTGATTGAGTACATGTTGCCCCCACCCACGCACATCCAACAAAGACACAAATAGAGGGACAGGCTCGTTATTGGGGTGTTACCCCCTGATTGTGGGGTGGCCGGCAAATTGTCCCTTGTTCCAATCGGTGGCTGGCGAAGTCTGTGGAAGAACCCCTCGGATGCCGATATGGGGACAGACACATTATTTGCAGCGTCATGCTGATCTGGTTCCAGGCACGCTGCTTGGGCATGAAAACAAAGCGGCAGCAAGCTGCCGCACTCCAAACGCTTCGCGCTTGCCAACGCCCACTGCATCCTCGGCAGCGGGTGAGAAACCATTGGGATCAGCGGCGAGATCGAATAGGGCCATATGGGGACAGACACGTAGTTGGCTCGGAGCGACGCAGGTCGCCTCTTGGCTCAGGCGCAAAGCGCTGGGGTACCACAGTCAGGACGGGAAAGCTTTCAGTTTTCCGGGTAAACGGGGACCTCTAACGGCGATGGGTTGCTCTGCGCATCGGGCGATGGTGCGCCGACGGCCGTCGGAGTCCCGCCTTTGGGCGGCTTGAAGTAAGCACTGATTGAACAATATTCCTGCTGAACGTTGTGGGTTGCACGTTGGACGTTCAACGTTCTCAAAAAGACGAGCAAACTCACCGCCATTGCCAATCGTGCTCGGGCGGAATATTGAGATACACAATGAACAGCGACCAAGAGTCACCTGCGAACGGCTCGGAGCCGGTTGAGATTCCGATTGACGGCGTTCTTGACCTTCATTCGTTCAGCCCAAAAGACGTAAAGGACCTTTTGTTCGACTACCTTGATGAATGCCGGAAGCGTGGCATTTGGACGGTGCGCATTGTTCACGGCAAGGGCATTGGGGCGCTCAAGCGCACAGTCCACGCTTTGCTGAGCCGGCATCCGGCTGTCATCGATTATCACCTTGACAGCGCTTTGTTCAGCGGGGACGGCGCGACGATTGTGCATTTGCGCCGTGAGGGCCGGGAAATCTCACCAGAATGAGAGGATTTGTGTGTTTTTGGGCAGGTGAGCCGCTGAGATTTTCGGGCTTGGTGGGGCAGGGCGACGAAGGTTTCGACAAAGTGAGTGACGAAGGCAAAGAGGAAGGTGGGGCTAAAAGCGATGCGGTGGTTGGAGATGCAAACGACTTTGAGGTTTGCAACTTAATGGGTTTGAACGAATTTCGGGCGTTGCCATCGAATGGTGAAGGGTGTTAAATGGGAAGCCCTGTTTGTTTGGGCGGGTTTGACAGGCAATGCTGCGGCGCCAACAAGAAATTCGTGGTCGTGTCCAGATGCTGCTGGATGCGCTGCTGTTCGGTGTAGCTTTTTATGTGGCGCACCGTGTGCGGTCGCATTGGCAATTCGAGATACTCGGCGGGTCAAAGACGATAGCGCCGTTTAGCGAGTACGCATGGTTGTTATTGCTGGTGATTCCTGGGGGGCCGTTTGTATTGCGCGGGTACGGGTTTTACAATCGACCTCTTGTTCCGTCGCGTCGTCTTACGTACTGGCAGTTGTTCAAGAGTTGTGCGGCGTTGACGATTGCGCTTGTGTTGGTTTTGTGGGTGTTGAGGAGTGACATTGGGCGGTCGGTGATCATTCTATTTGGTGCGCTCAGTTTTCTTTTCATTGGAGTGAAGGAGGAGCTACTGATCAACTGGCGTCGGAGCAAGTTCGGTCAGTCCTTTATCGAGCGGAGGCTGATATTGGTTGGGACTGCTGATGACGCGGACAGGCTGCGTGCGGACCTTGCGCGCGGCAGGCATGATGGTTTGGTGTTGGTGGCTCAGCTTAATCTGAATGAAGCGCCGGTGGACAAACTGGTTGACCTGTTACATGAACACTCGGCCAATGGTGTTATTTTGACCGCGAAACACACTTATTTTGGTCAGATAGAGCAGGCGATTGAAGTTTGCGAGCGCGAGGGGGTCGAGGTCTGGCTGCTGGCGGATTTCTTCAAGACGCGTATTTCGCAGACGACGGTTGACGTTTTCATGGGGCGGCCGACGCTGGTGTTTCGGTCCGGGCCGGAGGTTTCATGGCCTATGATGGTGAAACGGGTGATTGATTTTGCTGGGGCGGCAGTGCTGATACTGATATTTGGGGTGCCGATGCTGATTGTTGCCCTTGCGATAAAACTGACGTCACCGGGGCCGGTTCTGTTTCGGCAGCTTCGAAGTGGTCTGAATGGGAAACCGTTTACGATGTTGAAATTCAGGTCAATGGTGACGGACGCCGAACAGCGTCGGCATGAACTCGAGGTATTGAATGAAATGAGCGGCCCGGTTTTCAAGGTGACAAACGATCCGCGGGTGACGCCATTGGGACGATTCTTGCGGCGGTACAGCATTGATGAGTGGCCGCAACTTTTCAACGTGCTTCGTGGTGAGATGAGCCTCGTAGGGCCGCGGCCACTGCCTGTGGACGAAGTGAAACGGTTCGATGACCTCGCGCACAGGCGGCGCTTGAGTGTCAAACCCGGGCTCACGTGCCTGTGGCAGGTAAGCGGGCGAAACAATGTCCGGGATTTCAGAGAATGGGTACGGCTTGACCTCGAGTATATTGACAACTGGTCGCTCTGGCTCGACTTGAAGATTTTGCTCAGGACAATTCCTGCTGTTCTGAGTGGCACTGGTGCGAAATGAAGGGCAAACAAGTTTCTCAAAGCCGGTCTAAACGCGAGGTTGTGTCGGTTGTGACTGGTGGAGCGGGTTTTCTTGGGTCGCACTTGGTTGATCTCCTGCTGGCGAAGGGTCACCGAGTGATTGTTTTGGATAACCTTGTGACCGGGACCATTGCAAACCTTGAACACCATGCGGGCAATTCGGCTTTTCGGTTCATCAAACAGGACGTGACGGAGTACCTGTTCATTGATGGTCCTGTTGATTACGTGTGGCACTTTGCTTCGCCGGCGAGCCCTGTAGATTATTTGGAACTGCCAATCCAGACGCTCAAGGTTGGATCGCTTGGAACGCACAAGGCGCTTGGTCTGGCCAAGCACAAAGGCGCCCGGTTTCTGCTCGCCTCAACGTCAGAGGTTTATGGTGATCCCGAGGAACATCCGCAAACCGAGTCGTACTGGGGTCGGGTCAACCCTGTCGGCCCGCGCGGGTGTTATGACGAGGCGAAGCGTTTTGCCGAGGCGCTCACCATGGCATATCACAACTATCACGGACTTGAGACTCGGATTGCGCGAATTTTCAACACTTACGGCCCCCGTATGCGGCTGCATGACGGGCGGGTGGTACCAAATTTCATTTTTCAGGCACTGCGATCGAAGCCATTGACCGTTTATGGCGACGGCACACAGACTCGGAGCCTGTGCTACTGCTCAGATTTGATCGAGGGTGTGTATCGGCTGATGATGCGTGGGGACCATTTGCCGGTGAATTTGGGCAACCCGCACGAGTTGAGCATCCTTGACATTGCCAGGGCAATCGTCGATGCAACCGGTTCAAAGAGCAGAATAGTCTTCCGGCCGTTGCCAAAAGATGACCCGAAAAAGCGGCGTCCGGACATAAGCCGAGCACGAAAACTGCTACATTGGGAACCAGCAGTTGATTTGGCGACCGGTTTGCGGCAGACTATTGAGTGGTTTAAGACCCGGGTGCGCTAAGACCGCAAGAGTGCTGTTGCAGCAAAAAAATCACTTTCGCCAAACTTTTCTGTTTGACCGTTTGCGTGGTTTGAAGTAACGACACTCGGAATGTCGCCGATTCGACCCGGGCGAGCGTGCGTTTATTGACCGAACGTTGGCCGCCGACGTGACGGTGGCTATGTGTTATGTTGGGTGCAAAATCATTTCTGTGCATCGACTTTGGGGCAGGGACCCTGAAGGTGGCTGAGTTTGACATTGGTGAGAGCGGCAATTTGCGGCTGCTGCGGTATCGGCTAAAACCGCTTGGGCTGGCGGGGTCGCAGGATTCGGCCCGGGAAGGCGTGCTACTTCGGGGGCTGCAGGAGATTTTGTCGGACAAATCGTTCAAGGCGCGGAACGGGAACGTGTGTGCGCCTGGGTTTCATGTCTTCTCGAAGTTTCTGAAACTGCCGCAGGTTGATTCATCCAAGATCACGCAGATAATTCATTACGAGGCGCAGCAGAACGTGCCGTTTCCGCTGGAGGAGGTGGTGTGGGATTATCAGATACTTGGGACATTGCCGAGCGGTGAGTTTGAGGTATTGCTGGCGGCGGTGAAGTCGGATGTGGTGGAGGTGTTGTTCAAGGCGGCCGAGAGTGTGGGAGTGAGGCTGGATCTTGTGGACATGGGGCCTGGGGCGTTGTGCAATGCATTTCGGTACAACTACGGGGACGTGGAGGGTTGTTCGATGTTGCTGGACATAGGTGCCAAGACCAGCAACGTGTTGTTTTTCGATGGCGGGCGTTTTTTTGCGCGGACGATCAACATTGGGTCGAACTCGATCACGCAGGATTTTGCTGCCGAGGCGAAGCTGCCGTTTGCGGAGGCTGAGAAGCTGAAGATAGCCGAGGGTTTTGTGAGTTTGGGTGGTGCGTATGAGGAGCCGGAGAATCCGCGGCAGGCTGCGATTTCGAAGATAGCGCGACAGGTGATGACGCGTCTGCACATCCAGGTGAACCAGACGATTCAATTTTTCCGGAGCCAGCAAGGGGGGCGTGCGCCTGAGCGGCTGTATTTGGCAGGTGGGGGATCGTTGATGGCGTACACGGCGCAGTTTTTTGCTGAGAAGCTGAACGTGCCTGTGGAGTATTTCAATCCGTTTCGGAATGTGGAGATAGACAGCGGGGTGAATTTGGAGGAATTGGCGAAGGTGGCGCACGGGTTGGGAGAGGTGGTGGGGTTGGGATTGAGGAATCCGGCGCAGTGTCCGGTCGAGTTGAATTTGATGCCCCGGAGCATATTGAAGCGGCAGGAGCTGAAGCAGAAGCGGCCGTATTTTGCTGCGGCGGTATTTAGTTTGGTGCTAGTGGTGTTTATCATGGGGTGGTTTTACGGGCGTTTGGCGCAGGCGAAGCAGGAGGCGATCGAGAACCGGCGGCCGGCAGTCGAGTCGTTGAAGCTGAAGCGTGATCAATTGAAGGCTGCGCTGGACGCGAAGAAGCGGATGCAGGAGATAGTGGATCAGTACACTGAATGGATGCAGTATCGGTTTGCGTGGACGGATTTGATCAGTGAGCTGCGGAATGCGCTCGAGCAGACGGAGGCGAGCACGCGCCGGCCCGGGATGCGGACCGCGGTGTGGGTTGAGAAGATGGCCGCCGAAAACGCCGAGGTGCCCGAGGAAGCTCAAAGTGAAGAAGAGTCGCCCAGACCGCGCATGATGATGGATATACGGATGCTGATGCGGTACGGTTTGTTACCTAAGGGGTTCAAGTTAGTGCAAGACCCGAACGTTCCGGGCGGCCGAATGGAACAGATTCCTTTAATGCCCGGCCAGGGAGACGACGCGAGCAAGAAATCACAAGCTTCCACCAACGAAGTGAGTGTGATCAACCTGACGTGCCGGGCAGTGAGCTGGAACAAGCTTTACGCGACAGCCGACACCGAGTTGTGCAATGCTTTTTTGAAGCAGTTGCTTTCGAGTCCGATGTTCATGTCTGGAACCAATGGAACTCAACTATCCGGTCAATACGAACAGGATGAAGCCACGGGCACATTCAAGTTCGATGTGAAACTGAAACTTGCCAAACCGATCAAGCTGTAACGAATATGCCCTGGCTGAAGAAGAATTTGTGGTGGGTCGGAAGTGCCGCGGTTGCCTTGGTTCTTCTGCTGATCGCGGGTGCTTATCTTTATCGCAACTTCCGCGCAGAGTCTCTTGTGAGCGCGGAACTCAACCAGCAAACCGAAGAGCTCAACCAGCTCAACAACCTCAATCCGCATCCTGGCACCGACAAGGTCAACAATATCGAAGCGGCCAAACAACAAGAAAAAGAGCTGGAAGCTTTTCTCTTGGAAGCGCAGAAGCGGTTTGTGCCTTTGGATTATCCGACGAATCTGGACAGCGGGCAGTTCAAGCTGCTGCTTGACACGACGATTGACGAGTTGCAACGGCAGGCGGAACGTGCCAGCGTGAAGTTGCATGCCAACTACGCCTTTTCATTCAGCTCACAAAAACCGCTGCTCTTTTTCGAGCCGAACACGATTCCGCCGATGACGCGGATGCTGCTTGATATCAAGACAATCAGCGAAATGCTGTTCCGGGCCAAGGTGCTTGCGTTGGATGGCATAAGGCGGCCGTCGGTGACTGCTGCGGACACACCGACGCCGGGCGCACAGCCGGGCATGTCTGACTTCTGGACGAAGAAGGCTGTGACGAACGATCTTGCAATAATCACTCCCTACGAGTTTACGTTTCATTGTTTCACGCCCGAGCTGGCTTCGGTGCTCGAGCAGATTTACAGCAGCCCGCACTGTTTCATAGTGAAGAACCTTGTGGTCGATCCGGCACCGTCGCAATTGTTGGAAAAGCCGGCTGATCAGAGTGGTGAGACAATGCCTGTGGTGCCGACCATGCCGTACATGAACTACCGGTATTTGCAACAAATGCTGCGGTACGGCATTATGCCGCGCGGTTACGGGCCGATCACACCGCCGCCCGAGACGCCGTCAACCACGCCAAGCCGCGGCGGACTGCAGGTTGTGTTGGATGAGAAACCTTTCAGGGTGATCATGTGGGTGGAGGCGGTGATAGTGAAGAGCCTTGAAGAGGTCAAGGCCAAGAAGAAGACAGCCGCTCCGAGGCCGCGACCTGCCGAGACGCCTGCTGACGGGTCAACCCCTTCGGGTGAATCGACTCCGGCCACAACCGAAGGTGCTTCCACTGAATCGACGCCCGCGAACTGAGATTGAGCCATGGAGATTTTGCGCAAACACTACGAGAAGATAATCCTGAGCGTTGTGTTGCTTGGGCTGGCTGCTGCAGCGGCGTTTTTGCCGTTGAAGGTGGCAAGTGTAAGACGCGATTTGGACACGGTGACACAGGGTTTTGTGCGGAGAGCGGTCAAGCCTTTGCCGCCGCTGGATTTGAGCACGAACATGGCTGTGCTGGAGCGCCTGAAGAATCCTCCGAAGGCGACGTTCGCTAATCCGGGACACAATGTGTTCAATCCGATCCAGTGGAGAAGAAAGGGCTCGGATGGGCCTTTGATTCCTCAAGAACAATTTGGGTTGAGCTCGCTGGTGGTGACGAACATAGTGCCTTTGCATCTCAAGATCGAGTTCAGAGGTCCGAAGGAAAGACTGCGTGGCACGGACGAGGACGTCCGTTATGATTTTGTGATAACTCGTGAATATGCAACAAATGCGCCGGCACAAAAGCCGGCCCCGCGGGTGGTCAGTCTTGGTGGCAAGACCGAGGTGTTCATATTGAAAGGTGTGGATGGGCCTCCGGAGAACCCGGAAGCAGTGGTGCTGGAGTTGATGGACACGAAGAAGACGGTGAAGGTTCCCAAGGATGGCGTGTTCAGCGAGGTTATGGGGTATGCAGCGGACCTGAAGTATGAGGTCGAGAACAAGGTGTTTTCGAAGCAACGGCAAGGGGCCAAACTTACAATTGGTGGGAACACATACAATATCGTTGCCATCGCTCCCGATGCTGTTACACTTGAGGACGCGCAAACGAAAAAGCGCACAACAATACCACTGAAGGCAACGTCGTAGAACACGGTGGGCTGTCGTTTTTATACAACTGAACCAAATCCATGATGCGTCGATTCGTTGTTTATAGTCTGAGTCTAACCCTGTTGTTTCCAACGGTGCAACTGGTGGTGGGTCAAACGGGGCCTGCCCAAGCCGCCGCCGAGGAGGCCGTTCGTCGGCAGGAACTGACCATCTTGCTCAGGAGAACGCTGAAAGATGCCCAATCGGATCAGAGCAAGGGCGATTGGGGGAGTGCTGCCAAGCTCTACGAGGAGGCGTGGTCTCTCGTCCAGCGGATTGGTGACGCCGGAATCGAGAAGGAAAAGAAAGACACGATCGCAGGGTTCACCACTGTTTACCTGGCGTTGGCCAAGAAATCGTACTCGAGGGCGCAGTACGAACAGGCCAAGAATCAGCTCAACCGAGTTCTGCGAGTTGACCCGAAGAACGAAGAAGGGCTGAAGATGATGGCGGCTGTCGATAAGAAACTCAAGGAACTCGAAGGTCGCTTGCCGAGCCGCGATGCGCAGTCTTTCCTGCCTGAAGCGGAAAAGGCGAAGATCGAGTCGGCGACTCTTACTCAGGATGGCAAGCTGCTGTACGAAATGGGCAAGCTCGACGAGGCTGAGGCGCGACTCAAGGAAGCGGCGAAACTGAATCCCGACAACGCATGCGCTTTTTACTATCTGCGTTTGGTGGAAGAGGCCCGGTACGCGCAGGAAGCTCGAAAGCGTGAAATCTC
>JAAYVR010000154.1 GCA_012517065.1 Verrucomicrobiota bacterium | reverse complement strand
GCCGGGATAGTCCGGGCTTTCAGCCCTCGAATTGTGGAAAATGATGTCGAGATGGCCCTTGTCGTGGGGCTTCGCCCCACGCTGGTATAAGACCGCGCCGTTGGCGCTTTGATGACCGACCATGACAACCGTGTTGTCCATGCCTGCGTAGTTGATTGTTTCAGCCGTGAACGCCCCTGACTGTGTTCCAGACACTTGGTGTTCCTCGACCAGTAACTCGAGGGCCGAAGGCCCGCCCCATACCAGCCTGGGCCATCGGCCCAGGTGACAGGCGCAAGATCATTGTGAACAAGGGCTGAAAGCCCGTGTCATGCACGTTTCCCGACGGTTAAGTGTTTGAGAACGTTCAACGTACAACGCTCAACGTGCAACGTTCAGAGGTGATACTGCTCGATGAATGCCCGTTTCAAAGCCGCCTAAAGGCGGCACTCTGACCCGCCGCGGGGGGACAACGCCGCTCGGTTGGCAAACCCGCGGCCCAGTTGAACGTTGTAAGTTGAACGTTGTACGTTGAAAGTTTCCATAGGTCTATCAGCATGGTCGTCTTGTTGAGAACGTTCAACGTGCAACGCTCAACGTGCAACGTTCAGAGGTATTACTGCTCGATGAATGCTCGTTTCAAGGCCGCCTAAAGGCGGGACTCTGGCAGCCGTCGGCGTGGCATCGCCTAATGTGCAGGACAACCCATCGCCGTTAGAGTCCCGCGTTTACGCGGAACACCGCTTTACGTTCCACCACGCAATGACCAAGGGCCCGGCCTATTCAAAACCCTTTCGCGTATTCCGCGTTTTTCGCGGTTGAAACCAATCAAACCATGCGCTGCTCCTTCTCAAACCCGCTCGGTTGCGCGACGCTATCCCGCCCAGCCCCCAAATCTTACCGCCTGACCAGACCACGAGGCCCAAAGATTCGTTCCAATGAGAGTTCAGTCCGAGTGGGCTGGATGAACATTGCATCAACCACGAAATACACCAAACACACGAAAACATTGCCGGGATAGTCCGGGCTTTCAGCCCTCGAATTGTGGAAAATGATGTCGAGATGGCCCTTGTCGTGGGGCTTCGCCCCACGCTGGTATAAGACCGCGCCTTTGGCGCTTCGATGACCGACCAAGACAAACGTGTTGTCCATGCCTGCCCAGTTGATTGTTTCAGCCGTGAACGCCCCTGACTGTGTTCCAGACACTTGGTGTTCCTCGACCAGTAACTCGAGGGCCGAAGGCCCGGCGCCATACCAGCCTGGGCCAACGGCCCAGGTGACAGGCCCAAGATCAGTATCAACAAGGGCTGAAAGCCCGTACCATGCACGTTCCCCGACGGTTAAGTGTTTGAGAACGTTCAACGTCCAACGCTCAACGTGCAACGTTCAGAGGTGATATTGCTCGATGAATGCTCGTTTCAAATACGCCTAAAGGCGGGACTCTGACAGCCGTCGGCGTGGCATCGCCTAATGTGCAGGACAACCCATCGCCGTTAGAGTCCCGCGTTTACGCGGAACACAGGCAGTTCACTGAACAGTGCTCATGCTCAGTTTCATGAAACTGTTCCGCCTTAAGGCGGGACTCTGGCGGCCGCGGGCGCGGCATCGCCTAACGTGCAAGACAACCCATCGCCGTTAGAGTCCCGCGTCAGCCTGTTCGCCGAACAGCAGTTCGCGAATCTGCCCAACTGACGCGGTGCCGGTTGTGCCAAGCTGATGTATCACGATCGATGCAGCGGCATTGGCAATTTGAAGGGCTTCGTTGAGGGTTGCACCTGCTGCCAGTGCCGACGCCAGATTTGCAGTCACAGCATCACCTGCGCCCACAATGTCAATTTCGCCTCTTACCGGCAACGCAGGAACGTGTTCAACGCTGCCGTCTGGATCGGCGCCTATTATCCCGTTTTCAGCGAGAGTCACGAAAACGCGGCGTTGATGATTCTTTGCGAGGCTGGAAGCGGTTCGTTTCAAATCGTCGAGGTTCGTGCTGGCCGGCGCACCGGTTAGTGCGGACAACTCCGTGGCGTTCATTTTCAGCGTAAACCTTGGGTAACCACGCAACCCCCTGCGGCTGTCGGCAATAACAAGCAAATCCGGCTTTTGCTCTGCGATTGCGCCAAGAACATCAAGCACACCGCGCGTAACTACCCCGGTGTCCGCAATGTCAACCTGCTCCAATACTATCAGAGCGTCCATAGTCGGCGCCAGCGCTCGGATTGCCTCGATCAACTGTTCTTCCACTGGCCGTGGGGTTGGCGTCCAGTTCTTGCTGTCCAGCCGATTGAGCTCGACGGGCGCTTTGCCCGGCTCGACAAGCAAAGGTTTGCAGTAGGTGAATGTTCTTCTCAACTCCGTGCTGTAAAAGTGGTCGAGGTGCACGTGCGGCTTCGAGCTGAGCGCGCGCCTCAATTCGTAGCCCTCGCCGTCCATCCCGCAAAACCCTACGGGATGAATTTCGCCAATGCCAAGCGCAACGAGGTTGTTGAGAATCGTGCCAGCACCGCCCGGCTGCGCTCTCACGTTCACGACGTTGTACACTGGCAGCCCGGTCTCGATCGACTCTTCACGGCGGTTGGGATCAATCTCGAGGTAACGGTCCAGGCAAAAATCGCCAACGATGCCAATGCGGAGTCGGGGATAGACAGACGCGATTTTCTCGAAGCGTGTTTTGTCTCCGAAGTTCATGATTTGGCCGCGGTTCTTTTCGGTGAAATTGTGCTGAGACGATGGCAAAGGTTGTGGAGGAACGCAATGTTGTCACATTGCGCGTACACCATCTCACCGCCCATTCTGGCGTAGCTCTTGCAGAATCGGAGGTAGTAGGCGGGCTGGTCGCGGGGTGGCTCGCCTGATTTCCAGTCCCAGCCGCCGCCGTCCTGCAGATCAACCACGTATATCGTGTGGCCGGAAACCGTTTGTTTCCCTTGTTGGAGGCGGAGATTGTTGACACAGCTCATGCTTTTTTCGAAGACCTGCGGCCCCATTATGGCCGTGCCAACCGACAGAACAACCCCGTTGTCCAGGGTATCGACCGACGCCGCAAACCTTCCGAAATCAATCGCCGCGGCGCGCCCAATCACTGCCCCGTTGAACATGGGATGATTGGTTATGATATCGTAACCGATCCCCGGGTGAACCGTCAGCGGCACCTCATGCCGAAACGCATTGGCGAGCACTGACGCATTCCGCCATCGATGGTTCACCAAATGCCGCCCGGAGTTTATGTTGTGAGTCTTCATCGCCAACAGAAGATCAGCGCGCGCAGGCGTCAATGCATCGCCCGGCTGTTCACGGATCATTCGTGCCAGTTCTTCCACAGACGGCAGTGTGCAGCCGTCTTCGTAAACAAACCTGCCCAATGCCGCGCCATAACCTTCGCTCCGGAGACCGCCTGCAAGAAGCGCCAGATGAATGAAACGCCCGGTCTCATCCCACGCGCCAAACGTGCCCGTTGCCACGTTCTCACGCACGCTTTCTGTTGACCGCCCGTGATACGAGAATTCCCAGTCGTGAATGCTACCCGCGCCGTTTGTTGCCAAATGAGTCACCCAACCGTGATCGATCATTTGTGCGATGATCAATTGCCCGCCGTTCTTTATGAGATGCGCGCCGTAAATGAGCATCACTCCGGCGCCAACCCGCCTCGCGTTCAGAATTCGCCTTGCGCAATCGTCCACAGTATCGCTCAACGTTTTGCTGATCGGAGGCGGCTCCGACGCCGGCTCGACCAACACGTCCTCAAGCCGGCTCAGGCTCTTCCTGTTCGCCAGCGGTTGCACTCGAAGTTTCGTCAGGTCCATATAACCCATCAGATTCCGTACGGCTTATTTTTCCGACACCGTTGAGGCTGGCATGCACTTCGCAACGGGGCATTCCACCTCGCCAAGGATTATCCGAAGCAAGACAATCGCGTCTCTGAAATCAGGGATAACCACGTCCGCTCCAACACCCAACAGGCGTTGCCTTTTCCATTCGTCCATTCGTCCCGATCCGTTGTGGGCTTCATCGCTCGCCACTGCGACGGCAAGGCCGCCGGCTTCCTTGGTGTTTTGGATTTCGACGTAACCATCGCCAAAGGAAAGGAGGTTCGCGCCCGGGATTTTGTAGTCGCGAAGGATCGCCTCGATGACGAGCTGTTTCGAGAACCGCTTGTAATCGTCGAGGGCGCCGTGAATGTTTGGCCCGAAGTAAGACGTGAGACCGAGCAACTCCGCTTCCTGTTTGACGAATTGCACGTCGGTCCCACTGGCAAGGTGCAGTTTCAAGCCTCTGCGGCAAAGTTCCTCGAGCAAAGGCCGCGCGCGATACACCAGCATGTCATCGGGCTTGATTGAACCGTCCTTCAATCCTTTGATGCGGTCTTTGATTCGCAAATCGAGCCTGCGCAAATACTCGTGCTTGTACCAGAGCGGGTCTTTTGGCTGGCCGCCTCTTTCCTTGATGCGCTCCGCGAGCTGGATCATTTGGTAGATTGTCTGCTTGCCGTTGAGCCGCATGATGTCCTCGAAAGCGAGGCGGCGGCGGTCCTCCTCGGTTTCGCCGGGCAACGGCGGCAGCATTTCAGCAAACATCGGCACCATCACATCAGGCCAGCCCTGGCGAATCAGCGACAGCGTGCCGTCGAAATCGAACAAAACGTGGGTAATGCCGGGTCGCGGGGCAAACCCGGGGCTGAACTCGACCAAACCAGTGAACCCATGAACGTTTGACATCACCGCTTGAGTATAGAGGAACAGCGGCGCTGTCAACCGCGAGAATCATTCCGCCCGGCAAGATTGGGGTTCACTCCCGTGGCCGGTCATGGTTTTCTTTGCGCATGGAAAAGGAATTGCCGCCACTGGTGCCAGGCACACTGTACCTTGTCGCAACACCCATAGGCAACCTCGAGGACATCACGCTCCGCGCGTTGCGCGTCCTCAAACAAGCAGACCTTGTCGCAGCGGAGGACACGCGGCACACCGGCATGTTGTTGAAGCATTACGGCATCCAAAAACCGCTGCTGAGCTACTTCAAGTTCAACGAAGCAAGGCGCAGCGAAGAGTTGCTGGAACGGCTCGCAAAAGGCCAGACCATAGCGCTCGTCACCGACGCCGGTTCCCCGGGTATAAGCGATCCCGGCACGCGGGTCGTGCGCGCAGCAATCGCTGCCGGTTTCAGAGTCGAGCCCGTTCCGGGCCCTTGCGCGCTGGTGGCGGGGCTGACCGCAAGCGGGCTGCCCACGAACGAGTTCCACTTCGTCGGTTTTCTGCCAGTGAAGTCAGGCGCTAGACAGAGAGAACTCGCCCGCTTGATCCAATTACCCGGCACTCTGGTGCTGTATGAATCGCCCCACCGCGTCGATCGGTTGTTGGCAGACCTGACTGAACTGGCACCGGACCGGACCGTCGTGCTCGCGCGTGAGTTGACCAAGCGATTCGAGGAGTTCATCAGAGGCACAGCAAAGGAGCTTCATGCCAAATTCCGGGAAGCTCGATGGCGCGGCGAGTTTGTCGTGATGATCGCGCCTTCAGACTTCGGCGACAGCACTCTGAACACACAAAACAACTCTTCAGCGCTTCGGCGCATCGACACTAGCTCGAGTTGAACCGCATCCGCCAGACGGTCTATGCCAACGCCGTCCGTAATCGTGGGCGCACCTCTCCCGCCAAACACGTACGGGCAAATCGTCAAATGCAACTCGTCCACCGCCCCGGCACAAAACAGCGAGGCATTCAATTCGCCGCCGCCTTCGCACAGAAGGCGCGTTACATTCCAACGTTTGCGGAGCCACCCAAGCGCCGCAGGCCAATCGATGCTGTCCGTTCCGCAAACCACGACCTCGTTTGCTACTGCGGCAAGACGCGCCAATGCGCGTCGGCTGGCACGCGCAGTCGTGATAACAATGATTGGCGAATGCCGTTCGTTGAAAATTGAGGCGTTGGTTCTTACCAATCCTCTGCCGCTTGCTATGACCCGGAGGTTGTATTCAGCCATGCCGCGCTTCTTGCGAAGTCGGCGATAGCGCTCCGGCCCTGGATCAAGATGAACTTCGCCAGCGTTGATTGTTCCGGCGCCGCACATCACGGCATCGACCGTGGCCCTCAGCTCGTAAAGATGCGCAAGGTCGCGTTTGCTGCCAAATGAATCTACCGCCCTGTTTGAAGTCGCAATCTTCCCATCAACAGTCATGGACATGTTCACCAACACAAAAGGTCGGCCTGACCGAGAAAGGCCCCGCCTTTTCGATTGCGACAGCTCAATGATTGGGCATTTCTTTGTCACAGGATAAGCATGGCATCGCCATAACTGTAAAATCGATACCGCTCTTGCACCGCGCAATTATAACAGGCGAGGATCATCTCCCGCCCCGCAACGTCGCCGGGCTTTCCAAAAGCACAGACAAGCATCAGCAAAGTTGACCTCGGCAGATGGAAGTTCGTCAACAAAACGTCCACGACACGGAACCTATAAGGCGGGTAAATGAACAATCGAGTGCGCCCCCGGCATGCTCCGGGAAGCACGCCCACCGCCTCTTGTGAGGCCCCTGAACCGCTGCTCTCCGCCCCCGCCAGCACGCCCTCAGGGATGTAATTCCCGGCCGCCACGCTCTCGAGAACGCGCGTCACAGTCGTTCCCACAGCAACCACCCGCCGGCCTTCGCGTTTTGCCGAGTTGACCGCATTGGCAGTTGCCTTGGGCAATTCGAAATGCTCCTCGTGCAACGTGTGATCCTCGACGCACGCAGCTTTCACCGGCGCAAACGTGGCAAGACCAACATGCAGCGTCAAAGAACAGACCTGCACACCGGCCTTCTCAATCCGATCGAGCAATTCCCTTGTGAAATGCAAACCCGCTGTCGGAGCCGCAACCGACCCCGGCGTTCGCGCATAAACTGTTTGGTACCGCTCACGGTCCTCATCCGACGGCGGCCCTTTCCTTTCAAGGTACGGCGGCAAGGGTACCTCACCGTACCGTTCCAATACCGATTGCATGTCACCGGCATGACTGAAATCTATCAAGCAACGTCCAGCAGCCTGTTTCTCGACAACAGTTACGGCCGGCGTCACGGCCGGCTCTTTGACCACGGAGTTGTCAGCCTTGCACGGCTCAGTTGACCGCCCAGGGCATGGCAAAACACCGCCAGTCGTCGAGCCCCTACGAATGAGCGTGAGTTGCGATCCGGGCCGCACACGCTTCGCCGGTCGCACCAAAGCCCACCATCGCGCTCTTTCCGCAGGCTCGAGCAGCAGTATTTCAACCAACCCGCCTGTGCCGGGTTTGACCGCCCACAAACGCGCCGGGATGACACGTGAATCGTTGAGCACGAGCACGTCGCCCGCCCGGAGGTATTCGGTGATGTCCGAGAATTGCCTGTGTTCGATCGCAAGTCGGGAGCGGTGCACCACCATTAATCTGGATTGATCGCGGCTCGGTGCCGGCGATTGGGCAATCAACTCGGCCGGAAGGTGATAGTCGAAGTATGAGGTGAGCACTGTTCTTTGGCTATATCGTCAAGGAATCGCCAGCCGGTTTGTGGCGATCGTCAGGGATGAACCGCGTTCGGAAGGCTGCCCAGAACGGTATCTGGTCACATGGCCATCCACAAAAAGCAGGCACGCCACTCCGCGGTGGAGTTCCTTTGTGGTGGTGAGAATGCAGTTCGTCCCCGGATCGAAAAGACCGGGGTTAAGCTGCACCCCGTTCGAGCTGATATTTCGATCGCCAGCAAGGAGCATCTGAGGCACGCCAGGTGAAGCGTCAATCGACATGAAATAGCTCAGGTTCGACCTTGTCATCGACTCGAAGTTCACCGCGGCAAACCGTGTGTCTCCCGGACAAACAAGAAACCGGGGCGAACCCAACTCCTTTGACAGCCGCCGCCATGCGTAAACGAGCGTTTCATCGCAATTGGTCAGCCACAAGTCATCGTGAATCAAAGCCGAGGGAAACAGGTCCCCATAATCTCCAGCGTACAATCGAAACGCGACGCCTATGCTCATGAGCTGGCTTGCGCATTTTGCCGTGCGGATTCGGGTTCGGACAGGCTCGAACGCTCTTGGCCCAAGAACCCATATCAGCAAAGCAATAACTGCAACAAGCACAAGCAACTCACTCACCGTCAAAGCCCGCTCGAGCCGACGCAATCCGGACATGCCTGCACATTTTGTCCCCATGCAAGGAGTTCTTGATGGACGCACTTGCACTCAGCCTCAACGCACGAATGACTTGGTGAAATCTTCGTTTGCCACAGCCACGGTCTTTTTCTCGAATTTCGAGGATGCAATGAGTTCCTTCAGCTTTGCCTCGTATGCGGCACCGTCCAGAGGAAGTGTTATCGTCTGTCCCACCAGCGACGAGAACAGCATTGCGTTCGCCAGTTCCACTGAGTGCAGCCCCTCGCGGCCGGGCGCAATCAACGGCGCACCGTCCAGTATCGCATCAACAAAATTCTGAGTCAGCGTCGCATGTTGCGCAGGCGCATTGTCAAACGGAATGTCGATGTTCCACACGTCAGGCCGGGCAAAACCCGCCTTCGAGGTTCGACTGAACTCGATCATGTCGATTTCGTTGCGGATAAATGTGAGGCGGTTGTGTTCGAGAACGAGTTTGCCCCTTGTGCCCGCAAGTTCCAATCGATTGGTGCCCGGAGCTTCCCCGGTTGAAGTGATAAACACCCCGGTCGCACCGGAATCCCATTCGAGGTAGCTAGTCACATTGTCTTCAACCTCGATGTTGTGGAACCGTCCGAGCTGACAAAAACCCCGAACACGCGCGGGACGTCCACAAAGCCAGAGCAGAATGTCGAGGTTGTGCGGGCATTGATTCAGGAGCACGCCGCCGCCTTCGCCTTTCCACGTGGCACGCCAACCGCCGCTCGCGTAGTAAATCTCGGTGCGGAACCAGTCGGTCATGATCCAATTCACACGCACGATGGCGCCAAGCTCGCCTGACTCTATCAGGCGCTTGATTTTGACATAGCGCGGTTCTGTTCTGAGCTGGAACATCGCGCTGAACACCAGCTTGGGATGTTGATCGGCCGCCGCAATGAGACGTTCCGCATCTGCTTTGTGCACAGAAATGGGTTTCTCAACCAGTATGTGCAAACCAGCTTCAAGCGCGGCGATCCCGAGTGTCGTGTGCTGGTAATGGGGAGTGGCAATGATGACCGCATCGACTTCGCCAGACTTGATCAGCTCCAGCCCATCACTGAACGTTTTCAACCCCTGCGCAGCGTACTTGTCCAAAGGTGCAAACGCATCCGCCACAGCCGCGAGTTTCGCCCTGTTGACTTTCTTGTTCAAAAGATAGTCGGCATGGTATTTGCCGATGTTGCCCATTCCGATTATGCCAAGTCGAACCGTGTCCATGCCCCCAGTCTATGCAAACGGCGGCAAAAAGCCAGACTAACCCGGAAATCTCACCAGCCCTCACCTTCGCCATTACCTTCGTCGCGAGCTTCGTCGTCTCCTTTGTTCACACCTCTGTCGCCACCTTTGCCGAAACCTCCGATGACAGAGCGCACCTGCCAAGAGATTCCCACTGTCCCCGGTCGAGATGTTGCAAACGACAAACGACGCGGCGAAGGTGCCAACAAGAACCTGACAATCGTCAGTGTTTGACACGCGCCGCCCGGACCGCAAGCATCATCCACACATGTTGCCAATTCTGCTTGCATGGTTTGTCGCAGGTTTGTCGATGACATCCGGGCTCTTGGGCGCCGAATTGCCGCCGCCTTTCCCAATTGACCCAATGTCGCACCTCGAACGCACCTGTTTCCAAACCGGTCAGGCATGGAGCCCAAACGGTAATCTGCGCTCCGACGTCGCAATTGTCTATGGCATCGACCCGGGTCTGCCCGCGCGGATCAAGACCTGGCGCGACCGCGGGTATCGCATCCATGTGATGACCGGCATTTCGTGGGGCAATTACCAAGATTACCTGTACGGACGCTTCGACGGCGTGAACCACGAGGACGAGGCACAAACAGATCGCAACGGCCGAAAAATTAGCCACGGCGGTGATGTTTATTACATGTGCCCCGGCGAAAACTACGGCAAGTTCCTCTGCGTGGGAGTCCAACGCGCACTCGATTCCGGCATCGAGGCCATTCATCTCGAAGAACCTGAATTCTGGGTTCGCGGCGGTTATTCCGATGGTTTCAAACGCGAATGGAAAAAGTTCTATCAGGAAGATTGGCAGCCCCCGCACAGCAACGTCGATGCCCAATGGCGCGCCTCGAAACTCAAGTATTTCCTTTACAGACGCGCGCTCCAACAGGTCTTCGACCACGTCACCGACTGGAACCGCCGCACCGGCGGCAACGTCCGCTGTTATGTCCCCACTCACAGCCTCCTAAATTACGCGCACTGGCGCATCGTCAGCCCAGAGTCAAGCCTCGCCCGACTCAATGGATGCGACGGTTACATCGCCCAAGTCTGGACCGGCACGTCCAGAACCCCAAACAAATACCGCGGCACACTCAAAGAACGAACCTTCGAAACCGCCTTCCTAGAATACGGCGCAATGCAGAATCTCGTCCGCGCCACCGGCAGAACAGTCTGGTACCTCAACGACCCAATCGAAGATAACCCCGACCACGATTGGGACGACTACCGGACAAACTGGGAATCAACGCTCGTCGCCTCACTGTTCCAGCCCGAGGTGTGGCAATTCGAAGTCGCACCTTGGCCAGAACGCGTCTTTGGAGGACGCTACCCAAGAAAAGCAAAACCAGAAGACCGCAGATCAATCCCCCCTCCCTACGCCACCGAACTGCAAACCGTCTTCAACGCTTTGAACGACCTCAAACAACCCCGAGCCCGATGGGATTGTGGCAGCCACGGCATTGGCGTGATGATCAGCGATTCGCTGATGTTCCAACGTGGCGAACCTCACCCCAGCGACCCCGATCTGAGCCACGTGTACGGACTCGCATTGCCGTTCCTTAAACGCGGTATGCCGGTCACACCAGTGCAGTTGGAAAACGTCGCCCTGCCAAATTACCTGAATGGTTTCCATGTCATCCTCATGAGTTATCACGGCCAAAAACCTCTTTCACCAGACGTCCACAAACCAATCGCCGACTGGGTCCGGGCTGGGGGTGTGCTCGTCTTCTGGGACAATGACACCGACCCCTACAATCAGGTCCGCGAATGGTGGAACTCGGGCCAATCACGCTACGCCACCCCGCGCCAGCATCTCTTCGAACAGCTCGGCTTGACCGACACGGAACTCGGCGATCCCGCCCCCCAAACTCCGCTGCTGCGCCGGGTCGGCCATGGCGCCGTCTTGTGGCAACGCGAGAATCCCGCCGACACCGCTGCCAGCAGCGAAGCCGAAGCACGCCTCGTCAGTGCAGTCAAAAAAGCTGCAGCCAATTCCCGCCTCGAATGGCGCGAAACCAATTACCTGCTGCTCGAGCGCGGCCCTTACGTCATCGCAGCCGGCATGGACGAATCGGTAACCGCGCCCCTGAAAACCTTGCACGGGCGGTTTGTGAACCTTTTTGATCCGGACCTCGCCGTCCGCAGGGAAATCACGTTGTCGCCAAACAGTCGGTGGTTCGTGCTCGACTTGGACAAGGTCACTGTCCGCGGCCCCTGCATTCTCGCGTCGGCCTGCAAGGTCTTGCCATCCAACTCCGGCGATGGCGAAAGCCGATGGCATGTCGAAGGCATCGCCGGCACGCCTTCGATAGTCCTGCTGGCCTGTCATACCTCGCCTGCGCGTGTCAGATTGGACGACACAGAACTGCAGAACTGGCGCTGGGACCCCGTCGAGCACCTGGCTTGGATTCGATTCGAGAACACATCTGAACCGCGCGAACTGGCGGTGACGTTCAGATAACCCGTCGTCAACCGGGGGGAACAAAAACTGGCTCGCCCAAAACACCCCCCTACCAACCGCCGCTGACTTGATGACCCACACTGTCGTGCTGTCCCCGGGCCAACTCGAGGATGCAGGCGCCCGGACGCCGCCTCAGATTCGCAAGTTCAGGACAAACCTCAGGAAAACCGTCCCCCAGTTTGTCGTCCCAAGCGATCGGTGCCCATCTTACCCCTTCAGACCAAGCTTGCTTGCCCCCGGCTGCCGACCGGATGCCGCCGCAGATACAGTGTCTGTCCCTCTATTCGCTTCGCCAGCGCAAAAACCCGCCAACGACACTCACCCCAACCTCGGGACCTTCAGTCGTGACGCCACAAGGCCAGCCCAGCCCAGTCCGACGCGACCGTCACAATAACGTGCCTGTCCCTCTATTTGGCCACGGTGCCCACACGGAATGGATACCAGTGTGACATATTGACACTAGGCGCCACGGGCGGAGTGGGCGGAATATCGTGTCTGTCACTCTATTCGCTGAGCCACCATCATTCTTGCCCGCCCCCAGCCGGTGAACGTTCGGGCGCAGGATTTGCATGATCGAAACAGGCCGTAGGATCGGTCGTCGGATTGATGCGGCCGAGGACGGCCGCGCTCCCGACGCCGTTGCTTTTTCCACCGCGTGCAGGAGCGCGGCCGATGGAGACCATAGACCAAAGACCACAGACCAAAGACCTGGAACAAAGCATGGGCGGCATGACGCAGGAGTCAGAAATCAGAAGACGGGCGACAGCAAACCGGGATCATCGGACAGCAACAAGAGTCTCAATGTAATCACCGCTGCCGCTCCGCACGAGTTGAGAAGGGCCGAAGGCCCGATTCATACCAGCCTGGGGCAACGCCCCAGGTAAGTGGGCCAAATCAGTGACAGCAAGGGCTGAAAGCCCG
>JAAYVR010000153.1 GCA_012517065.1 Verrucomicrobiota bacterium | reverse complement strand
CGATCGTGCACCTGTTTCGATCACGCACATCCGCCAGCCGAGCATTCACGAGAACCTCAAGTCCACCCGCTTGGTATGAATCTGGCCTTCGGCCTCACAATCACCACCATGGCTCGGGTTTTCCTGAACAAATATGGTGTGAAATACAATCAAGCCAATGTGTGGTATTGAACATTCGACTCCGACTTCAGATTGATTCGAGACCGGTGGCCCGACCAGCCACCAAAGCGCCAACGGCGCGGTCTCATACCAGCGTGGGGCGCAGCCCCACGAAGGGCGCCCATATCACCTTCGTCAATCGAAGGGCTGAAAGCCCGCCGTATTACATTCCCTTTCGCATCTTTCGCGTTATTTCGCGGTTGAAACCTACCTGGGGCGTTGCCCAAGCCCGGGAATCGCAAAGCCTAACTAGACCAAGACACCCAAAGCTTCATTCCGGTGCCATTACCGGGCCAGGCTGGTATGAATCGGGCCTTCGGCCCTTCTCAACCCGTGCGGACCGTAAGCGGTGATTACATTGAGACTCTTGTCGCTGTCCGGTGATCCCTGTTTGCTGTCGCGAGTCTCCTGATTTCTGGTCCCTGTGTCATGCCGCCTGTGCTTTGTTCCAGGTCTTTGGTCTGTGGTCTTTGGTCTATGGTCTCCATCGCCCGCGCTCCTGCACGCGCTGGAAAAGGCATCGGCGTCGGGAGCGCGGCCGTCCCCGGCCCAAGAAGGCAAGCTTGAGGCAGTCCGGAAACAAGCGGCTTTCGGCTTGAACATCGCGGGGGAGCGTGTATTCCTGTTTCAAGCATGAGCTTCTCTTTCATCGCGTTAAACCGGCTCGTCGAGGACAAGGCGGCGCGGGACCCGGCGTATCGGGCTGAACTGAAACGCCACGGCAAGGTCCTGCTCTCGGAGGCCCGCTCGTTGTCCGACGAAGCTCTGCTAGCTAAGCTGGTCGAATTCGGCGTTGCGCTCGACCGTGAAAGACTCCGCAAGCTTGTGGGCGAATTCCTCTCCGCCGAGGCCATCTATCGCGAGGTGATGAAAGAGTGTCGTCCCCCGGCGGGCCGACCCAAGATGGGCGAGGATTGGGTGTGGTTCGCTTTCACATTGCTGTGGGAACGGTGGTTCCCGGACATCCCCAGCTTGGAGATGTTCGACGAACGGATGCAAGAAGGGTACCGGCTCCAGCAGCAAGACGATGCGGCCGCGTGCGATTGCTGGCTGGGGGTCTGGCGAGACTTCCTGACGATCTTCGAGCGGAGCGGCGTGCGGTCGATCGCCGAGTTCGACGAGAAGCTGCGCGGGACCCAGTTCGTCTCGAACTGGCTGCAAGACCTGGACATGGCGCTGAGCAATGCCGCGGCGCGCCGTCCGGAGTACCATCGCCAGCGCATGCATTGGGCAGAGGAGTTCCTGCAACGCTTTGGCGGACTGGACGCGCACCTGACCGAGACCATGCGGTGGGCGCTGGGCGAGGCAACGTGGGGAAGCGGTGACCACGCACGCGCCGAGAGCCTGTTCGAGGCTTGGTTGAAGGACGACCCGCAATGGGGCTGGGGCTGGATCGCGTGGTCGGACCTGCTCTGGTTCCCGTGCCACAATTCCACGCCCGATTATGCGCGGGCCGAGCAACTGCTTCAGCGCGGGTTGGCGGTGCCCGGCGTGCGCGATCGCGAGGAGTTGATTACCCGGTTGACCGACCTCTACAAGGAGACTGGGCGGTCCGAGGAGGCTGCCGACTTGCAGAAACACGCCACAAAGGCGCCGACGACCGGAACGGTCGTGGCCGAAAACCAACCTCGCTTGAAAACGACGTTTGACTTCGGCGCAGAGGGGCTACCGTCAGAGGCCCTGTCCCAACTCAGCACCGAGGCGCGCCGCCGACAATCCGCGCTCATTCAACCGGTGTCCCCGCACAAGGTGGGTCGCAACGAGCCTTGCCCGTGCGGGAGCGGCAAGAAGTTCAAGCGCTGCTGTGGGCGCTGAGCCAGGCCGGCGGGTGGTGATCGACATGCACGTCCCCGACTGGGACGCCGAATTTCTCTCTGCGTTTGATCCGGATGACTGCGTGTGAGCACTGGTGACTTCGCGGGCCCAGTCGGTGGTCTGTTACGCCAAGTCGCACGTGGGTCTGTTCAATTACCCGACCAAGGTCGGCCGTCAGCACGCCGGGTTGCAGGGCCGCGACATGGTGTCAGAGATCATCGAGCGCTGTTCGATGGCGGGCAACCCATCGCGGGCCGCCCTCCTCGTGAAGCCGCGATTGGATGGTGATGTTCTGAAAGAGCAGATTCTCGATGTTCCCTTCGTCGCGCGCAAACACGAAACCGCGCCGAACACCGTCGAGCTGGTAGTTAGCGAGGTTGGTGCTGCCTTTCAAGCCGGCGCCGGCTTCGATGTGCATCAAAGCACCCGGCCCTTCCTGGCGGGTCCATCGCTGCGAATACGTTGGATTCCGGTGAGGCTCTCGTCCAGCCCCTGATCTTGGGAAACTCACCGTGTTTGTGTCGTTCACCCGCTTCCGTGCCGCGGGCGTCCACAACCCATGGCATGTGAATTTCCCTCCGAATCCAAGCCTGCTGCTGTCACAGTTGCTATGATTCGCGCTGTCGGCCCAGAGCACGTCCATGTCGCCATACCAGATGTCCATCGGCCAGGCACCTTGGTGCTCGCCGTGCCCGTCATCGCCCGTGCGCTCCGCACCACAGAATCTTGCACTTGCCACGCGGTTTCTCATGCCGCACATTGAGTCGGCAATGCGGTTTATTCGTGATATTTACGCCAGCGCAAAAGCGAATGGGCGGCCAGTGGTCTCCTTCGAGTTGTTCACACCGAAAACACCCGAGGGCGAGCGCACGCTTGCCCAGAAGACTTTGCCGACACTTGCAGCGCTCGAGCCCGCCTATTGTTCCGTGACGTACGGCGCCGGCGGCAGCACCAGGCAGAAAACCATCGACCTGGTCCAATCAATCCAGGTCAACTTCGGCGTGCCGGGCATGGCCCATCTCACCTGCATTGGGGCAACCCGCGACCAAATACATGCGTTGCTCCTGGAGGCGCGGCAACGTGGCATTTGCAATTTGCTGGCACTGCGTGGTGATCCCCCGGCCGGCACCGCAGGTTTTACACCTGAACCGGGAGGATTCCGATTCGCATACGAACTGGTCGAGCTGGCACGCAACGTCGGCGGTTTTTCCGTGGGCGTCGCCGGATTCCCCGAAGGCCACATCGAATGCCGCGAAGGCAAGCATGTTGATTGGCAGCGCCTCAAAGAAAAAATCGATCGCGGTGCCGATTTCGTGATCACACAGCTTTTCTTCGACAACAGTTTCTTCTACGAATTCCGCGACCATCTCATTCGGCACCTTCACGTGAACGTGCCGATTGTGCCCGGCATCATCACGATTCTCAACGCATCCCAGATACGGAAATTCACCGCGCTTTCCGGCGCATCGATACCGCAAACGCTCATCGACAAACTTCATGAGTTGGGCGACAACGACGAAGCCGTGGCCGAATTCGGCGTCGAGTTCGCCACCCAGCAATGCGCCGACCTGCTTCGCAACGGTGTGCCCGGCATACACTTTTACACCCTCAACAAAGCACGATCGGTCTCGCGCATTCTTGCCAACCTCGGCATCGCCCACAGCACAAGCGCCGCTCACACGCGCAATGCTGTGCCTTGCTCCACCTGCGAGGCCGCCATAACATCGACATCGCAAAACAGAACACCAACCGACAGAGAACAACATGTACCTCACCGGCATCAGTGACGAGGCGGGCGTCGAACTCGACACCCAGATCAAAGCGACAAAAGAATTGGGCTGGCACACAATCGAAGCACGCAGTGTCAAGGTCGGCGATTGGCCAGCCGCAAACATCCATGACCTCCCAGAACCCGCATTCGAAATCACCGTCCAAAAGCTGAACGACGCGGGCATCGGCGTCTGCTGCTTCGGCTCAACCATCGCCAATTGGGGCAAACGCATCACCGATCCACCCGACTCGTCCATCGCAGAAGCAAAACGCGCGATCCCGCGTATGCAGCGCCTCGGAACCAAATTGATCAGGATCATGAGCTTCGCCATCCGCGAAGACAGCGACGACCAAATGGAAGAGGAACGGTTCCGGCGATTGCGCGAGCTCACACGCATGTTTCTCGACGCCGGCCTCCAGCCCGTTCACGAGAACTGCATGAATTACGGCGGAATGGGATGGCCATTCGCTTTGCGCCTCCTCGAAAATGTCCCGGGCCTGAAATGGGTCTGGGATACCGGCAACCCACTGTTCAATCCAGACCGCAGCAAACCAAAACCGTGGCCCCACCAAGACCCGTGGGAATTCTACCAAAAGGTCAAACCGTGGATCGTTCATGTCCATGTCAAGGACGTCATCTGGGACGCAGCCCGCAACGAAGCTGTTTACACATGGCCCGGCGAAGGACATGGAAAGGTCCGCGAGATTCTCGCAGATTTGATCAAGAGCGGATACAACGGCGGGATTTCCATAGAACCACATATCGCCGCAGTCTTTCACGACCCAAACGCAAAAACCGTTCCGCCCGAGGCGCAATACGCCAGCTATGTCGAGTACGGCCGCCGACTCCAAAAACTGATTTCGGAGATTCTACCGACGACCCAATCAACCCGTGGTTAACCCGCGTGTTTCGCAGACCAGCGTGCCAGAAAGTACTAATCAGCGCGGTGGCAGGAACGCGGACGACATGAAACTGTTCCGCCTAGAGGCGGGACTCTAACGGCCGTGGGCGCAGCATCGCCCGATGTCCAGGAAAACCCATCGCCGCTAGAGTTCCGCGTTTACGCGGAACACAGGCAGCCCACCGAACAGTGCTCATGGTCAGGCTCATGAAACTGTTCCGCCTAAAGGCGGGACTCTAACGGCCGTGGGCGCAGCATCGCCCGATGCGCGGAACAACCCATCGCCGTGAGAGTTCCGCGT
>JAAYVR010000152.1 GCA_012517065.1 Verrucomicrobiota bacterium | reverse complement strand
GCCCGTGTCGATCACCTGTGCCGCTCGAAGCAAATACACATTTGTCTGCCCTGCCATTGGGGCATTGTCAGTGAAGTTGGTGCTGCCCACTGGCAAAGACCAAACCGTGTTGGTCAAGGCGTCTTCCAGGCTCAAGCCGCGGCAGGCATAGTAGCCTGCGCTCGCTTCCGGAGACCCTGTCCAAGAGAGGCTGACCCGGATCGGAAACCCGTTTGTCACAGCAGTCAGGTTCGAAGCCGGAGCCGTCACATAACTGCAAAGGGTTGGGTCACCCAGAACGTACACAGCACGAGAAGATTGGTCGAGATTGACAGTGAGGGTGCGCTGAAGTGCTGCGCCAAGATGGTAGCCGAGGCCCAACAGTTCCATGCGCCAAGGCCCTGCCGGTGGTGTGCGCTGGCAAGTCCAAAGCGCAGCAAGCCCGTTGGTGGCAGTCGAAAGACAGGCGCGCATGAAACCGTCTGGAGTCTCAGGCTGTGAACGCCAGTTCCAGTCAACAAGCCAAGAGGCAGAGAGCAAATAAAACTCCACCTGCGGCTCATCTAGAGTGTCGGCAAGCCACTGTGAGTAAAACCAGTTCGTCACCGAAGTGTCCCTGTAACTGATTCCGCTGGGTTGTCCATGGGCGGCGTGGATGCCCCACAAATAGCGGCGGCCGGCGTAACCGGCTGCGTTAGTGAACACATCGTTGAAGGGCCGGTTTTGTTCAGCCAGTGTTCCTTCCAAGCTGGTCATAATGGAACGTGTGCTCGACAGAGTGCCAAGGAAGACCTCCCCTTGTGGATGAACTGACGCCATATGTCGGTCACTGTGATCTGCTTGGTGCGCCACCAGCGCGCTTTTTCGAAGTAGTTTTTGATCAGTGCCCGCTCGGTCGAATCGGTGTTCGTGGCGCCAGCGAGATAACTGGCGTTGATGAACGCCGGCATGTTGGCAAAATCAATCCGGCCCACCGCAACCTCCAGTCTCTTTACACCGTTGCTGTTGGCCGGGAAAGTGTTCTGGTCCCACTTGCCATCGCCGGGGACGTTCCGGAGCGGCTGCCCAACACCGTTGTTGACAGTGGTGTCTGTCCACACCCCGTCCATGTCACCGTACCAAATGTCCGCTGGCCAGGCGCCTTCGTGGCAGTCGCCAGGCCTGTTGTGTCCGTCCTCAGCAGCGTTGCCCGAATACGGGATCGTGACATGGCCCACCAGAATGGCCACCAATGTCTGGGTGGGATTGGCGTTGTACTCGGTCTTGATGCGACCGATCACATTGGTCAGATCAGATTTGTACTGAGTTGGATTTCCCCAGGAGTCATCGTGTCTGGGCAAATTGGTGTGCGTGACCACTTGCCAGCCGTCCAGCCGCAGTTCCGTCTCAAACTCGGCCAATTCGCTGGCAATATCCGCGGCCACGGTGCCATCCACCAGCAGTAGCGCCTTGCCCCGGCAGTGTTGTGGACTGGCCCGCAACGAGGCCACAGTGCTTGGACTGCCCAAGCCCCGCCGGTACAGCATGTACTCATAGACAGTCCCGGCTGTCACGTTCGTGTCTGTGTAGTTGTCGGTCCGCAGCGGTACCGCGTTGGTCAGCAGCGTCCAGCCGGTCTGACCCCACTGCCGCCTGTAAAGGCAGTAGTTGGTCGGGTAGTGTCCGGGGTCATCCACGCACCCGGGTACCCAGTGCAGGTTGATCTGGTTCGATCCTTCCGGAGTGGGCGCGACCAGAATCTGACTCAGACGTTCCCAACTGTCCCACAGCCGTCGAAACGGCGTCCCGCACACCCCGGCCCCAACGCCGACTGGCCAGTTGAAGGTTTCCAGTTCATCAATCAGGCCCTGAGCCGGATTAGTTCCACCCGGGGAACAACCAACGTGCAAGCCCATGTCAATGTCCGTCGCTGAGGGTGCCGCCTCGACACCGAACCCATCGCTATGCCCGTACTCGTCATCGCGTTTGTCTCCGTTGACCTCGATCCACGAGGTTCCAGGCGTGTAACTGAGCGTAATCTGCCAGCCGGTCCGCCCGTTAAAGTTGGCCCCGTCTGCCCGAGGCAACACCACACGCAGGTTCTCGTTGGTCCCACCCGCTCCATTGGGCGATTCAAACACCAGCCACCGCCCGTCTGCAGAAATGCTCAGTTTCCATCCTCCCACCTGAACCAACGTGCACGACGCGCCAGGACTGTCATTGCCGGAGCCGTGATACCAGTTGGGCATGTACCAGAAGCGGACCGACCCGCATCGGAAGTCGAGGAAGTTGGTCCGGGCTTGGTTCGTGCCTGCGTAGCACGGGAGCCTCAACAAGGCACCTCCGAGGCGCAAGTCGGGTGCGAGACCTTCGAAAGAGTTGGTCATGACAATGTTGGTGGCTTGGAGCGGTCCAAAACCAGCCTCGTTTGTGAGGCAAAGCAAATTGGCGTTATTGAACCGCCAGTAACTCAGGCGCAGTGCATCAGTGCTCGTCGCGTCCAGCGGGTCGCCCCCCAGCCACCGTTCATCCGCATCGCTTCGTCCGTCCCCGTCACTATCCGCCGACAGAGGATTCGTGCCCAGGGCCAATTCCATTCCGTCATTGAGGCCGTCGCCATCGGAGTCTGCGGTGGTCCAGCTTGTCTCGATGCCGCTGTCATAAACTCCATCGCCATCCTGGTCCTCAACGTAATCGGGCAAGCCGTCCCAGTCGGTATCCGTGAGCTTACAGATCTTAGAACTGAACCACAAATTGCTGTCGGCTGCAACGTAGTGGTAACCGATGTCGAGCCAGTTGGTGCCCTCCTTGGTCTGGTTGGTCTGTGTAGTGTAGTGGAAGAAACCTGCAGTGGCCGCGTTGGTTGTGCTGCCCTGGTCCATCAGGTTGGTGGCTGCGTGATAGAAATCGCCCAAAGGACCAGTCCCGTACGCGAACGAGGGCAGGTAAACATCACTGGCGTTGGTGGGCGTGAGCCAGGTCTGATTGGTGCCCATGTAAGCGTTGTGGTTGTGTGTGAATGTGTAGCCCGAATTCGTCAGCGCCGTCTCATGGAATGCGTTGTTCAGAACTGTCCAGGTTCCGCCCCACCGGTTAAAGTGCTGTCCACCCCGATAGAACAAGTTGTTGCCCAGCGTCAGCGCCGGATAGGCCACGAAAAATGACTGTACCGACCGCAGCAGGTTGTTCTTCAACTCCACAACCGTGTTTGCGTCACCATAGACCCGCAGCCGTCCCCCCCAGAACTCGCAATCCCGCAGCATCAACTGCCGCATCAACCACCAACTGTTCTCTGTGTAGATATGGTATCCGTATCCGCCCAGCCCGTAGAACCGGCTGAACCGGAACTGGGCCCATGGGGGAGTGTTCGTCGTTGGAGCATGCGGTGCACCGGCGATCAGCGACGGTTCATAAACGGTTCCGCCCCAGTTGGTGGATTGTTCCTGCACGACGTTGTATCTGAAGATTCGCACCGGCTCCTGCGGGCTTCCAAAAGCCGACAGGGCCGAGTTGTCTTCGAGAAAAACAGCCACATTGCCAAACGCGGCAAGGGCAGTGCCCCGCTCCAGCCACAGTGTCTTGTTACTCAACACGGTCACCTCGCTGGCGGCCACGTCGATCGGGTCGTAGTGGTAGCCCAGGTCGGGGCCGTACTCCGGGCTTCCAGCGAACAAGCCATCACGACGCGCTCTCGGGTACAGCCTCATCGATGACTGCAGCGGCCCCGACAAGACGCAAGGCCCATCGGTAGTGCGAGCACCGATGTCGTTCCGCAGGTCAGGGTCTATGTCGAACCAGCTCCCCACATGCCTGTAGGGACTGTTCCTCGGCAGGTAATGGGCGCCAGCTCCGAGGGTCTCGAACACGCTCGTGTTGGTCGGCCATGCACAATAACTCTCTACCAGTGCCACATTGGTCGGCGCACCAACCGCCGCCAACAGGCTGTTGACTACCGACACAAGACTGGTCATCCCGTTGCCCCGTTTGTGAACTTCACCACCGCGCCACCTTCGATGGTGGTGTTGGTCCCGCTCAGCGTTACCGAATTATGCACGTAGTATGTGGTGTCTGCCTTGAAGGTGAAATTCGTTGCTGCGACCAGCAGCGTGTAGTCAATCGCCACACCCGGCTCTGCCCTCTGAGCAACTGCACCCCGGGCACCCCACAACTCTGCCTCCGCGCGCTCGAGTTTCCACCTCTCCAAACGCCGGCCCTCTGGGTTCGTTCGCAACTCTACTGAAGGAACGGCGCTCTTGGGCCATGCGTGGCCTGCTTCCGCTGTTTCCTGCCTTTCTGACCCAGTAGCCCCGCCGGGGCCGCCCGCCTTCAGCGCGACCCGTTTCATCCCGGACTTCATCCTCTCCAGTCGCGCTTCTCCGGGCAACGGCAACTTCTCCAACCACGGCGCCAGTGCCTTCAACTCGACCCACTCGACCAGACATTGCCGCCCATCCAGCTTTTCCCACGACTTCTCTACGCACACCGAATCAAACACCCTCTCCCAAGTCTCTCCAGAACCATCCCCGCCCACCCCAAATGCCCGCCCCAATACCATCTTCATGCTCCCAAACGACAGGTCAATCCCGCCGTTCAACCCCCGGCGCTCGAGCAACGGCTCAGCCGAATCGAAAAACTCGGTTATCACCGCCAGCCGTGCTTTGCCAGGGCGGATCCCGAAACCTCGCACAAGCTCTTCCGGGATTTGCTCGCGCAACACAAGCTCCTGCTCGAACCGGTCCAGCGCAACCTTGTACCGCACGTCAGCCCGCAGCCCGTCGAAGGCGTCACCAAACACGATTTCATCAGCCGCAACCCACTCCCCAGCACAGGCCCTTACCTCGCCTAGCATCACACTTTCCCCGCTTCCACCATCCACCAAAGCCACACCAACAATCCTGGACTGCAACCGCATCCCATCCGGTGTGAAAAAATCAACAACAGTATCCTCGCTCAAATCTGGCCCAACAATCACTTTGTACTGGGTCTCCCAGCACAAGTAATGGCCGCTGTTTGCCCGAACGAACTCAGCCCGCGCTGGAACCCATGAAGCAGTTAGCTCATCCCACCGATTCAAACCGGTCGCCAAGGTTACAAAACGATTCGTCGAGTAAGCCACTTCGCCGGTAAAATCAACAAACCCCCAAACCTGTTCGACAACGTCCCAATGCGCCCGGCGCTCGACCACACTCGGCGGGCCTACAGCCCAGCGATTCGCTTGTCGGGGGGGGGGCGGGTTGCGCGACAGCAGCGCAAGCGGCCAAAGCCGAGATCAAAAGGCAGCCCGCAAATTTCTGACTGTTTGAAGCTCTCATATGCCTCATATGCTGATTGGTCGCAGGCCGAGCCCCAGCCGACTCTTGGGCCAACTAATAGTGTAACGCTTCACGCTTTTTTGTAAAAAAAATGGTGAATTCTCTCATAATAATTTCTCCGGCCTTTACGAGCTGGTTGGACACCTCAGCAGCATCCCGAGCTCTGCTCCCCAGCGTTCAATCCCAAGTCTGCTCGCAGCCCGGTTGCTATGCATAAACCCATCGGCCGGTCGATGATGCAGAAGACCCTTAATACCTATGACGATCCAAGACTTCCCTGCCCAAAAAGACCGACTCTCAAACCCCAACCTGCCGACGCAGCTTCCCAGGCAAGTCAAATGTGCCCCAAGCTCGCAAAATAAAATTATAAATTCCTTACAAAAAATCGTGTACCATAACACTAATAGAAGCTTTGTTCAGTGTCAAGACAAATCTCGCTCTAGCCCGGAAATCGCTTCAACCGGCAAACACACTCAAAGAGTCACGGCGGTGAGATTCCCGGGCTGAACCTGTCGCCGTAGCGCAGTGGTTTGCCTTCGCGCCATGGGGCGTAGTTGTTACAGAACTCGATTCGTTCGGCAAGGGTTGGGTGGCTGGCTCGCCAGATTTTGTATATTGCGCCGGGGCGAGGATGCACCAGATTGTCTTTTCCGAGGGCGACGAACGCGCTTGCAGCCGCATGGTTGTTCTGCGTGAGTTCGAGGGCGAAAGTGTCGGCTTGTTTTTCCAAGTGGCGGCTGAAGGCGTTTATGAACGGGACAAGTAATAGGGAGAAAAGATTGAGCAGCAACAGAAAAAGCGGCAGCGACGCCACGTCCTGCAACGTTTGGAATCCGAGCTGAAGCTTGAACATCGAGATGATCCATCTTGCTGACCTGTTCAAAAGGTACAGCGTTAGTGGCGTCAGGAGGCAAAGCGCAGTCAAAATCTTCCAAATGTGCCCGAGGACATAGTGCCCCATTTCATGGGCCATGACGAAAAGCACCTGATCGCGATCCAGTTTCGCGATGAGTGTATCCCACAGCACGACGCGTTTGGTTCCGAACACTCCTGTGACATAGGCATTGATCTTTTTTGTGTCCACGCTCTTGTTTACTTCAAAGACGCGGCTGCCTTCGATTCCGGCGCGCTGGGCTAGAGTAAGTATTTCGCGTTCGAGCGCCTTGTCTTTCATAGGGCCAAACCTGTTAAAAAGAGGCGCAATCCAGATCGGCTCAATCAGCGTGACAAACACGAATATCGGCACAGCCAGTATGCTCGTGACGATCCACCATCGCGTCGGGCTGACCCGCAGGACAAGATAGGGTATCCATCCGAGCGCAACACCAAACGCAATTGAAACAAGAAGCGACTTGATCGAGTCACCTGCCCATTTCGCAAATGACTGGTTCGACAGACCATAGCTGTGTTCCCTCACAAACCCCTGGTAGAAATCAAGCGGCAGGCTGATCGCCCAGAGCAGTACAATGAAGAGGCACACGTAGATGCTGATTGTCCAGAACCAGGCATGACCCAGATGCTGAGCAAAATCCCTCAGGCGTGCCGAAAAGCCGGAAAACAGGATTATCGTCGGCACGGCAATCCCAAGGATCACGCCTGCGCCCCACAGTGCCATGTTTCCCTTGTGGTATTTGACGGCAGTCGCCGTTGGCTCAGGAACCGGCACCGGCTCCGTCTGCAACTGTGAACTGGGGACGGCCGGAATTGCCCGAGCTTGCTCGTTTGCTGCTGCAAATGCCGGCGCGCCGTAAAGCGCGTGCGCAACTATCTGCAGGCCGAGAAAAGCCATGTGAATGAACCGAGCGCGCATGGGCTCGATCCTATGGCCAAGATTCCGTTATGACAATCCTCAGGCGTGTGGTTTCGGCGTCTTAAGTTCGATCCGAAGTTCGCGCAATTGTTTCGGATCAACCGGGCCTGGTGAATCAGTCATAAGGCATGTTCCCTTGCTGGTTTTTGGGAATGCGATGACATCGCGGATGCTGCTGGTGCCGCAAAGCATTGCAACAAGGCGATCAAACCCGAGCGCAATTCCGCCATGCGGCGGCGCGCCGTAATGGAACGCCTCGAGCATGTAACCGAATCGGGCTTTCGCGATGTCAGGCGGAATCTGGAGAACATCTTCGAATACGGTCTTCTGCACGTCCGGTCGATGTATCCGGATTGACCCGCCGCCCAGTTCGACTCCGTTGACGACAATGTCATAGTGCTGGCCGCGGACCTTGCGTGGTTCGCTGGTTAGCAATGGAATGTCTTCAGGAACCGGCGCGGTGAACGGGTGATGACTCGAATACCACCGATTCTGTTCCTTGTCGAAGCTCAGCAGCGGGAAATCCACCACCCACAGGAAATCATATCGGTTTTCTGGAATCGCAAGCTTGCCTTGGCCCTTCAAAACCTCCGCAGCGTAAAGCCTGATTCGGCCGAGAATTTCGCACGCCATTGTCCATTCGCCCACAGCAAAAAGGATGAGGTCGCCTTCCTCGATCCCGAGACGCCGCTGCAATGTCTCTTTTTCCGCAGGCGTCAAAAACTTGACTATTGGCGATTTCCATTCGCCGTTTTCGACCTTGATAAAGGCGAGTCCTTTGGCGCCAGCTTCCGTGGCGATCCCGGTCATTGTTTCCAACTGGCCTTGTGTTGCGCAGGCCAGCCCTTTGGCGTTCAACGCCTTCACAACGCCGCCCGATGCGACCGCGCCACTGAAAAGTCTGAAACTGCTGGTTCTGAAGTCATCACTCAAATCCACCAGCTCAAGCCCAAATCGAGTGTCCGGTTTGTCGATGCCGAAACGGTTCATTGCCTCGCTGTACGGCATGCGCGGGAAAGGCGTCGCCACATCAATGCCAAGTGCTTCCTTCCACAAGACCTTCAGCAGACCTTCAATCAAGGCGTAAACATCCTCGCGTTCGACAAACGACATCTCGACATCGATTTGTGTAAACTCGGGCTGGCGGTCTGCGCGCAGGTCTTCGTCTCGGAAACAGCGCGCAAGCTGGAAGTACCGTTCGATCCCAGCCACCATCAGAATCTGTTTGAATTGTTGCGGCGATTGCGGCAGCGCATAAAACTGCCCCGGGTTCGTTCGGCACGGCACAATGAACTCTCTTGCGCCTTCGGGTGTGGATTTGAAAAGCATTGGCGTCTCGACTTCGATGAACCCGTTTTCATCAAAGTAACGCCGCGTCGCGGCGGCAAGCTTGTGACGAAGCCGGATGTTCCTTGCCATCTCGGGCCGACGCAGGTCAAGGTACCTGTACCGCAATCGCATTTCTTCGTTCACCTTTGCTGCGGAGTCGGGATCGTCAATCTGAAATGGCAGTGGATCAGCCTGATTCAGCACCTCGAGTTCGGCGGCAACTACTTCGATCTGGCCCGTCGCGATCTTCGGGTTATCCGTGCCGTCGGGGCGCTTTCGGACCTTGCCTGACACGCGGATGACGCTCTCGTTTCGCAACGAGGCTGCCAGGTCGAATACGTTCTGGGGAAGCAGCGATGGATCGAACACGGCTTGAGTGCGTCCCTCGCGATCCCGGACATCGATGAAGATGACGCCGCCCAGATCGCGCCTGGAATGAACCCAGCCGCAGAGCGTTACCACTTGTCCAACATGCTCTATTCGCAGTTCGTTGCAATGATGCGTACGTTTCATGCCCTAAACACTGAAGCCCGCATGTTGGAGGGCATTTTGTCGGAATTCAAAGCGAAATTTCAGTTATCTTGATCATGCAATTGTCTAATGACTGGCCGGGCTGGACATTGTGTGGGCTCGGGTCATGCAGTGCTAGCCCGCATATTCTGCGGCACGGCGTCGCCCGAACCAACTACGTGTCTGTCCCCATTTGGCCCCGTTGGCTTGCGCCGCTGATCCCGATGGTTTTTCAGGCGCTGCCGCTGATGCAGTGGGCGTTGGCAGGCGCAAAGCGCTTGGAGTGCGGCAGCTTGCTGCCGCTTTGTTTTTACGCGCGAACAACGTGTCTGTCCCCATGTGGCCGCGTTGGCTTCCTCCGCTGATACCCATGGTTTTTCAGGCGCTGCCGCGGATGCAGTGGGCGTTGGTAGGCGCGAAGCGTTTGGAGTGCGGCAGCTTGCTGCCGCTTTCTTTTTACG
>JAAYVR010000151.1 GCA_012517065.1 Verrucomicrobiota bacterium | reverse complement strand
GTTTGATTCTGGGCAGTCTCATTACAACCTCCTTGATTTGTATTGTTGTTCTCCTTGCAACAGAGCGACAGGCACGCAGCCGTGCCTCCCGTTGGCCGACTGGTTGGGCGGGTCCGGGTCGGAACCCGGGGCGCCCAAATAACGTGTCTGTCCCTCTATTTGAGGTAAAATCGCACAACACGCTCCGGGAGTCAAACGGGGCCAGGGTGTTCGCAAGGCTCTGTGGTAATGTGGAGGGCTTTGTCGGAGTATTGGGGTAGTGTGTCACCATTGCGTCTTGTCGAAGCGTTCATTTGCAAGCAGGAGCCTCCTCTCTTCCGCCAAAAACCGCTGCCAAGTGGGGATTCAACGCCCGACCGGGCCCGCGTCAAGAGTCCCACTCACTGAGACCTGACCATTTACTGAGATTTGAGAGTGTACCAGCGGATTAAGGCCCGAGGGTACGGTACTGAAAAGGTTCACTCGCTAGCCGGCGACGTCGGTCGGCGGGATATCTTGGACGGAAAACGGGACTTCCAGCAGACAGGCGTCCGCTGGTAGAATTTGGAACCTGCTTGACCAAATGCTTAACTACATATGGTTCGGCCTGCTGATCTTCGCCGTCGCAATAGGCGGGTGGCAGGGAAGACTGCAGCAACTGACAGACGCGGCATTTGACTCCGCAAAGACGGGGGTGATGTCGATCGCCCTGCCGCTTGTCGGGATAACCGCGCTATGGCTTGGGCTGATGCGATTGGCAGAGCGCGCGGGACTAATTCAGGCAGTGGCCAAAGCGTTGCGCCCTCTAATGCAACGTCTGTTCCCGGACGTGCCCCCCGATCATCCCGCCATGGGCTCGATGCTCATGAACATGGCGGCCAATGTAATCGGACTGGCCAACGCAGCCACGCCACTCGGGCTTCGCGCAATGAACGACCTTCAGAAACTCAATCCCACGCCCGGCACGGCCTCAAACGCCATGTGCACTTTTCTGGCACTGAATACAAGTTCACTGCAGTTGATACCCGCCACCGCGATCGGCATTCTGGCGGCGGCGGGCGCCAGCAATCCCACAGCCATTGTGGGCACAACGCTGATTGCCACATTTTGTTCAACGGCGGTTGGATTGATCGCAGTCAAAACGCTCGAGAAACTCCCGGGCTACAGACTGCCAACGAGTCTGCCAAATGAGACAGTCTCTGGAGCCGCCGAGAACATCGCTGAAACGGACGAGCCGGCCAATGGAAACAAGACTGGCCCGTGGCGCGCGTGGCAGTTGGCCGTTGTTTTTGGGTTCGTGCTTTTGTTCATGGTGTTCTTTGCGAACGAGATGGCAAGGAACGCGAGGACGGGCGAATCAGGATCGTTCATCCGAGCAATGAACGCGGTGTCAGTGTTGGCAGTGCCGTTCCTGCTCGGTTTGATGCCACTGTGCGCAGTGGTGCGCGGGGTCCGGGTGTATGAAGAATTTGTAGCTGGGGCAAGGGAAGGTTTTGGAATCGCTATTCGGGTCATTCCATTTCTTGTTGCGATGCTGGTGGCGATCGGTGTTTTCAGAGCGGCCGGTGGCGTTGAGATGCTTGGCAGGGGACTTTCTCCGGTGTTGGGGATAGTTGGTTTTCCGGTTGACCTGTTGCCCATGGCACTGACACGCCCTTTGAGCGGGAGCGCGACCATAGGACTGTTTGCTGATCTGGCCAAGACACTCGGGCCGGATCACATTGTGACGCGGATGGGCGGCACGTTACTGGGAAGTACGGAAACAACTTTCTACGTGATAGCAGTTTACTTTGGGGCCGTGTCAGTCCGGCGCGCACGACATGCTGTTGTGGCCGGGCTGTTGGCTGATTTTGCCGGGATAGTGGCGTCGGTGATTGTATGCCGGGCCGTGTTCGGCCCATGAGAACAAACCGGGGCGCTGATCGATCAGAGGCGCCACTGTGATCGGTTTGGAACGCAAAGTTCTTGTCATGAAAGTAACAGTTAATGGGCGGGCGATGCATTATCGCACCGTTGACTACGGCGCCCGCGACAACGTTGTGCGGTTGATCGATCAACGGCTGCTTCCGCACCAGTTCAAGATCGTAGAGCTGCGCAGTTTCGAACAAACAGCAGCAGCAATCCGCGACATGACGGTGCGCGGCGCGGGGGCAATAGGCGCGACTGCTGCCTATGGTTTGGCGCAGGGGCTGCGGCAGTTCAGTGGTAAGAACCAGGCCGAATTCGATCTGTGGACCCAGCGCGTTTATGACACGCTGAAATCGACGCGCCCGACCGCTGTGGATTTGGTCAATGCGATGGATCAGGTCAGGGCGCGGATGCAAACAGGCCGAACTGTGGCTGAGCGCAAGGCATTGGCAATGGCCGCTGCGCGCGCGTTCGCAGAAGAACAGGTCAATCAATGCAGAGCCATTGGTGAACATGGGGCAAGATTGATTCGATCGGGCACGCGAATTCTCACGCACTGCAATGCAGGGTGGCTGGCTTTTGTTGATGTGGGGTCGGCCACGGCGCCGTTTTATGCAGCACAAGAGCGGGGTATCAAGTTTCACGTGTTCTGCGATGAAACCCGGCCGCGGTTGCAGGGAGCGGCATTGACGGCGTGGGAACTTTATCAGCAGGGCATTTCGCATCAGGTGATTGCCGACAATGCTGCCGGGCATCTCATGCAACGAGGCGAAATCGATCTCGTCATTGTGGGCAGCGATCGTGTCGTGGCGCGGACGGGTGAGATTGCCAACAAGATCGGCACTTACACAAAAGCGGTTTTGGCGGCGCGACACAGAATCCCGTTCTATGTGGCGATTCCTCTTTCGACGATTGACTGGGAATTGCGAAACGGCAGGCAAATCCCGATTGAAGAACGTGATCAGGAGGAAGTGTTGGGTGCGTGGGGGGCGGCCGACAACGGCAGGCGCCAGTGGGTTCGGACAGCAAACCCGGGAAGTTCAGCGTGCAATCCGGCGTTTGATGTGACCCCTCCTGAGTTGGTGACGGGCATCATTACGCCGGTTGGCATATTCAAGCCGGGCGAACTTTGGGGAAAAAGGCGCAAACTCGGCATCCAGAATGCTGTCAAGTAGCCAGGAAGTTGCTGGATGTTTACCGAGAACCACGCTGCGCAAAAGAGTTTGAGGCCGGCCTTGCAACGAGCTTTGGCTGCGCCGCCAAGGCTTTGTGTTGGCGTCTCACGAGCTCTGGCGGCTGTCTTCATTGCGCTGTTGGTCTGGGTGCAAGCAATTGCACAAGAGCGGGTCGTGTTTGAACCGGATGCAAGTTTTCACCCGCTTATGGCCACTCCGGAGGGTGTTCGAGTTCAAGTTGCTTTGCCGCAGCCATCTGGCCGTATTCTCATTGGCGGTTCATTCAACTCAGTTGGGAATGTGCCGGCGAACGGGATCATTCGGATAGATTCGCAAGGCAATATCGATGGCACGTTCAAATGCTGGCCGGGGACTCGCGGAGCGATCCTCGCCGCAGCTTTGTTGTCTGACGGGAGAATTGTGCTGGGCGGACAGTTCGCCGAGTTTGGCGGTGAACCCAGAACTTCCCTCGTGCGGTTGAAACCGGACGGTAGTTTGGACCCGGGATTCAGTCCAAGTATAGACGGGGACGGGTCTGAAGTGCGGGTTATTCGAGTGCAGGCGGACGGGCGTCTTCTGATCGGTGGGCGATTCAAGTCGATTTCGGGTGTGCCACGGTCCTGCATAGCTCGCCTGACGGCTGAAGGGCAATTGGATGACACATTCGATCCCGGCGAAGGCGCCGAAGACAGCTTCGCAGTCGTGTATGATCTTGCAATCCAAGAGGGCGGCAGAATTGTGGTCGCTGGCGCATTCACCAAGTTCGCCGGGGAAAGCCGTGAGGGGATTGTCCGCCTTTTGCCGGATGGAACGATCGATGGTGCTTTCCAGCCTGAGGTCAAATGGAGCCCCGGCCTCGCTTATGTGCGCGCCATCGAGATCGATCGCCACGGCCGTGTTTTGCTGAGCGGGCGGTTTGACAGTGTGAACGGCCAGGTGAGGCGCGGCCTTGCCCGGCTGCTTCCGGAGGGAGAATTGGATTTGGACTTCGACGTGTCTGAAGGCGTTAATGGCCCCGGCGAACCGGTCGCAACGATTCTCCGTGTCACAGCCAACGGCCAGATCATCGTGGCCGGGCATTTTAGCACGGTTGGCAAAGTGCCGAGATTTAGCATCGCAAGACTCTCTGACGACGGACTGGTGGACGAGAAATTCGATCCCGGCAGCGGGTTCACGGATGATGCAGGAATGCCGGGTGTCATCAATGATTTGGCTTTTTTGGAGGATGGGTCATTCGTGGCAGCAGGAGATTTCTCGTGTTTTCAAGGTGAACATTGCAGTTGTATTGCGCAAATCACACAAGACGGATTGCCGAACCCAAAGTTCAGTGCAACGGCTTTGCGGTTTTTGAAAGTGGGCTGTGTCAATTCACTGGCGCGCAGCCAGGACGGCGGTTTCGTGGCGGGGGGCAACTTCGAACTTGTAGATGGCGTGGAACGCCATGCCCTGGCTCGCTTCACAGATAGCGGCAAACTCGATCCGGAGTTCATTTCAGCATTTGCGCCACACAGCGTTGTTAATGCAATTCTGTGTCTGGAGAAAGGACAGTTGCTGGTTGGGGGCGAATTCGACGCTGTTGCAGGCGTTCCTCGAATCAATATTGCCCGGTTGGACGCCGACGGCACACTTGACACTGAGTTCAATGCCGGCTCGGGACCAAATGGCCCCGTCTATGCGCTCGCGCGGCAACCCGCCGGCGGCGCGTTGGTCGGCGGCGCTTTCACGTCGTTCGGATCGTACATGAGACCTGGCATTGCGCGAGTCGATTGGTCAGGCGCGATTGATGCTTTTTTTGATCCGGTGATTACCTACCGAGGGGGCGCCGGCGAGGTGTACGCAATGCTTGTTCAATCTGATGGCCGCATACTGATCGGGGGGTTCTTTGACGCCGTCAACGGGAGCCCTTGCAACAGCCTCGCGCGTCTCCTGCCAAACGGCGACCTCGATCCGGGTTTCGGCAGCGATCTGCACATTACCGGCAGAACGGTGCAAATTCTCGCTATTGTGCAGCAAGAAGACGGCAGAATTCTGATCGGGGGGGCCTTTGAAAACATAAACGGCCACCCGCGTAGCGGCATCGCAAGACTCGAGAAGAACGGTTCGTTTGATGCGCAGTTTGTGCCAGGCTTGGGTGTCGATGGCGGTGATTTGCCAATCGTGTATTCGGTCCAGCCTTATACTGGGGCATGGTTGCTATTGGCAGGCGAGTTTTCGAGTTACGACAGTGTACCTTACAACAACATCGTCCAAACAGGCGCCGACGGCAATTTGGCAGACCCTTCTGCGGCCTCCGGCATCAAAGCTGGCACAGACGCCGTAGTCAACGCTCTGCTCGCCGAGAAAGACGGTGGAGTGCTCGTCGGCGGCGCTTTCACGCGGATTGGATTCCAACCCGTCCACGGTTTGGCCCGCCTCAAACCCGGTTCTTCAAGCCCGGCAAGCCTCAGAATCGAACTCGAACCGGGCGGACCTGTTCTGCGTTGGAACGGCGATGCGCGGCTTCAAATGTGCCGTTCATTGACGGAGTCGTGGGAGGAAGTTCCGAACAGTGCCTCTCCATATCGCGCGCCAGCGGGCTATTCACACGCGTTCTTCAGGTTGGTTCGATAACGTCGAGACCAAAGCCGTTGCTGACATCCACGCCGACTGTGGATATCATGGGCTGCGGATGCGTTTCTTGCACAATGTCCACTTGCAACGATGAAAACTCTGTTTGTTCATGCTCACTACGATGACTATGAGTTCACCGCAGCCGGCACTTTCGAACTGTTGCGGTCGTCACTGAACGAGCAGTTCCAATCAAAAGTCATCATCTGCACAGACGGCGAGGCCGGACATCATTTCCGAACTCGGGAAGAGACAGGCCGCATCAGGTTCGAGGAACAGCGCAGAAGCGCACAGATTGGCGGGTATTGTTTCGAACTCCTCCGTTTGCCGGACGGACGCGTGCCGCGTGAAGCGTGCCTGCGGGTAACACCCGAATTCCTTGCCGCTCTGTGGAAAGCCATCCGAGATTTCGAGCCGGACTACCTGTTTTGTCCGCCTTTGCCTGCTGATCCATTGGCTGGAGTTCACGTTGACCACCTCGCCGTCGCCCAAGCCGTGCGCGAAGTTGCTTACATGATCAATGTCCCACACGCTTTCACTCCGGAATACCCGGCCGACGAAACCGTTTCAAAGCCTTGCAAGGTCCCGGTCATAATCGCCGTGTACGACGGTTACATGTTCGGCGGCAACACCCACGACATTGCAATCGATGTCGAACCCGCATTCGAGAAAATCACTCAGATGACTTGGTGCCACCAGTCGCAGATTATGGAATGGCTCCCATGGGTGGGCCGTCATCGTATGGAGACGCCACGCAACATCGACGACTGGTGCGCAACTCTGCGCCGCCGATTCGATCGCAAAAACCGCGAACTCGGGATCGACTCGCCGCACGCTTTTGAGGTCTTCACGGTCACAGCATGGGGCGAAATCCCGCAGTACTCCCAAATCGAGCGCGATTTCGCTGTTGGCCTTGACCGAGCTGCAAGTCATCTGGACCAACTGCGCGACCGACTGGCGCGGTGGCACGGACCGGATTGACCGGCGTTTTTGTTAGTGGCGAAAAGTCTTTGCGCGGTGTGCGCTTGACGTGCGCATCAGGTCCGCCTGAGTTGCGGCGTGGAGCAGGGGTTGCTCGTCAGGCTCATAATCCCATCGACCTTGAGCAAGGATAGAAACTCAGCCAACCGGGGCTCTTCGGCAGCGCTTTGCCGGTGAATAGTGTGCCAGGCACAAGATTCGAAATCCCATGCCAAAGACCGGTCTTCGGCCAAACGTTGCGAGTTGCAAGTTAGAGGGTGAGCGTTGTCAACATGGCTGCCTGATCGGCACTCCACTTCGAAACATTCAACGCGCAACGTACAACGCTCAACATCCAACGGGATGAATGGAAGCGCGCACGCTTGAACGACGATAACCACAGGCCACCAGCCCATGAGTCGTGACATTTCTCGCCTCTGCCGGCTTCCGCTCTCTTCAGAGCGTGGACGATTCCGGGTAGCCTCGTTTCCCGAGGCGTTGCCCCCGGCTGACAAGTCAAAAACCCGGAAACCTCACCGGAATCAATCTTTGAGTGTTGGCCTTGTCAGGCAGTACGATTTCCGGGCTGGTTGGCTTTGGGACGCGCCTCGCCAGATATCATTCCTGCCAAACGGGCGTAATTGAACAGACCGCCTGCATCGACAACAGGCCGAACATCACCCAACGGTTTCAATCGGAAAACTTTGCCACTGTTGGAAACAGTCAAAGTGCAAGCGTCCAAATCGACCACGGCAACCTCACCCGTCTTGACCTTGTCGCAAATGCGGTTCTCGCTCTCGCACGGATACAGTTCGCCTGTGGCGACGCTGTTGCGGAAGAAGATTCGCGCGAAACTTTCGGCCACGACAACCTTGCAGCCGGCCGAACCCAGCGCTATCGGAGCGTGCTCTCGTGAACTGCCACAACCAAAGTTTTTCCCCGCGATAACGATTGGATAAACACTGTCCAACTTGCCTTCTTGGACATACCGCACAGGATAAAGGTCTTGAGGAAGCCCGCAAAGCGCGTATGCGCCCAGTTTCTCGTACTCTTCCGGAATAGTCGGAACAAGGTTCAGATACTCCGCAGGAATAATTTGGTCGGTGTCGATGTTATCGCCCACTACATAGACCGGACCTTGAATGACTGCTTGCATACAGCCACTCTACCGACGACATGGACAACTTGTAAAGCCGCCGCGAGCTTTCTGGTTGTTCAACACTCTGTTCTCCAATGATCCCGCCTGCCTTTAACGAACCGACTCCGGAGGCGCGAAATCGCCCGCAGCGATTCGGCACAACCGCCTCGGCATCCCTTCCAGCCCACGCAATTCTCAAAGCCGGATCATCTGGTGCGGCATCGCCGCGCCGCAAAAAAAGGCGTCGCTGTTTACCGCCGGATTTCCCGGATGTAAATGTTCTTGAAAAACAATTTGTTCCCGTGGTTCTGAAGCTCGATCTGGCCTGAAGGATAAATGGGTTTGCTCCGGTCCCAGTAATTCTCGAGTGTGACGTCGTTCACCACCAGCTCGTCGTTGAGGAACACGTGCACTTTCTCGCCGACCATTATTATCCTGAACCGATTCCACTCGCCGATTGGTTTGTCCGCGACCTTGAGTGGTTTGGATGGGTTTTTCTGATTGTTATAAAGGCCGCCGGAGCCGACCTCGCTGCCAGCCTGTGTTGGCTGCGTGTACGGGTCCCAAATCTGGACCTGAGGGGTGCCGCGCAGGTAAATCCCACTGTCGCCGCGGGGCAGAATCTTCCAATCAACCAGGAGCTCGAAATCCGCGTAGTCTTTGGCAGTAGCGAGGCTGTCGCCTTTGCCGTCGAAGACCAGAACACCGTTTTCCGAGTTCCAATGCTCGCGCATTCTGCGGTCCGCTTCGGCCTGCAGTTGAGCCAGCTCAGCCGCCGCGAGTTTGGCGCGTTTCTCGGGGTTGTCGTACGGACTCTTGAGAAGCCCTTTCCAATTGGCGAGGTCTTTGCCGTTGTAAAGTGCGACGAATCCCTCCGGGGCCACGTTATCGGCTTCGGCCTGAGCAGGCAGCTCGCGAATCCGAATGTTGCGGAACTCAACATGCGAGCTGTGGCCAAGGAACCCGATGTGGCCTTTGGGTCTGAACATACCGGGGTGTTTTCGGATGACCTCAGCGTCAGCAACCTGGTTCAAGTCAGCATCAACTATCACCTGGCCGTTTACGGTTACCTTGATGTGCCGGCCCTGAGCAACAATCTCCTCTTCATTCCACTCGCCGGCTTTCCTCAACGAACCCCGTTTGGCAGGAACGATGCCGTACACAGACCCATGATATTGCCACGGGTAAAGAGTCTTGTATTGGTCGGCATAATCATCCAGGACCTGGATTTCCATCCCGACGTATGCGGCGTCGCCTTCGTACGGCGCGCGGATGCCAATCCCATTGTTGCCGCCGGGCGAAAGCTTGAACTCGAAACGAAACACGAAATCGCTGTATTCGCGCTCTGTGAACAGATTCCCTCCCCCATCGGCAGGGCAAACGATGCAACCGTCGCGGACGATGTATCCCGGCCCGTGCCCTCCCACGAGTTTCCATCCAGACAACGTCCGGCCATCGAATAGCGATGTGAACCCAGGCTCGACAGTCTCCCCTGCGCGAACTTCAGCTCCGCATGCCAGAGCCAGCCCAACAATCATCCCAGCAAAGAATTGATTTGTTCTCATGCAAAAACCTTGATTTCTGCGGCCGCCCTGATGGACGGAACGCACTGCCAGCTTCTTTAAAGCCCGCCGACATGTCAAGCCGTGTGGATATTCTGTTGGCGAGACTGCGCCTCAACCCGAGCCCATGCATGCAGCGTTATGACGCCGACGAGCTGCAACCGGTTTTGGCAAAACTGCAGGAAACGCATGGCGTTACACCGCTGTTCCTCGAACTGTGGAATGAAGACCAAAAACAGGGATCGAATTTTCCTCTTTGAATATTCTGGGGCGAATTTTTCCAGCCAGCCACGTTGGGACAAAGCGAGCAGACCCGGAATTGAAGCCCGGCAGACCTACGTTGATTTGCCCGGTTCGCTGATTCTTCGCGGAAACGAGAAAAAGTGTCTGCCCCGGTTCGGAGAGCCGGGGACGGCACGCCCCACTTCTCATGAAACCTTGCATTAGCTTGGGCGCGCAGTGCCTTGCACGCCGGGCGTGGAGTCGTTAGGTTTGCAGTAAGAGATGGGAACTGCAATTATTCCTAACAACAACTGTTCGCATCATACCCGGCAAAGCAGGCAATGCCTGGCTTGTCCGAACCAGTGCGTTATATGAAGAAGCCGCCTCCGACGATAAAGTTGCCCGGCAAGTTCGGGCCGGAAACCCGCTGGCTGATATGGTACATCGTTGCCACGCTCCTTGTGCTCTGGGGGTGGCAAGGGGTCTATCAACAACTGGCAATTCGTACAATCCCATACAGCCAGTTCAAGGCTCACCTCGAACGACGCGAAGTCGTCGAAGCAGCCATCAAACAGGACGAGATCGTTGGGCGTGTCGTTCCTCTGGCAGCGCGCCAAACAAACGCCGTTGCGGTTCCTGAAATCAGGCCGCTGCCGACGAACAGGATTGAACTTGCCCATGGAATGGAAAAAGCAATCGCAGAAACAAAACCGTTCCTGTTTCGGACAGTCAGAGTCGAGGACCCTGATCTTGTGAAGGAACTTCAAGCCGCGGGCGTCGAGTACACCGGAACGCGACCAAACCCGCTTTCGCAATTCCTGCTGGCCTGGGTGTTGCCAATTGCGTTCATGATCGGCTTGTGGTCCTTGATTGCAAGGCGTGTTGGAGCCGCCAGCGAAGGAATCCTCGGCGTGGGGAAAAGCAGAGCAAAACTGATCGTTGACAAGAACACGGGCGTCACCTTTGACGACGTGGCCGGCTGTGAAGAGGCCAAGCAAGAATTGCGCGAGGTCGTGCAGTTCCTCAAGAACCCGAAGGAATACCAAGAGCTTGGCGCACGCATACCAAAAGGGGCCCTGTTGGTCGGGCCGCCTGGCACGGGGAAAACATTGCTGGCACGCGCCGTGGCAGGGGAAGCCGGAGTTCCGTTCTTCTCGATGAGCGGCGCTGATTTCGTGGAAATGTTCGTCGGTGTCGGTGCGGCAAGGGTTCGCGACCTGTTCCGACAAGCCAAGGAACACGCGCCCTGCATCATTTTCATAGACGAGCTGGACGCCATTGGACGGCAGCGGGGTGTTCACGTGGGCGCAGTAAACGACGAACGCGAGCAAACATTGAATGCGCTGCTTGTCGAAATGGACGGGTTCGAGGCCAACACGGGCGTGATTATTCTTGCAGCGACGAATCGGCCCGAGGTGCTCGACAGGGCGCTGCTCCGGCCAGGCAGGTTCGACAGGCAGATCGTGGTCGATGCCCCTGACATCGACGGCCGCGAAGCCATTCTCAAAGTCCACGCGCGAAACAAGAAACTCGCAGCCGATGTTGATCTACGTCGGATCGCAGCTGCAACGGCCGGTTTCTCCGGCGCTGACCTTGCAAACGTGCTGAATGAGGCGGCACTGCTTGCGGCGCGGCGCAAGGCCAAGGAAATCACTCAGCGCGACCTTGAAGAAGCCATCGAAAAAGTCGTGGCTGGCCCCGAGCGGCGCAGCAGGCGACTAAACTCCGAAGAAAAGCGCCGCGTGGCTTACCATGAGGTTGGCCACGCGCTTGTAGCCGCGCACAGCGAACACGCCGATCCGGTGCACAAAATCAGCGTGGTGCCACGCGGGCGGGCTGCGTTGGGTTACACAATGCAACTGCCAAACGAAGACCAGTTCCTTCTCACCAGGAGCGAGCTTGTCGATCGCATCTGTGGTCTGCTGGGCGGACGGGCAGCCGAGGAACTGGTGTTCGGCGAAGTAAGCACAGGAGCGCAAAACGACCTCGAACGCGCGACCGCTCTTGCGCGGCAGATGGTAACAATGTTCGGCATGAGCGAGCGAATCGGCCTGACGCATTGTGCTCAGCGGCAAGCGTTGTTCTTGCCCACTGCTGAATCGTCGCTCCAGCGCGACTGTTCAGAGCAAACAGCGCGTGAAATCGACGAGGAAGTCAGATCGCTGCTTGCCCATGCATATGCCAAAGCGAAAGAAATCCTGACCGAACACCGCGATCAACTCGAGAGAATCGCTGCTGAGTTGCTGTCGAAGGAGACACTGGACGGACCTGAGTTCTATAGACTGGTCGGCAAACCGATGCCCCCGCCTAAAGAACCCGTCCCGCCCATGACAGTTCCGGGTGCAGCAGCTACACCCCAGCAAAGAAGCTCCGGCGGCCTGAGCACTGACAAGTAAGTACCACGACTTTAGCCTGCGTGTTTTATATGTCCAAATAGTTTGCCAAGAGGCTGTCTTCAAATAGTTTATGGAATATGGCGGCTTTGGGGAACCCGTGGCAAAACTGGCAATTCCGGAATCATTTCTTCGAGCTGTTCTCGCAAGGCCCTTACCAGATCAGTCAAGCTGTCCGGTGATCGTCCCGTCCGGAGGGTGAACGGCGCATTAGCTAGCAACTGGCTGATTTCTGCCCTCTCCCGCCGCTCCGCTACGAGATGGCCAGCATTCAGGTCGAGCATACGAATATGAAACCGCCCTGCCGGGGTGACGCCGACCAACAAATGCGTGTGTGGATCCTCGAAGATGTGTCCTCCGTAATCCAGTTCCATGCACGGATTCAAGAACCGCAACCCGAGCCTTTCCTCGGCTCGCGTTGGCCAAGTGTCACCCTTCGCGGCATTGCAATGCCGCGTGGCCAGAAACAGATTGTCGTATCGCTGGATCAACTTTCCCTTCAGACGTGGGTCAAAGTGGTCGATCTCCATTGCCTTGAGGCCGCCTGCCCTCTTTAAGTGCTGACACGAGTACGCGCAGCGGTCTTCGAAATCTCGCCGCAGCGCGTCGATGGCAACATTGCGATAGTTCCGACGCGTGAGCCGCTTAACGGGCGGCGGACCACGCCTAATGCGGGGCTCGGTGGAACTCCACATACTCCCTGAGCGCTTCAATCAACTTGGCCGTCACCTTGCGTTGCTTGGCTTCCCAAAGCACTTCCTCGATCGTGCGCGGGTGGAGCAGGTCGCGCCGATCGCGCGCGAGCCGCTCCAGTTCCACAGACTCATCGTTGGTCAAGTTCCCCAACGCCTCTTTGCGCACCAGTTCGCGAAATCGTTTCGCCATGGCCTTGGTCCATCGAGAAGCCTGCTCGCTGTAACATCGAGTCCGGGTATCTTCGACTTGGGTGAAATGTGTCGCCCCGAAGTTTTCCGGGGCAGACCAGTGCTCGACATGAGATGTCAGCACGGCTTGCGCGGCTGCAGTGCCATCGGCCAAGCTTATCGCAAGCACCGTGGGCAACACGACCCGCTCGGACATCCGCACAACTGTGGTTGTTTTCATGTCTCGGCTTCTTGTTCAAGGAGAGCTGCCAAGAATTGTCGCTGGGTTTCCAAATCACACCGCAGGCATGCGACCGGCTCCATAGCAATTTCTTCGTTTTTCTCCTTCGATCGTTGGATAGCCGGCCCCACCGCGAAAGCAGCCAGCAAGATCTCGGCTTCTTCACCGTAACCCATCAAAATGAAATTGGCCATGTCGGTTTGCCCTTGTGCAGGCGGCACCCAGTCTGCCTCCGGATTTTCCGGCGTGCCAATCCGCGCAAGGTATTTGCCTAACCTCTCGCGGCTTTCGTTAAGAGTTTGCCGACTCAGCACGCAAGCGTAGCTGTCACGCAAGTTGCCGACAGCATCCACGAGCGCAAAGTGGGCCAGAGCATGTCCGCAAATCCACTGGATGGCAAATCGGTTGAAAAACATCCGCCGACGATAACCGGTCGTAGGGACGGACACTCTGATTTTGACTTCACCTTTCGTCATGATCTCACTGCGCCCAAAGTATAATCCCTCTCCCCAAAGCCTGACAACGCATTTTCACAGCCATTTGTAGTTACTGATTTGATCCAACCAACACTTGCCGACCATCGTGCGAATCAGAGACGAATTGATGCAATTATTGAATCAGCGCCAAAGGCCCGAAAGCCGGGCACGTTGGACAAGCGCATTTGTAGCTGGGCCAGCCGCAAGCCGATTGCACCCTTCATTATCGATCACATTTCAACCCCGACCATTCTGCGAAGCCGATGCCTTCACGAGGCTGCGCGTATGCCGGCTAAGATGACACTATCCTGTATTTGCAAAACTCGGGCATGGCGATTAGACTATGGCTTTACAAAAGTCTCTGCTGTGATTAGCGTTGAATCATGGAACACCTCCACGCGCCGTGGCGAATCCAGTACATCCTGGCGCCGAAGTCGCCGACTACAGACCAGTCATTGTTCACGCGCATTGCGCAGTCGAATGACGATGTTGGGAACCTTGTTCTGGTTCGTGAGCGGAGCTGTTATGCATTGCTGAACTCGTATCCATATACAGGCGGGCATTTGATGGTTGTTCCGTATCGACAAACCTCGAACCTGGATGAACTGAGCGACGCAGAGTTGACGGACTTAATGCTGTTGACGCGGCGTTGCGTGAATGCTTTGAAGAAAGTGATGAAACCCGATGGGTTCAACTTGGGAATCAATCTTGGGCGCGTGGCAGGCGCCGGAGTAACCGAGCACCTGCATATCCACGTGGTGCCAAGATGGAACGGCGACACCAATTTCATGCCAGTTCTGGCAGAGACAACCGTGGTCCCGCAGGCGTTGACCGAGTTGGCAGCACAGTTGCGCGCCGCGCTCGCAGAACAATCCCAGGCTCAGCCCACACAGTCTTTGTAGCTCCCCCGAAATGGCCACAGAAACACTTCATTTCGAAAGCGCACGTCTAACACAACAACTGTACAACAACGACCCCCGAAACCTTGCTGCGCTCGCGGAAGCGCTTGATGTGCGCGCAACCGCACGCGATTCGTGGATAAAACTCGAAGGAGACGGAGAGGCCATCGGCAGAGCACGGCATTTGTTTCAACTGTTGGAAGGCACGCTGAAATCGGGCGGCGCAGTCCGCAACCAAGATTTCGCCCTTGCACTGGCAGTCGTTAAAAACGAGGGCGTCGCCGCTCTCGAAAGCCTCCACGCAGAACGCATCCAAACTTCGACCCGCAAAGCCAGTGTCACGCCAAAAACCACCGGCCAACGCCGGTACATTGAGGCAATCCGGCAGCACGACCTCACGATTGGGATCGGCCCGGCCGGAACAGGCAAAACGTATCTCGCCATGGCCATGGCAACCGCCGCGCTCAGGGAAAACAAGGTCAGCCGCCTCGTCCTCACTCGCCCCGCCGTCGAAGCCGGTGAAGCGCTCGGGTTCCTACCTGGCGACCTGAAAGAGAAGCTAGCACCCTACCTGCGCCCACTGTATGACGCGCTCTATGACATGCTCCCAACCGAGGAAGTGCATCGCTTGATGGAACGCGGAACAATCGAGATCGCTCCGCTGGCTTACATGCGCGGAAGAACCATCAATCACTCGTTCATCATCTTCGATGAAGCGCAGAACTCGACAACCGAACAGATGTTCATGTTCCTTACCAGGCTCGGCCACAATTCCAAAGCCGTGGTCACAGGCGACCTCACGCAAATCGATCTCCCGTCAAAGAAAGCGTCCGGCCTGATCGAAGCCCGCGAGGCACTGGCCGGAATCGAAGGAATCGCCATTGTCGAGCTGAGCAAAAAGGATGTTGTCAGGCACCCGCTGGTTCAGCGGATTCTCGCCGCGTATGAAGCTCACCGGGGAAACCGCAAAACCTGAGCTGGCTTTGCGCAACAAGCACCCGCACCAGCGCGTGAACTCGGTTTTGCTGCGCCGAATCATTCTCACTGCGATAAGCGAAGAGCCGCTCGCGATCAATGCAGCACGTGAGGCATCTCACGAGTTGTGCGTTGTGTTGGTGGACGATGCTGACATGGAACAACTGAATCGGCGCTGGCTTGGGCATGGCGGCACCACGGACGTCATCGCCTTCGATCATTCGGCCGGAGCAAGCGCCGCAAGTCCCGGTTGTCCGTTGCGGGGCGACATTGTCATTTCACTGGACGAGGCAAAACGACAGGCCCGGCGATATCACACCAACTGGCAATGCGAAGTTGTGCGGTATTTGGTGCACGGTTTGCTGCATTTGCGGGGATTTGACGACTCAAACGCCTCCGACAGGCGAGTCATGAAACAGGCAGAAAACAAACTTTTGAAAAGGCTGCGCGACCGTTTCGATCTGGAGGGGATTGGCCAGTTGCCATGCGCGAGGCAATCCATAAAACGCATATGCGATCGTTAGCATCCAGATGGCGGGCCAATTTCCTGACCGGCCTTGCCGTTGTGCTTCCAGCGGTGATTTCGCTGGCAATAGTGCGCTGGCTTTTCGGCACCGTTTCGAATGTGACCGACCTGTTACTGTTCTTCATACCTCGCCACCTGACGCATGAACGAGATGGCCAGGGCGAGATGTATTGGTACTGGAGTCTGGCGGCACTGTTGTTCGCTGTTTTGCTGGTGAGCCTTATAGGACGCGGGGCAAGGTTTTACGTCGGGCGGAAACTGATTCGGCTGGTTGATACCGTCCTCTCGCGGGTACCCCTGCTCAACAAGATTTACGTGACCGTAAAGCAGGTCAACGAGGCCTTCTCGAGCACGAAGAAATCAGCGTTCAAGCAGGTGGTGCTCTTCGAATACCCGCGTCGGGGAATATACTCTGTGGCATTTATCACGAGCGACGAACACCCGGAAGCCTCTGCAAAACTCGGAAAGAAAATGGTTGGAGTTTTTGTTCCAACTACGCCAAACCCAACCAGCGGTTTTCTGCTTGTTGTCCCTGAAAGCGATGTGATCCCGCTGGAAATGTCAGTTGCTGAAGGAATCAAGTACGTTATCAGCCTCGGGTCTGTGACCCCCGAGTACCAGCGGCGAATTGAGCTGCCACCTGCAGAGAACACATTGTCCGCAATACAACCGCCCGCATGAGTGTCGAGCGCGCAACCGGGCTCGTAGTGCACACCCTGCCATTTGCCGAGACCAGCCTGATTGTCCGTTGGCTGACGCCTTCATGGGGAAGGATTTCAACCATCGCAAAGGGCGCGCGGCGGCCAAAATCGCCGTTTCGCGGGAAACTGGACCTGTTTTATGAAGCTGATTTCACCTTCAACAGGAGCCGCAGTTCTGCGTTGCACATACTTCGCGAAGTCGTCGTCCGAGAAATCCACGCCGGTTTGCGCAAAGACTACCGCGCGCTCTGCCAGGCAGCCTATTGTGCCCGCCTGATAGAACGCACAGCAGAAGAAGAGACTGCCGTGCCAGCCTTGTATGACCTCCTGCGCGATGCTGTAAAAACTCTTTCCTCGGGCAATCCAAACCCTCTGGTGGTGTTGGCCTTTGAACTGAAACTTCTCGCCGAGTCAGGGCTGAGCCCGGATTGGCCGAGGACAGAACTACGGCCCGCCGCTGTGAGCATGGCCGAAGAGCTTTCACGGCTGGAGCTTGCGCAGGTTTCCAGCCTGCAATCCGCCCCCGAAACACAGCGGGCATTGGCGGGTTTTCTTAATGATTTCTTCCAATATCACCTCGGGCGGGTGCCGCCAGGCCGGGAATCGGCGTTGTTGGAATAGAGAGCACAAAATGGATTGGAAAGACTTCGGCAAGGTTGGGTGAGCCTCCATTAGTTGGGGCATGACCGCATTCCGGCCACTGTATGTTGTGGTTTTGTCCTTTACATCGGGCTTAGAATCGAGTTAAGTGGGTTGCGGTGTACCTAAAAAGTCTCACTGCAGTTGGGTTTAAGTCCTTCTCGGAGAAGATCTCGCTGGTCTTTCAGCCGGGGATCACGGCCATTGTGGGGCCAAACGGCTGCGGCAAATCGAACATCGTGGACGCCGTTCGGTGGGTTTTAGGGGAGCAGTCAGCCAAGGCCTTGCGCGGAGAGGAGATGGCCGACGTCATTTTCAACGGGACGGAAAAACGGCCGAAGATGGGCTATGCCGAGGTCAGCCTGACAATTGAGGGCGTTGACGAAGCTCAGCTCCGTGCTGCCGGCATCGAACTGCCGTACCGTGAAGTGACAATCACCCGAAGGGTTTTCAGGGACGGCGGAAGTGAATATTTCATCAACAAAACACCCTGCAGACTGAAAGACGTCCAGCAGCTTTTCATGGGGACAGGTGTTGGGCGGGCAAGCTACAGCGTAATGGCCCAAGGGAACATGACCCAGCTTCTGTCAAGCAAGCCCGAAGAACGCCGGATGGTCTTCGAGGAAGCCGCAGGAATAACCAGATTCAAGGCTCAAAAGCGCGAGGCGTTGCGCAAGCTCGAAAACACTGAACAGAACCTGCTCCGAGTCGATGATGTTATTCGCGAGGTAAAGCGGCAGATAATCTCGTTGCAACGGCAGGCTGGCAAGGCGCGCCGTTTCAAACAGTACGAGGCCGAGTTGAAGCACTTGGAAACTCAGCTCGCCAGACATCAGTTCGATGTCCTGCGGGCCGAGACCTGCCAATGCGATGAGAAACTTGAGACAGTGCGGACCAGCCTCGAAAACTGCAGTGTCGAAGTGTCCCGCATGGAACAACAAGTGGGCGGCTTGCGCCAGCAATTGTCCGCTCTGGATTCCGAAATCGCCCAAGCACGCCAGCGCGAGCTCGAGTTGAAGGCCGAATGCGAACAGCACGAGAACCGAATAAGGTTCAATGAAGAATTGTTGTCCGACCTCGCGACTCAGGATGCCCGCTTCCTGACAGAGATCGCGGAAACCGAACAGCGCAGATTGGAGACCGAGCAGGAACTCGGCGCTTTGGGAGAACGCGTCAGAGAGTCCGCATCGCGGCTGGCTGAGCTTCGCGACGAAATGAAAAAAAGAAGCGCTGTTGTCAATGATATCGAGACCGCGTTGCGAAAGTGCCAGGAGGAATTTTCCGCAGCCCAGGACAGGGAGTTTTCAGCAGCGCAGCAGTTGACTCGCCTGCGCAATGAAGCCAGCGCACTCGATTTTCAAAAACAGGCAAATCTGGTCCGATTGGAAAAGCTTTCAGCCGAGAAAATCCAGCTCGAGGAAGAGCGACTGCGTTTGGAGCAGCGCCTAAAGGAATTTGCGCTTGAATCCGGCATGCACAGCCAAAACGCTGAGTCACAAAAAGCCGAACTGGCAAGACGCCAGGAAGCGCTGAAGAAGGTCCAGCAAGAGCTTCAGGATGTTTCAAAGGAACTGGAATCTTTGCAGCGGTCGCAGGCAGAACAGCATTCGAAGTTGGGTGTCCTGCGCCAGTTGGAAGAAGGCCACGAAGGTTTCGGCGCGACAGCACAAGCCCTGCTGAAAAGCGCGCCCGGCCTGCTCGGGACGCTGGTCGAGCATTTGCACGTTTCGAACGAACACGTGCCGGCCGTGGAAGGCGCATTAGGGCATCATCTGCAATTGATATTAACCGATGAACCTGCCCGCGCTTGCGCAATCCTTGCTGAGCTCGCAGCAAATCAGACAGGCAGCGCCGCGATTGCGTCTCTGGGGCTGCGGAACGGTGCGCCGACAGAACAGATCTCGTCCGAGCTGGCACAGCGGTTGGCAGCAATGGGCGCTCTGCCTGTGTCGGACCTGATTCATGCAGACGATCTTGTCAAGCCGTTGGTCGCCAGTTTGCTAGGGCGAACGTATCTTGTGCCTGACCTTGACACTGCAACGCGCGCGTGGAGCGAATGCAATGGCACAGTAGATTTTGTCACGCGCACAGGAGAACATCTCAGCCGTCACGGCATTTACAGCGGCGGACACACCGCGCGTGAAGGGGCAACTCCGTCTTCAGTTCTGGCGAGAAAAAACCTAATTGCGGCCGTCGAGAATGAGCTCGCGGTGCTGCAGGAAAAGGTTGAGGCTATAAGCCGTCGCAAAGGCGCGCTTCTGAGCGAACAGACAGCCCTGGTGGCCGGCTTGCAGGAAGTGCAGAACGGCTTGCGCGCCCAAGAGGTCGCTATGGCCACAAGGCAGGGTGAGTTGAACGCCCTGCAAAATGCCATGCGGGTTCTGAATCAGAAAATCGACACCGTCGTGTTCGAGATTCAGTCCCTTGCAACCCAGCAACGCGAGGCAGAAGAGAGGCGTGCAACCCTCACCGGCGAGATCGCCGAGTGCGAAGCCGCGGAAGCCGACATGCGTCAGCAACTCGAGGCGTGCCAAGCCGAAGTCGAGCGGCTCCGAAAAGAAAAGGACGCTGCAAACGGTGCGCTGACGGAAATCAAGGTGGCGTTGGCATCCCAGGAACAGGTGTGCGCGTCGCTGCGAAACCAACAGCGCCCGCTCGAACAACGGCTGCGGGAACTCCGCGATACGGTCGCACAACGTCAGCGCGACAGAGCCACCGCCGTGCAGCGAAAAGCCAGAGCTGAGACCGAAATCAACGAGTCACGAATGCGGCTCGACGGCCTTGCACAGGATCGCGCCTTGTCGGCCCGCAAGCTCGCCGATCTGCTGGCCGAGCGCGACAGGCAATCGGCTGAGCTGGCCGCAAGAGAAGAAAACCTTGCCGCAATAAGGCGTCGGATGTCCGAGCTGCAGGAAGAACGAAGCAAACTCGAAGTCGAGTTGGCCCAACGGCGGATGAGCATCCAGAATCTGCTGGATAACATCATGCAACGATATCAGGTGGATCTAAATGAGGTCCGGAGCGAATGCATAACAATCACCTTTGCTGATGAAGGGCCGGCGAAGGTTGTTGTGTTGACGCCCGAAGAAATGGAGACCGCTGGTGTGTCAACCGATTGGGACGCTGTTGCAGCCCAAATAACCGCGTTGCGAAAGAAGATAGATGAAATGGGGCCGGTGAACCTCGTCGCAATCACCGAATACGAGGAAATCGAGCAAAGATACCAGTTGCTCGCCGAGCAGCGCGACGACCTTGTTCGCGCGCGCACGCAATTGCTCGAAGCAATCAACCGTGTCAACGAGCAAACCCGGACCATGTTTGCCGAGACATTCGAACGCATACGCGAGAATTTCCGGAGTCTGTTCGTCGAGGTGTTCGGAGGCGGCAAGGCGGACCTTTACCTCGTTGACGAGAATGACGTGCTCGAAAGCGGCGTTGAAATCGTTGCATGTCCACCGGGAAAACAGCTCAAGAGCATCTCGCTCCTTTCCGGTGGGGAACAGACGATGACAGCCGTCGCTCTGCTTTTTGCGATCTACCAGGTTCGGCCCAGTCCGTTCTGCATCCTTGACGAACTGGATGGTCCGCTGGACGAGGCGAACATCAGGCGGTTCGTCCAAATCCTGAAACGTTTCGTCAAGCAATCGCAGTTCATAATCATCACACACAACAAACAGACGATCGCAATGGCCGATGTGCTCTACGGAATCACCATGGAAGAGCGTGGCGTCAGCAAGATCGTCAGCGTCAAGTTCCGGACAACCGGCGAGGTCGGCAGTGACAAGCCCGTCGAGTATCTCAATGGAACAGAAGAAGCGGCTGTGGCTGGAACCGGCGATGAGAACGGGACGGGGATCAATGGTGAGCCGGTCGTGCTTGCAATTGCCGATTGAGTCCTGTCGAGGCGAAGCATCCAACGCCGGCGGCGAGAGGCCGTTCACTTTCGTAAGGCTGCATCCATACCAGTCACACGTTTCTGCCACATCTCCGCAAAGCGGTCTTTTTTCCACAGAATGGCTCGCAAGCTGATTTCCTGCCATCGATGGCGCTTGTTGCGAAAAGGCAGCAAGCCGCGCCTCAAAATGAACAATTCTGTCTCGCAACGCTCCACCAGATCTTTACCTTTGACCGCTGTTGTTCTCGGGTCTTTCTGTCAGTTGTGGCGCAACGGGGACAAACTGCCCCGATAAGGCGCCCCACTCTACCACGAAGCCTCGCCACAACACCCTTGCCCCGTTTGACTCCCGGAGTGTGTTGTGCGATTTTACCCCCAAATAGAGGGACAGACACGTTATTTGGGCGCCCGGGGTTCTGACCCGGACCCGCCCAACCGGTCCGGCCAACGGGAGGCACGGCTGCGTGCCTGTCGCCCTCTTGCAAGGAGAAGAACAAGACAAATCAAGGAGGTTGTAATGAGACTGCCCAGAATCAAACTTCAGGGTAAAACCGTCGTCTATCACTGCATGTCCAGAATCGTCGGCAAGGAG
>JAAYVR010000150.1 GCA_012517065.1 Verrucomicrobiota bacterium | reverse complement strand
TCGGGATCAGGGGCGAGATCGAATGGGGCCATATGGGGACAGACACGTTGTGTGTGCATCCACAGCCGGTGAACATTCGGGCGCCGCATTTGCGTGATCCAAACGGGTCGTAGGGTCGGTCGTCAGGTTGATGCGGCCGAGGACGGCCGCGTTCCCGACCGTCGGTGGCTTTTCCAGCGCCGGCAGGAGCGCGGCGATTCTTCGCCGCACCCAACTGGTGTATGTTCGGTGGCCTGATTTGCGGGATCGAAAAGCGTCGCATGACCGGTCATCTGGCTGATGGGGAATATGGGATATGGGGAAAGAGGCGTTGTGTGGGCATAGAAACAAAGCGGCAGCGAGCTGCCGCACTCCAAGCGCTTCGCGCCTGCCAACGCCCACTGCATCCGCGGCAGCGCGTGAGTAACCATCGGGATCAGGGGCGAGATCGAATGGGGCCATATGGGGACAGACACGTTGTGTGTGCATAGAGACAAAGCGGCAGCAAGCTGCCGCACTCCAAGCGCTTCGCGCCTGCCAACGCCCACTGCATCCGCGGTAGCGCGTGCGAAGCCATCGGGATCAGCGGCGAAATCGAACGGGGTACTATGGGGAAAGACACATTGTTGTGTTGGGAGCAGCGCGGATCGCCCCTTGGGTCAAGCGAAAAGCGCTGGGGTAGCACAATCATGACCAGACAGCTTTCAGTTTTCCGCGTAAATGAGGAACTCGAACGGCGATGGGTTGTCCCGCCCGTCGGGCGACTTTGGTTCCGGCTACGCCGGGCTGCGAAATATGCCGGCCAGGTGATGTTGCTCGACTGCGCCGACGGTTGCGGGCATGCTGGCACGGCAATCTCAACGGAATGGCGGTCCGGGTGTACTTTGGCTTTGGGCTAGCGAGATTTCCCGGGCTGACGGACAAGATAAGATGTGCGGTTTATGACACAGAGTCATTTGGTCGGCAAAGAATCCATTTTGGTAGCGGTTTTTTTGTGTGCGATCGGCGTTTGCGGCGAGCCAGTGTCGTCGTCCAAAGAGCCCGCATCATGTTGTCCGGCGATTGATCAGGCGGCGGCGGCTTATGCAGAGAACCGGTTCGACGACGCCCGAGCAGGATTCGAATCCGTCCTGAACTCGACCAATTTGCCGCCTTTAGTGCGGGCGATGGCATACGTTGGACTTGCGAAGACAGCGCTTGCGAAAGGCGATGTTGACACCGCTGTTGCTGTTTGGAAGAGGCAGATTTCGGATTCGAGCCTGCCGAAGTTTTATCGGGAACAAGCCAAATCGCATGTTGGGATTGCGAAGAGCTCGGATGTAGCTGCTGCAAGTTTTTCAAGGGCTGCGCGTCAAACTGATTTGCCCGAGCTCCCGGCGCCTGCCATGACTTTCCACGTTGCTCCTCAGGGGTCAGATGCAAATGACGGCTCGGAATGCAGTCCGTTCGCCACGCTTGAACGCGCACGAGCAGCGATAAGGGCAGTAAAGAAGAGCAATGGTGGCACGCCCCCGAAGGGCGGGATAACGGTGGTGATTGAGCCGGGGGATTATCGGATTGAACGCACCTTCACGTTGACGGGCGAAGATTCTGGTTCGGCCGATGCGCCGATCGTTTACCGTGGAAAGGGTGGGGCTTTGGCCAGGTTCCGAGGTGGAATTCTTGTCAAGCACTGGCGGCCAATCACAGACGCGGCTGTCAAGAGCCGCCTTTCGCCGGGCGTCGCGGATTCGGTGTTGGAAGCGGATTTGAATGCGCTCGGCGTGCGGGACTTTGGCGATGCGACGCAGTTGCGCAAGCGGCCAGAGCTGTTTGTGAATGGCATCCCGCAAGTGCTGGCGAGGTGGCCGAACGATGGCTTTGTCAAAACTGGCGATATTCTCGGGACGAACGTCTTTAATGTGTGGGGGACGATCAAGGGGTGCAAAGACGGTCGATTTCGTTTTGTTGAAGAGCGGCCTTTGAGCTGGCTCGACGAGCCGGATGTGCGCCTGTACGGGTACTGGTTTTGGGATTGGTACGAAGAATACCAAAGAGTGTCGTCGATCGATCCGGGCCAAAGGAGTTTTGTTCTTGCAGAACCATACTCGAACTACGGCTACCGCAAGGACCAGCGCTATTATGCGGTGAACGTGCTCAGGGAGCTGGACCAGCCTTGCGAGTGGTATCTTGATCGCAGGGCCGGGTTTGTTTATTGGCTGCCGCCCGCGAATGTCAGACCCGAGACAGCGGAGGTGGTTTTGAGTGTTTTTGATCAGCCGTTTTTCGATCTGAACGAGGCCAAACACGTGGTTGTAATGGGGCTTGCTTTTCAGGAGGGCAGAGGCGATGCGGTCCACATCTCGGGCGGTGCGGATTGTTTGGTGGCCGGGTGCGCGATCAGGCAAATGGGCGGCGACGGCATTGTGATCAAAGGTGGGTGGCACCACGGGATATTTGGTTGTCTGATTGAAACGATGGGTCGCGGTGGCACCAGAGTTGATGGGGGAAACCGGAAATCTCTGGAACCGGGAAAGCATTACGTCGAGAACTGTGTTGTTCGGAACATTTCGCGGCTCAAACGGACCTATGCACCGGCTGTTCACATGGACGGGTGCGGGAACCGGATCGCGCACAATTTGTTCGAAGACATACCGTCTTCGGCAATGCGGATCGAAGGGAATGACCATATTGTTGAGTTCAACATTATCCGTGATGTGGTCAAAGAATCTGATGATCAGGGTGGGGTGGATATGTTTGGGAACCCGCTTTACCGCGGTGTGGTGATTCGTTGGAACCGATGGGTTGACATCCGCGGCGGCACGCACACCGGCGCTGCTGGCGTGCGACTCGACGACATGATTTCAGGGGTCGTGGTGTACGGCAATGTATTCGAGAGATGCGGATCTGCCATGTTTGGGGGTGTTCAGATTCACGGCGGCAAAGACAATCTGGTCGATAACAACCTGTTTCTCGACTGTTTTGCGGGTGTGAGCTTCTCGCGCTGGGGCGAAAAGCTGTGGCTCGAACGAGCGGGGCAATTCTTCAAAGAGGCTGAAACGCCCCACTATTTGGACCGGTATCCGGAGCTTGCGAATCTGCGAACCGGGGCGGATGTGAATTACCTGAGTCGAAACATCTTTGTGCGATGCAGCGAGGTTTCTCTCCGGGACGGCGGGGTCCCGCGGGTTGTGCTCAGCGGAGTGATTGCGGAAGCAATCGATCCGGGTGCGTTGGAATTGAACGGCGCATGGGACAAGGCGAAGCCTTTTCGGGAACGATTGTTTGACGCGATTCCGTTGAGTCTGATTGGGCCGTATGATCACCCGTGGCGGGCCAGGTGACGTCAACCGATTTGGTTTTGGTTTTGCGATGGCAAGGCAGAACTCGCGAATTCGGAGTTTGTGTTGTATGAAAACTGCCATGAATCTTGTGATTGCGTTTGCTCTTATTGTGGTGGCGGCTGCGACAGCTCAGGAGGCGTCCGGCCCGCCGCTTGGACCGAGATGGAATGTTGTTTCCGCAGGAGCTGTGGGTGATGGTCAGACTGATTGCACGGCAGCTTTCCAGAAGGCACTTGATGAAGCGCGTCAGGCCGGAGGCGGTGTTGTGGAGGTGCCGGCAGGCAGGTACCGCATTAATGGGACTGTGCGTGTGCCAGCCCACGTGACGTTGCAGGGCGTGTTTCGGTCGGCGCCGAACCCGCCGCGACTTGGCGCGACGAATGTTACAGGAACGGTTTTGCTGGCCTATGCGGGACGGGGCACGACAAACGGGCCGGCATTTATCCAATTGGCCGGGCACAATGCCGGTTTGGCGGGTGTGATTGTTGAATACCCTGAGTGGCGGCGCTCCGATGTTCCGCCGGTGCCGTATCCGCCCTGTGTTGCTTCCGAGAACACAGAGAACGTGTCGATTCAGGACTGCTGCTTGCTGAATCCTTACGAGGGGATTCGGCTTTTGCGCGCGGCGCGGCATCTTGTGCGGAACGTGACGGGGTATCCTATTTGGCGCGGGCTTTTTGTGGACGAGTGCTACGACATCGGGCGTATCGAGAACGTGCATTTCTGGCCGTTTGGCCTTGCCTACAACCAGGACGAGCCGTACTGCAAGTGGATTAACACCGAGGGTGTTGCGTTTGAATTTGCCCGGACCGATTGGCACTACGTCATAAACACATTCTGCTTCGGCTACGGCATTGGTTATCGGTTTTCTGCATCGAGACATGGGAGTGCCAACGGCAATTTTCTCGGGATTGGGGCTGATTCGTGTGAACGGGCGGTTGTGGTTGAACAGGCACAACTGCCCGGCTTGCTGATCAGCAACGGCGAATTCGTGGGCCGATGGGGCAGCAAGAGCGCGGTGTGCTTGGAAATCGCTCCTCAGTCTGAAGGGAAGGTGAGTCTTGTGAACTGTTCGTTTTGGGGGCCGATAGACCGCTGCGTGTGGATGCGGAGTAAGGCGGGCCAGTTTAGCGCCAGCGCATGTCATTTTGTTCATTGGGACAACGCTGGAAAAGGATCGCCTGCGATCCAGCTCGATGCAGGTCGTGCGATTGTCCAAGGATGCACATTTTTGCAGGATGCTGTAGCTGTGGAGGTGGGTCCGGAGGTTACGTCAGCGATCTTGTTTGGCAATCAAGCTGTTGGAGGATTCCAGGTCGAGAACTCCGCCGGGGACAAAGCACAAATCAGTTTGAACGAGCCGGACCCGATCCGCTGGACGCCCGAGGCGCGTGCGCATTACACAATAACAGTTGGTGCTGTTGGTGACGGGCGGTACTTGCGGGGGTTTCATGGCCCGGAGCGAAGCGACAGGCCGTTCAGATGGAGCAGTGAGAATGCGATGCTGATACTCCCGGTACTGCGGGGAAAGCCAGCCACGGTCACTGTAGATCTCAGTGTTCCTGCTCAGGCGCTCGCAGAAGACGCAGGGGTTTACCTTGGCGACCAGCGGCTTGCGGGGCTGTTGACCACGAATCGCCTTGTGTTCACACTCCCTGCTTGCGGTTCGGACAAGGCGCAGGTTGGTTTGCGGGCTCGATTGTGGGTGCCTCAACGGGTGGTTCCGGGCTCAAAGGATCAGCGAGAACTGGGTCTGCAATTGTTTAGTGTGACAGTAAAATCGGATGGAGCGGGGGCGACTGTATTCGATGCGAACACAGGGCAGTTCGTGGAGACTGTCAACTGATGGCCAAAGAGCGGATGAAATCGGCGATTGCAGAGCAGAACCGGAAAGGTTAGGCTGGGGCTTGTCGTGAACATTTTGCGCTGCCGTTCAACACAGCCATGAAAAACTATTTGGACTTCGAAAAGCCCATCGTGGAGCTGCAGCGCAAGCTTGATGAGCTGCGCAAACAGTCTGAAACCCATCCGCTGAACATTAGCCTCAGCGAAGAGATCGCTCAGATCGAAAAGAAGATTGCCGAGACGCGCCGCCAGGTTTTCGCGAGTTTGACGCCATGGCAACGCGTTCAGCTTGCCCGTCATCCGCGCCGCCCCTATGCGTTGGACTACCTGAGGGCGACTTTCACCGGGTTTCACGAGCTCCATGGCGACAGGCTATTTGGTGACGATCGTGCGATTGTGGGTGGATTTGCAAGACTCGAAGGCGAACGGGTCATGGTAATAGGCACTCAAAAAGGGCGCGATACCAAGGAAAACATTTTGCGCAATTTCGGGTCGGCGCATCCGGAGGGGTATCGCAAGGCGTTGCGGCTGATGCGGTTGGCTGACAAATTTGGTTTGCCGATTATTACCTTGATTGACACAGCCGGGGCCTATCCGGGTGTGGGTGCAGAAGAACGGCACATTGCAGAGGCGATTGCGGTGAATCTTCGTGAAATGACGCTTCTTGGCGTGCCGATCATAGCGGTGGTTTTGGGCGAAGGCGGTTCTGGCGGCGCTCTTGGGATAGGCGTTGCAGATCGCATCCTTATTCTCGAGAATGCGTATTATTCAGTGATCAGCCCGGAAGGTTGCGCGGCCATTCTGTGGAAGGACAGAACTGCAGCGCCGATTGCGGCAGAAGCGTTGCGCATCACTGCAAGGGACCTTCTGGAACTGAAGCTGGTGGATGAGATTGTTCCCGAACCGCTTGGTGGAGCCCACAACGATCCTCAAATCATGACCGAGACACTCAAAGTCTATTTGATCAGGCATCTTCATGAAGTTCAGGCGCTGAGCACTGAGGATCGGCTCAAGAAACGGTACGAACGATACCGGGCATGCGGCCATTTCCAGGAAGCGCCGTCGGTGATGGCTGTGTCAGTTGGAAGCTCGCAACCGACAACCGACCAAGAGCAGCCTCTGGCTGTCAAGGCAGGAAATGGCGAACCCTGAGTCGAAGTCTTGATCCTTATCCGACAACGCCAACTTTAGTGTGACTGAAATGCTTTACCCGCTGATTTTTCATCCGATCTTCAAACAGCACCCGTGGGGTGGACGGAACATCGAGCGACTTTTCAAGAAACCACTCCCGCCAGACATTATGGTGGGCGAGTCGTGGGAGCTTTCCGACCGGGCCGAGGCATCGAGTGTAATTGCCAATGGTCCTTTGGCGGGGCGCGATTTGCACTGGTTGATCGAGAACCATTGCGACGAGCTGCTTGGTTTGGCTGAGATGCGCAACGGCAGGTTTCCGCTGCTTGTCAAGATTCTGGATGCCATGCAGGCGCCGTCAGTGCAGGTGCATCCATCGGCAGCAGTCGCCCGGAAACTGGGCGGCGAACCCAAGACCGAGCTGTGGTATGTTGCATATGCTGAACCGGGCGCGTTGTTGTACGCCGGGCTTCGGCCTGGAATACGGCATCTGCAATTCGTGCGATCGATCGAAGAGGGCACTGTCATAGACTGTCTGCATACGGTGCCGGTCAAGGCTGGCGATGCGATGCTGGTTCCTGCCGGCCGCGTGCACACAATCGGCCCGGGCAATGTCATTTTTGAGATTCAAGAGAACTCGGATACGACCTATCGGATTTACGACTGGAACAGACGTGGTCCAGACGGCAAGCCGCGCCAGTTGCACATCCAGCAGGCGATCGAGGCCGTCGATTTCGAGGATTTTGAACCCGAGCTTGTTCCCGCTGATTTCAGCGAACAAGAGCGTGTTCGCACCCGAAAGCTGGCTGACACCGACCCCTTCACAATCGAGGAAAAGCAGGCGTCAGCCGGTTTTTCAATGGATTTTCGGCAGGCAGACCGGCCAACCATTTTGGCTGTCGTTTCCGGTCTCGTCAGGATACACCATGCAGGCTCCGGAACAGACCTTGCGCTTGGCCCGGGCCAGTTCTGCCTTGTCCCGGCTTCGGCGATCGACACCGATCTCCGAGCTGAGGCGCAATCCACGTTTTTGATCGCACATCCTGCAGTCAAATCTGCTTCGGCCGCTGGAGCCGAGGGCCAGGCCGAGCGTCAGATCGTGCCTCCGTGGCAGGTGTATGAATCAAGACGCCGGATGCAAAGTGAGTTGGCCGGCCCGGCGCCGAAGTGGAGCTGGGACCGCGTCAAGCACAGGCTTGCACGGCGGTTGGTGTACTCGCCGTTCCTTAGGATGTTGCTGCTCAAGTTTTGGTTCAGGATAGCGGTGTTGGCTTTCTTTCTGGTCTTGCTTGCCCTTGCGATTCTCTTGCCGCCGGTATGGCGATCGACACCGCCCGGTTTCCTGCCAATCGTCAAAATCAGCCTGCTTGACAAAATCCAAGCCAGGACGTTGCGGCGAACAGCAGAACGCGCTACTGCTGCCGGCGATTACCGCGCCGCAGCAGATGCATGGCGGGCCGCCCTCGGCAACGACCTGGGATCGGCCGAGTTAACCCGGGGTTTCATCCGGAACACATTGGCGCAGGATCAACCTGATAAGGCAGACCTGCGCAGCGCATTGTATTTGGTGCCATGGCTGTTGCGGCTGACCGGGACAAACCATGCTGACCTTGAGCTCTCCGTGCAATTGTTCGACAAATTCCAGGTTCACAATCAGGTGTACGAACTACTCGCGCCGATGACCAATGCCCTCACCCCGACACTCCAATTGGCGCTGACAAAAGCCGCTTTCTTCGAAAACCGGATCGAAGACTTCCTTACATATTGGGAAAAACTGACCCCACAGCAGAAAGAAGACCCCGAAGTAGCCCTGTGTTACGCCGCTTACCTAACAAGTTGGGGACCCGAAGAGACCTCACTCGAAGGAAGAAACCGATTGCTTGCTGCAGCCGAAGGCCCACAGCCACTACGCAACCTTGCCAACCGGCTTCTGCTCATCATAAGTTCATCAAGAGGGGACATCGCAACGTTCGAGGCCGCTTTCCGCAGACTCGAAGAGGCGAAAGCCACCACGGCGGTAAATCACGCTGCGTATTGGACTTTGCTTGCGTCAGTGGGAAGGAAAGATGAAGCAATAAAGCTTGCACGCGACTATGCATACCCACCGCGCACCGCGCGTGAGGTGGCGCGCGTTGCGACCGCTTACGCCGCGCTGGGACTCAATACCGAGGCACAGAATTACCTCAAACGATATGCCACTGCACTCGGCACAAGGGAGGACATCTGGCAGGTGTACGGCGCTGTTGCCCTCGCAGGTGAGGACTGGGAACGATTGCGCGCTGTCGCACTCCAGATGAGGTCCATGCCAGCACTTGAATCACGGCTCCGTTCACTCAGTTACTACTATGAAGGCCGCGCCGATCACGCCACAGGCCGCAACGCCGCCGCTCTGCTGGCCTTCCAGAAAGCCGCTGAATCTGACTTTCCGTCGCCTTCCATGGCCAACACGATTGCGCGAACTTTGATTTCGCTTGGTTACCCAGGCCCGGCAAGGACAATACTGGAGAAAATCGAAGAATACTTCGTGTCCAAACCCGATTATTGGGAGACAATGGTCAGTCTCGCCATCATGTTAAAGGACGAACAACTGCTTCTGAAGGCCTCACGCGAAGCCCTGAGGCTTTCCCCAACAAACCCCGTAATGGCAAACCGCTATGCCGCAGCTTTGGTAATAGTCGGCAACCGGCCGGCCGAGGCCGTGACACTCACAACAAGACTGTACAATGATCTGCCCGGGGCTGTCGCAACCCAGATCAACCACAGCCTCGCGCTGCTCATGAACCGCAGAGCCGACGAGGCTGAGACACTGCTCGACAAGATTATTCCGGCAAAACTGGACCCCGAGGAACTGAATTCGTACCGGGTGGCAAGATTTCATCTCGCAGTCCAGAAAGGCCGGTTCGATCAGGCAAGGCAAATTCTTGCGCAGATTGAGACAGTGCGCATGTTCCCCTCCGAACAGCGCTGGCTTGAAGAAGCGCGAAAACAGATTCCCGACACCAATTAGCGAGGCTGCGCCGCAAACCGACCAGCCCCCGAAACCTCACCGGAATGAAACTTTGGGTGTCTTGGTCTTGTCAGGCGGTGAGATGCATTCTGGTCACGCTCGTCACCGGCTGGGTTTGATATTGCGAATTGATTCGAGGTGTTTCTGAAGTTTCTCGAGCTTGGGCTTGATCACAATCCGGCAGTAGGCTTGGGCAGGATTGTTTCGGTAATAGTCTTGATGATATCTTTCTGCGGGATAAAACGTGGTCAGTGGTTTAAGCTCGGTTGTGACGCGCCGACCGATTCGTTTTGATATGGCGTCGATGGATTCTGCCGCGGCTTGGCGCTGCTGCTCATCGTGATACAGAATAATTGACCTGTATTGTGTCCCGACATCCTGTCCTTGGCGGTTCAATGTGGTTGGGTCGTGGGCCGCCCAGAATACGTCGAGCAGTTCTTCGTAGCTGATTGTCCCCGGATCGAACTCGATCTGGACCACTTCCGCGTGCCCGGTGAGGCCGGAACAGACTTCTTTGTACGTCGGATTCGCCTTATGTCCGCCTGCGTAGCCGCTGACCACAGATTTAACTCCCGGGAGCTTTTCAAAAACGGCTTCCAAGCACCAGAAACAGCCTCCCCCGAACGTTGCGTGCCGCATTTGGTTGTCCGTATTCTCCTTGTCTTGAGCGAAATTGCTTGGGATGGTCATAATTGCAATAAGAATAGCGACAAGCGCGCATCTGTTTCGGCTCACTGATGTGAATCTTGACTGCACATTGCAGATAATAGCTCAGAATCAGACATCCGCCAGCCGTTTGCAAACCGCGGCCGGAATGCCGGTAGTGGTCTGACCATGGCGGTGTATTCGACGTGGGGGACGACATGGTTTTTGATCTGCCCCACCCGCGCCGGATGCAGATTCAGCAGGGTAGGGATTCGGCATTAGCCCGCGTGTTTCAAAGCTGAGCAGCCTGCGAATCAGGTGCCTCTATTCTGCCTAGTTTCGCACCATGCCAGCGCCCGGTCAAGGCGCGCCAGCACGCGGTCGCGCCCCAGTATCTCGATTAGATGATAAAGGCTGGGGCCTATTGTCTTGCCTGTGCATGCCAGCCGGAGAGGATGCACTAGTTCAGCAGGTTTTACCCCCAATTGTGCGGCCATGGTTTTCAGACAGGACTCGAGGTTGGGAGCAGTGAAAGAAGCGAGCCCGGCAAATGCTTCGCGGAGGCGGGCAAGGCGCCCAATGTTTTGGGGCGTAAAAAGCCTTGAGGCTGCATCCGGGTCATAAGTGACTTCTTCGGTGAAGTAGAATCCTGCGTAACCGGGCAGCTCTGAGAGAGTTTTGAGTTTGCCTTTGCAAGTGTCAATTGCGGCTCTCACGTACGAACCGGGCAAACTCCGGACGTTCAAGCCCGACTTGCTCAGGGCCTCGGTCGCCAGTTCATAAAACCGATCGTTTGGCATGAGTCTGAAGTATTCGCCGCTCATCCATTGCAGCTTTGCCATGTCAAATCTGGCATTGTGCCGCACGATCTGAGGCAGATCGAATCTTGTGATTATTTCGTGCAACGGGATGATTTCTCGATTGTCCTTTGGAGACCAGCCAAGCAAACAAAGATAGTTCACGACCGCCTCGGGGGCGTATCCCTGCTCCTGGTAAACGCTTAGCAGAGCGCCTTTGTCACGCTTACTCATTTTTGTGCCGTCCGGATTCAGTATCAATGGAATGTGTGCGTACTTTGGGGGCTCGACACCAAAAGCGCGGAACATAACGATGTGCTTGGCGGTGTTTGAGAGGTGATCTTCTCCTCTGATCACGTGGGTGACGCCCATCTCGAGGTCATCGACAACGTTGGTGAAATGAAACACCGGCTGTCCGTCCGAACGCACGATCACAAAGTCCGGGTCCTCGGCTTCGCGATCTGTCAGTTCGCGTTTAACCTCCCCGACTATTAGGTCGTTAATGATCACCGGCTCGCGCTGCATCTTGAACTTGATGGCGCCCTCATGCTCGTAGGCATAACCTTTTGAAAGCAGTTCCTGGACGCGTCGGGTATAAATCGAGCTGCGCATTGATTGGAAGTACGGGCCGCGATCCCCTTTGGACGGACCTGCAGGATCGCTCGTTGCCGGCCCCTCATCCCAATCCAGGCCAAGCCAGCGCAACCCGTCCAAGATCACGTCAACGGCTTCTCGCGTGTTCCGCGCGAGGTCCGTGTCCTCGATTCTCAATATGAAACATCCGCCTGTATGCCGCGCATACAGCCAATTGAACAGCGCCGTCCTTGCCCCGCCGATGTGAAGAAAACCGGTTGGACTGGGCGCAAATCGCACTCGAACTGTCGTGTCCATCTTTTGTGTCGGACAACTTCATCACATCTGGGGCCTTTGTCGCAAGCTTCTGTAGTCCCGGAACACTGATCGGGATGGCGCTTTGGGTGTGTTTGGCCGGCGAGCCGGTGAGATTTCTGGGGGGGGTGAGGCGGAGCGTGGCTACTGCTATTCTTTTGTGCTTCACTGTGAAGCGCAGCCGGTTTTTTCGTTTTTGTGGTGCAAAAATGGGAGTTGCAATGGGCGGCGGGCTTGGCATATAGTACGCGGCTCGGTATTTTAATGCCTTAAGGAGACCGAACTTGAACAGCGAATTGTGTAAAAAAGCGCTAGAGAAAGTCGGCAACCCAAACATTTTGGTAAACATCGTATCACGCAGGGTGCGCCAGTTGAACTCCGCGGGACCCGCTGCACGGCCGCTTGTTGCCGGAGCGGAGAACATGGGTGCCGCGGACATTGCTCTGATGGAGATCATTGAGGGCAAGATCGCATGGGACGTGGTGGAAGAACCCGACCAGGGCAAACCTCATTCAACGGCACATCGCCACGACCCGGGCTAAAGTGGCAGCGTCTGGGTGGGCGGGAACTGCCTGGTATTCATCCGTGCTTTGACGATGCCGGAAATCGTTAGCAACCCAAAAGCCCGCAGGGATTACGAGATTCTGGAATCATTTGAGGCCGGTGTCGTACTCCGTGGAACCGAGGTCAAGTCGTTGCGTGCCGGCCACGGGCAGATAGCTGACGCATTCGCCAGGGTGGAAGGCGGCGAAGTATGGTTGCACAACGCGCATATCGAAGAATACACCCATGGCAATATTTCAAATCATCGCCCAAAGGCCCCGCGCAAGCTGCTTTTGCATCGCCACGAGATCAGGCACCTTGCCGAACGCGCCAGTGTGAAAGGGGTGTCATTGATACCCCTTGCTCTGTACTGGAAAGGCAACAAGGTCAAGGTGCAGCTTGCAGTGGCGCGCGGCAAACGCGAATTCGACAGACGCGAAGACATCAAGCGGCGCGAGCTTGATCGCGAGTTGCGCCGCTCAACCATGCACTCGAAACCACGCGGCAGAGCCCGCAAATGAAGCCCCGGTAGGGCGGTGCTCCGCGCCACATCGCCATCCCCGCACCGGGCGCAAGACTTTTGGGCCTTGGAAACTTCACCGCCCGGCCATTTAATTGCGGCCGCACACCAATCCAGCGAGATTCCAAGGCTGAAGCCGAGAGTTTCCGTTGCCGCAGACAGGCGTTTTGTCTGCGATGTTATTCAAGAACGTTGGCGACCAGACCATCCCAACCGTGGCGGAACGCAAAAGGGGCGATTGCATTAATCAGAAACGACTGATAGGTTGGCGCTCGGATACTAAAGATGAAAACTGTCCTGCGAGTTGTGGCGTACGTGGTGCTCCTTGCAGGAGCGCTCGTTTTCGGACATAGGTTCATCGATGCCTACGCGAAACGAGCAGACGCCGCGGCAAGGCGTTACGACGCAATCGACCAGCAGTCTTCGGCGCGGGACGCGCTTTCAACTCCCACTGCTCCGGGCGAGACAAATGATACCAGCCCCGCTGTCGCAACCAACGGTCCCGGGGCGGGATCAATCACGAACGTCGCAGTAACCATCACAAACAACGCGAGTTTGGAAACCGCCGCAACCAATGCCACGGCGCCCGCCGAGACTTCTGGCCCAAGTCCGGCCATTACTGCGCCTCCGCCGCTCGGGCTCAGTGCTGCAATCACTCTGGCCGCCGTGGTAGGCCTTGCCCTGCTACTGGCTCAAGACCTGTCGCGGTTCGTTGCCGAACGCATTCATCAATCCCTGCATGATGACGAAGGCAAGGTCATGGGAAATCCCGAGTACGAACAAGCCGAGCAGGTCTGGGCAAATGGTGACTATCTCGAGGCCATCCGCCTGTTCCGCGAGTTCCTTGCCAAGAACCCGCGGCAGGTCCACGTTGCTCTGCGTATCGCGGAGATTTACGAGAAGGATCTTTCCAACAATCTTGCTGCCGCTCTCGAGTATGAAGAAATACTCAAACACAAACTTGATCCCGAACGATGGGGATGGGCGGCAATCCACCTCTGCAACTTGTACAACCGAATCGGCCAGCCAGCCAAGGCTGAAGCACTGTTGCGTCGAATTGTTGACGAATACGGCGAGACTGCGGCTGCTGCCAAAGCTCGTGAACGACTGACCGCAATTGAAAGCGAATCGCAACCTCAACCCGCCGCACAACCGTCTCAACCTTCGAGCATTGCCGTAAGCAGCCCCGCGACCGATACCGGGCCCAAGCTTCCGCCAGGTTTTCGTCCAAAAAAGCGCCGCGGCTAGCCCGTATGTTACCCAGCCCGGCGTAGCCGGGACCAAAGTTGCCTGCCGGGCAGCGCCCCGGCGCTTGCGTACCATCGGGTGCATAAAGCCATCCGGTTGGGTGCGGGCAAGAATGTGTGCGCTCCTGACAGCGCGTTCTCGGCGGACTCGGTCGGCGTGAAAATCGGTAATTGAACAGACTGCGTGTTGTACAAAGCCAGGCTTAGTTTGTACTTCACAGAACCGGAGGCAAAGTTTACCAAAGCAGACAACGTATGATATCAACAACAACACCGATCATCGAGGGACACCCAATCGAAGCGTACTTTGGGATTGTCACAGGCGAGGCTGTCGTTGGGGCAAACATATTTCGAGATCTCTTTGCCTCGATTAGGGACATTGTGGGTGGGCGTAGCAGTTCGTACGAAAAAGTGTTTGCCGATGCTCGAGCCACTGCGATTCGAGAAATGGAAATGGCTGCAATGAACCTTGGTGCAAACGCCGTGGTTGGAGTTGACCTTGATTACGAAGTGCTAGGTGCGAACAACAGTATGTTGATGGTTACCGCGAGTGGGACGGCGGTGCGGATTTCATGAGGGGCTTGTTCCACGGACGGGGTGGGGCGTTTAAGAGCCGCGACCGTCAGCGATCATTTCGCGCGGGCATTGCGTTGCTCGGGTGGTTTTGTTTAGATTGTCGCCATGAAAAAGGTCGCGGTCATCCTATCGGGTTGCGGTGTTTTCGACGGGTCCGAGATTCATGAATCGGTCTTGGTGCTGTTGGCGCTGGATCGGGCCAATGCGAAGGCTGTTTGCGCCGCGCCAGACGTCGAGCAGTATCAGGTTGTGAACCATCTTACCAGACAACCCGTGCGCAATGAACGGCGCAATGTCCTGGTCGAGTCTGCGAGAATAGCACGCGGCAACATCATTCCTTTGAACCAGCTCAAGGTATCCGAGGTGGACGCGGTCATACTGCCGGGAGGACTTGGGGCGGCGCAGAACCTGTCGAGTTTTGCCCTCAGCAAGGACCAGTTCGAGGTGCATCCCGAAGTGGCAAGAGTCCTCCAGGAAGCACACCTTGCTGGCAAACCGATTGGATTTGTCTGCATCGCGCCTGCGATTGCTGCCAGGTTGTTTGGCGGCAAAAAGGTCGAAGTCACCATTGGCAATGATCCAGCCACAGCGGCGCGTTTGAAGGGCTTTGGAGCGAGACACGTCAATTGCACCGTGCACAACGTGGTGGTGGACAAATCGCTCAAGATTGCAAGCACCCCGGCCTACATGCTTGCCAATAGAATCACCGAAGTGGAAGCCGGTGTCACAAAGCTCGTCCAGGCCGTGCTCGAGATGATTTGACGCGGGTTGGTTTTTCTGTTAGGAGTCGCGGGCGTATGCGGCAGCCGCCAAACAGACCCGGGAAGCGAACTGTCGCCACTTGGTTTTCCTCCTGCCGAAACTGGATGCCCGGCTGCAATTCCAGATGAAAAAGAAACTCGTCCCCAAGTACCGGCGCATCATGCTCAAGCTCAGTGGCCAGGCCCTGGCCGATGAAAGCGGCGCAGGGATTTGTCCCGCCAGAGTGACCGAGCTTGCCGAACATATTGGCGAGGTACAGGCATTGGGCGTGCAAATAACGATTGTTGTCGGTGGCGGCAACATCGTTCGCGGGATTGCCGCCAGCGAGAAAGGCATGGAACGTGCCACTGCCGATTACATGGGGATGCTCGCCACGGTGATAAACGCCCTTGCCTTGCAGGACGCGCTGGAACGAGCCGGCATACCCACGCGCGTGCAAAGCGCAATCACAATGCACCAGATAGCCGAGCCGTTCATCCGGCGGCGCGCAGTACGACATCTTGAAAAAGGCCGAATAGTCATCTTTGGCGCTGGAACGGGCAATCCCTACTTTTCAACCGACACTGCGGCGGTGCTTCGCGCTCGAGAAGTTGGCGCCGAAGTGGTTCTGAAGGCCACAAAAGTCGATGGCGTTTACGACAGCGATCCGAAGTCGAATCCGAGCGCCCGTCGGTTCGAGCATATCACCTATACCGAAGCGATTGAAAAGCAGTTGCGGGTCATGGATTCAACCGCTTTTTCGCTCTGCCGCGAGACTTCCATGCCGATCATCGTGTTCGATTTTTCTCAACCGCACAGCATCCTGCGGGTGGTGCTGGGCGAGAAACTGGGCACACTCGTCACAGCCGGCCCGGTTAGTGATCCCACTCGCCGGGCAATTGAGCAATCTAAACCCCATTGAACTATGACACTCGACGAAATCCTGCTGGAAGCAGAGGAAAAGATGGAAAAAACCGAACGCATTGTTGTCAACGAGTTTGCAGGCATTCGCACTGGCAAGGCTTCGCCTGCCCTTGTCGAGAACATCATGGTTGAAGCGTACGGCGGCGCCCAGATGCGAATACGCGAACTGGCCGGAATCACAACTCCGGAACCACGAGTGCTGGTAATCCAACCATGGGACGCATCGATGATCCACCCGATCGAAAAGGCAATTCAAAAAAGCAACATCGGTCTCAACCCAATGGTGGACAAAAGAATCATCCGGATCGTGTTCCCTGAATTGAGCACCGAACGCAGACAGGAGCTGATCCGTGTCGTCAGAAAGATGGCCGAAGACGGGCGCGTGGCAATCCGCCATGTCCGGCGCGACGCGATCGAAAACCTCAAAAAGGCTGCAAAAGCCGGAGGTGTGACAGAGGACGAAGAAAAGCACGCCGAAAAAGAGGTCCAGAAACTGCACGACTCGTACATTGCGAAAATCGATGCGCATCTGGCGCACAAGGAAAAGGAAATAATGACTGTTTAGCCCGCATATTTCATACCCTGAGCAGTCTGCGAAACGGGTGTCTTCAAGCAAGCAAGGAATATGCGGGCCCCGGAAATCTCATCGGAGTGAAGGCACGGGCGAATCCGAGGGGTGAGCGGTGAGATTTCCGGGTTAGCACGGGTATCTCACCGGCCAACCACCGGACTCGGCTATGCCTTCACTCTGGCGAGATTCCCGGGCGTGGCGTTTTATTCTGCGGCAGCGTCAAGCATTCTCTTTCCTTTTACGCAGGCATCGTAGGGATCGGGAATTTCCCATGCGTCGATCATGATCCATCCCCTGAACCCGCCGTCTTTGAGAATGCGCAACGACTCCGCGATGTTCGCGTGCCCATCGCCGCACGGAAGGTGCTTTGATGTCCCGCCGTCTCGGAGTGTGCCGTCGGTATCAGTGAGCTGCACATAGCCGATATTCCGCACGCCAACGCGTTGTAGGAGCTCGTGCGGTTTGCCGGATGACCCGTTCATGAGATCGAAATGGCTGGGATCATAAATGATTTTCAATGCCGGGTGATCTGCTTGGGCATGGATTCGTCGCAAGTGTTCCTCGGTGTTGAACACAAACGGCGGTTCAATCTCGAATGCCGCAATGAGGCCCAGATCAGCGGCTATCTTCCCAACTTCATGAAATGACTCGCTCAGCCGGTCAATGGCATGGTCAATCGTTTGGCCCCGAAGTGATCCGCCCGGCCACAACCCGACGCAACTGCATCCAAGGCGACGCGCAAACAGCGCCCGATCTCTAAAATCCTCCAACCACCGTTGCCTCGCGTTCGGGTCGGGATCGAATGCTCCGTCGGCGCCCAACTGAATCGAAAACACCTGGAGCCCGAATCCGTAATACATTCGACGCAGCGCTGCCACTCGCTCGCTTTCATTGGCGCGGGGATAATCGCCCATTGGCCATCCCTGTACCAACTCGACACCGTCAAATCCACAGCGGCTCGCAAAATCCAGAACCTCCCAAATCGGGAAGTTCTTCTTGTACTTGCGTGACGCTGACTCGAATCCGTTGAGGCCGACCGCCGTTCTCCACCGCGGGTTTGGCCCGGGCTGTGCAGTGAAGACTTTGATCGCCGAGAATGCTCCTGCCCCGAGAATCCCCAAAACGCTCCGACGCGTTATGCCCGGTGCGAAGGAGCCACCAGGTGATCGAGATGTCGGCGCAGACGTTCCAAGAGAACGGTGGATGAGACTCTCCGGCTGATTGGTAACCACAACTTTATTGTTCTTCATATTTCGAAATCTCGTGTGTTTGGGCCAGGCCACTACACCGCATCTGTGAGATAATTTGCAAATAGTACTTTCTTGGGGCGCGCGGCTATATCGCAAACGATACGGCCGTGCAACACCGCGGGCTGCAACAGTTTCACTTGCCGAGCTCGAGCTATTTGTTCCCGTATGCGGCGAGGTTGCCCGGCGTACCAACGGTCAAAACTCCACGGGCAAATCAACCACCTTGGCCAACCGCTCAAGGTATTCGTCGCGTGAAACATTGATTGCCCCGAACAACGCCGTCGTGGGCGTCATTATTTGTATGTCGAAAAGCATGTACCCACGCGCGCGCAAATGTTCGACCAGGTGCACCAGCGCGATTTTTGACGCGCCTGTGACACGATGAAACATTGATTCGCCCGCGAACAGACCCCCGACGGACACACCATAAACGCCACCCACAAGCGCCCCATCCAGCCAGCATTCCACACTGTGCGCGTGGCCGGCATCGTGCAGTTGTGTGTAAGCCTTGATGAACTGGCTGCTGATCCACGTTTTTCTCCTGCCCGGAGCGGGCGCGGCGCAACCTTCTATCACCGACCTGAAGTCTCTGTCGATTGTTACCTCGAAAGGTTGCTGGCGCAACAAACGCTTTACGCTCCTCGGGATGTGAAATCGGTCGAGCTCTATGATTGCGCGGGGGTCGGGCGACCACCACGTGATCAACGGGCTTGTCCACGGAAAGACTCCGGCCCGGTACGCGTTCAACAGCCTTGGCACGGAAAGATCGCCTCCGATTGCCACAAGGCCATCGAATCCGTCCATTTCCACTGCATCGCGCGGATCGGGGAAATCCAGCGAGTCATCAAGTATCTGCGGAAAAGCAGCCACGGCACCCTCCTCGAATCTCATGTCACGTGCCCGTCAACCGCTTCAAGAAACATGCACTCGAAATGAGCCGCCAGTTCCATTTCAGCAAAAGAAAGTTTGTCTTCCCGGGTGGTCATGACAGGCACGCCCTTTTCGCAATCAGGACAACCAAGCCGAATCCAGCTCCCCACGCGAATATCGTTCAGCACTTGCAGCAACCATTCGATTTCGTCTCGTGTGAAAGTCACGCGCAACTGATTCTGTCCCTGCTGGAATCGGTCTTCTCCGTGCATCAACTGGGTCACCCTCCTTTTGAGCAGCGACCGGCGCGATGACATTGCTTCTTCGAGCATGGCCTGGTTGTCCTCCTCCTCAGACCCCGGCGTTTTTGACAGCTTATAGTACGACAGCGGAATTGTTGGATACCGATCAAGAAGCACAAGCAACACCGTTTTTTCGGCAAGGCTCATGCCGAATTGATAACGGTCGCCCTCGGCCTTAAGCAATATCATTGTTCGTCTCGCTCCATTGTTGCCTGCAATCCGTATTCCTGAAGCCGATGAACGTAAAACTCCGCGCGTTCGAGAGTCTCGCGCGTCAGGACGCTCTTGCCTTTGTTGTGAACTTCGAGCATGTGGCGCTCGGCTTTTTGGCGCGGCCAGCCGAACACCACCTGAAACACGTGCGTGACATACACCATCAGATTGACAGGATCATTCCAGCAAATGACAAGGTACCCGGGGTCAAGAGTGTCTTTCGGACGACTGTCCGTGCCTTTCTCAGTGTCAGGTTGAATTGTTACAGGGTTGTTTACCGCTGCCATGACATCATCATAAGCAAACACACCCGGAATTTCAACCAACCTTCCATGACGGGCAGCAGCGTTAACCCGGAAATCTCACTGGCCAACCCCTCGGAGCAGATATGGGGACAGACACACAGTTTGCGCATCCCAGCCGGCGAACATTCGGGCGCGGAATTTGCATGATCGAAACACGTCGTAGGATCGGTTGTCGGGTTGATGCGGCCGAGGACGGCCGCGCTCCCGACCGCCGGTGTTTCTTCTAACGCGTCGGCAGGAGCGCGGGCATTCTTGCCCGCCCCCAGCCGGTGAATGTTCGGGCGCCGCATTTGCGTGATCCAAACAGGTCGTAGGATCGGTTGTCGGGTTGATGCGGCCGGGGACGGCCGCGCTCCCGACCGCCGGTGTTTCCTCCAACGCGTCGGCAGGAGCGCGGGCATTCTTGCCCGCCCCCAGCCGGTGTATGTTCGGTGGCCCGATTTGGGGGATGGAAACAGGTCGCATGACCGGTCATTGGGCTGATGGGGAATATGGGATATGGGGACAGGCACGCTGTTTTGTACGCTATGCCGATCTGGTTCCAGGCACGATGTTTGCGCACAAAAACCAAGCGGCAGCAAGCTGCCGCACTCCAAGCGCTTCGCGCCTACCAACGCCCACTGCATCCGCGGCGGCGCGTGAGAAGCTATCGGGATCAGCGGCGCGATCGAATGACGCGATACGGGGACAGACACATAGTTGGCTCGGAGCGCTACAGACCGTCCCTTGGCGCAGGAGCAAACGGCTGGCGTACCACAACAAGGGCCAGAAAGCTTTCAGTTTTCCGCGTAAACGCGGAAGTCTAACAGCAATCGGTTGCTCCGCGCATCGGGCGATGCCACGCCCGCGGCCGCTCGAGTGCCACCTTTAGGCGGCGATGAAGCTAGCATTCATCGGGCAGTGATGCCTCTGAACGTTGCACGTTGAGCGTTGTACGTTGAACGTTCTCAAGAAGACGACCAAGCTGATGAACCTATGCAAACTTTCAACGTACAACGTTCAACTTACAACGTTCAACTCGCAACGTTCAGCCAGCCCGCGGGTTTTCCAACCGGATCGCTTTATGCGCCCGCGGGTGCGCAAGCGCAGGACTACTGCCCGTAGGGCAGCCTTGGTTCCGGCTAGGTTGGGCTGCGAGATTTCCGGGCTATGACCTTTCGTAGTTGAGATACGGAGCCAGCCAGCGTTCGCACTCGACAATCGTCATGCCTTTGCGGGTTGCATAGTCTGCGACCTGATCCCGATCGATCTTGCCCACTGCGAAGTACTTCGATTCCGGGTGCGCAAAGTAGAGGCCGCTTACACTTGAGCCCGGCCACATTGCGCCGCTTTCGGTCAACAGGATGCCCGCGGCCCGCTCGACATCTAGCAGTTTCCAGAGCTGACGCTTTTCAGTATGATCGGGGCAAGCTGGATAACCCGCTGCAGGGCGGATTCCCCTGTATTTTTCCTCGATCAAATCCTCGTAACTGAGCTGCTCGGACAAGCCGTAGCCCCATTCGGATCGGACGCGCTTGTGCAGGTACTCAGCGAATGCTTCGGCGAGGCGGTCTGCTAATGCCTCCGCCAGAATCACGCTGTAGTCGTCGTGGTCCGCCCGGAGCTTGGCCACCAGTTCCCTGAGACCGTGGCCTGAGGTGACAGCAAATGCGCCGATGTAATCCCGTCCGGTTCCGCGCGGCGCGACGAAGTCCGCCAGACAGAGGTTTGGAGAACCTGCGTCCTTGGGGGCCTGCTGCCGTAGGAAATGAAACGTAGTCAGCACGGCCGACCTGTTGTCATCGACATAAAGCTCGACGTCATCGCCAACCGCGTTTGCGGGGAAGAAACCGTAAACACCGCGTGCAACAAGCAGCGGGACGCGGACAATCTTCTCGAGAAGTTCCTGGGCGTCTGCGAACAATCGCCGGGCCTGTTCGCCGTGCCGTTCGTGATTCAGGATCGCTGGATATTTGCCGCGCAGTTCCCATGCATGAAAGAACGGGGACCAATCGATGAATGGAACCAAATCTGCCAATTTGAAGTCCCTCCCAGATTCCAGAGATCGAACCCCGAGGAACTCGGGGCGCGGCAAGTCAGCATACGACAGCTTCGGCGCGCGTGCGCGTGCTTCATTGATTGAAAGGAGCGGTTTGATCTGTTTGCCGTGGTACAGTCTGGCCTGCTCGTAGTCGGCGCGGACTTGCGCGGCAAACGCGTCTCTGGTTTCCGGGTTGAGCAACTGGTTCACAACGGGGACAGCCCGGCTTGCATCTGGCACATGAACCACCGGCTGTTCGTATTGGGGTGCGATTCGAAGTGCCGTGTGCAGCCGGCTTGTCGTTGCCCCGCCAATTAGCAATGGCAAGGTGAACTTTTCCCGAGCAAGCTCTCTGGCGACGTGGGCCATCTCTTCCAGCGACGGCGTGATAAGGCCGCTGAGGCCGATAATATCAACCTGTTGCACTCGTGCTGTCTCGAGGATTTTGTCGGCGGGCACCATCACGCCAAGGTCGATCACCTCATAATTGTTGCAGGCGAGAACCACGCCGACAATGTTCTTGCCGATATCGTGCACGTCGCCCTTGACAGTGGCCAGAAGCACCTTTCCGCGCGTGCGGCCGCTGCCTTTCTTTTCGGCTTCGAGAAACGGCGTGAGGTATGCAACGGCCTTCTTCATCACGCGCGCCGATTTCACCACTTGTGGCAAGAACATCTTGCCTGAACCGAACAGGTCGCCCACGACGTTCATCCCCGACATGAGTGGTCCCTCAATAACCGCCAGCGGACTGCCCAGTTGCTGACGCGCTTCTTCGACGTCCTGCTCGATGAAATCCGCGACACCCTTTACGAGGGCGTGTTTGAGCCGCTCTTCAACGCTGCCTTTCCGCCATGAAATGTCGGCTTCTTCGGTTTTGTCCTCCTGCCGCACCGATTGTGCGTAGTTGACCAATCGCTCGGTAGCATCGGGACGCCTGTTGAGCAGCACGTCCTCGACCAACTCGAGGAGGTCTTTGGGGATTTCCTCGTACACGGCCAACATGCCCGGGTTTACAATCCCCATGTCAAGGCCGGCCTTTATTGCGTGGTAGAGGAACGCGCTGTGCATTGCCTCACGCACCTTTTGATTGCCGCGGAAACTGAATGAGATGTTGCTGATCCCGCCGCTCACGTGGGCGTTGGGGAGGTTTTCCTTGATCCACCGCGTGGCGCGAATGAAATCGACGGCGTAGTTCCTGTGGGATTCAATCCCTGTTCCGACTGTCAAAACGTTCGGGTCGAGAATGATGTCCTCCGGCGGGACACCTGCATGTTGTGTTAACAGGTCATATGCGCGCTTGCACACCTCGATCTTCCGTTCGAACGTGTCCGCTTGCCCTTGTTCGTCAAATGCCATAACAACAATTGCGGCGCCGTACCGCCGAATCCGCCGGGCAAGCTCCACAAACCGTTCTTCGCCTTCCTTAAGACTGATCGAGTTGACGACGCCTTTGCCCTGAAGACACTTCAAACCGGCTTCAATAACAGTCCACTTGGACGAATCAATCATCACGGGGACTCGGGCGATCTCGGGTTCTGCTGCCACGAGGTTCAGAAAATGCCGCATCGCCTCTTCCGAATCCAACAGGCCCTCGTCCATGTTGATGTCGATCATTTGGGCGCCGCTTTCGACCTGCTGGCGTGCAATCGACAATGCCTCCTCGTATTTGCCAGCCAGAATCAGCTTCGCAAACTTCGGTGAGCCGGTCACATTCGTGCGCTCGCCGATGTTCACAAAGTTCAGTTCCGGTCTGACTGTCAGCGCTTCGAGGCCGCTCAACCTCAGCCTGCGTTCGACGACCAGCGGTCTCCGTGGTGGCAAACCGCGCACTGCTTCTGCAATCGCCCTGATGTGTTCCGGCGTTGACCCGCAGCACCCCCCCACAATGTTCAGCCAGCCCTGCGATGCGAAATCGCGCAGTTCGGCAGCCATTCGGTCTGGTGACTCGTCAAACTCTCCGAGTGCATTCGGAAGGCCGGCATTGGGATAGCAGCTAACATACACCGGCGCGATCCTTGAAAGTTCCTCCAAATAAGGCCGTAACTGCTTCGGCCCGAGAGAACAGTTGATCCCCACACTCAGCATCGGAAAATGCGATATCGAATTCCAAAATGCTTCGACTGTTTGCCCCGACAACGTCCGCCCGCTTTGGTCGCTGATCGTGAACGACACCATGACCGGCACAGATTTCCCGATGCGCTCGAACAACTCCGCGATTGCGAACAATGCGGCCTTGGCGTTCAGAGTGTCGAAAATGGTCTCGAGCAGAAGCAGGTCCACCCCCCCGTCCAGCAAGCCTCTTGCCTGTTCGCAGTAAACGGTTCCAAGCTGGTCAAATGTAACCGCGCGAGCCGCCGGATTGTTCACGTCAGGAGACATTGACGCCATCTTGTTTGTGGGGCCCAATGCTCCCGCAACAAACGCAGCCCTCTCCGGGTGTTCTTTCAAGAATGCATCAGCCGCGTTTCGGGCGACGCGCGCACCTGCAAGGCTCAGTTCGTAGGCAAGATGCGCCATCCCATAGTCGCCGAGGGAAATCGCATTCGAATTGAAGGTGTTGGTTTCGATGATATCGGCGCCTGCTTCCAGGTACGCCCTGTGAATCTGCTCGATCAATTCTGGTTGCGTCAGATTCAGCAGATCATTGTTACCTTTCAACGGCGAGGGCCAGTCTGCAAAGCGCGCGCCGCGGTATTCAGGCTCGCCCAGCTTCAACCGCTGGACCATTGTGCCCATGGCGCCGTCAAGCACCACAACGCGTTCGGCCAACAACCGCTCGAGATTTGCGGGAACCTTGTTTTCTGACATCAGCTTATTCTGTGTTAAATGCAATTCGCACAAGCCTGGCCAACGATTAGGCCAGCCGGCCGACAACACTTTTGACTTTAGGGCGGAAAACGGCGAAGCGCAACCATTAAATCATTATATCAGGATAAGTCGATATTTCCTGCGGCGAATGAACTCAAACCTGACCTCATTAAGGCGGGCTCTTTGTAAGGATACATTCGCAACTTCAATGCCCGCTTTTCTTGCCCAAATGAAACCATAACCAACATTACGATCCGTCCGGCTTGGTCCGGCGAGCAGCACTGCCTTCGGCCACAATAACGTGTCTGTCACTCTATTTGTTCCGGCCGCACAAAACCCACGCTAACCCCTTTCAACAGTCCCCGGAAACTTCAGATATGACGCGACAACGCCTATTCAGCCGGCTTGAACGCCCGTCCCACTGCGGATTTCACCGTGATCACCGAGCTGACCAAGCCGGCAATGACATCACGTGAAAACATTCCCCCATCGCCGATCACCTTCACCAGGCCTTCGGCATCCCACAACTCCGATCTCTGAAAACGCCCCTGCCCCTTTTCCTCGACTTGCTCCTCCCAGCCCTTACTCGATTGCCCTCACCTTCAAGTCACGCAACACATAGACCTCGCCCAACAACATCCCAGGAATCTTCCTCGCACCACTCTTCCGCTTCGGACCAAACAGAGGCCGATGCCTCATGAACACCT
>JAAYVR010000021.1 GCA_012517065.1 Verrucomicrobiota bacterium | reverse complement strand
CATTTGTATTTCCGCCGGTGCGCATTGTTCAGAGCATCTACGGTGCGAAGCCGTAACCGGAAGAACCGTGTGCGGGAAAACCGCTCGCACGGGTCTGTGGGGGAGCCGGTGGGAGACCACCGGCTCTACCCGGATCGGCACCGAGGGGTTCCTCCACAGAGTTCGGCAGCCGCCGATAGCAACAAGGGGCAATTTGCGGGCTACGCCGCAATCAAGGGGCAAAACCCAAATAGAGTGACAGGCTGGTTCGATGCGGGAATTCGCGGTGGCTGCGAGGGTTTTTCAAGAGGTGCTAGGACAACACGCCAAGACACAGGTCGCGCATCGCGTATCATGTACTCTCCATCACGCCTTGCGCGCCACACAAACGCAAATACAGCAATAAAGAAGGAACAAGTGAAGGGTTGATAGAATCTGAAACGGGAAATCGTACCGCGCGTGGAAGAGGCAACCAGCCATTGCCAGCCAGAACATGGTTATCACATCCCACCTACATGGGATTCCCTCGGGAATCCACCATCGCACAAAAGGGTGCACCAACATCAGCAGCACAATGGCGAATCCGACCCATCCGAAGGTTATCTTCGTTTGAAGCCAGTCGTTGTGCGCGTAGGCCGCCGACACATCAGTAATGTCAGCCCTGTACAAACTATAGACATCTGCAAACGTCCCTGGGCCGGTTCCGAACAGCGGATGCTGAACGGACATTAACCGGGCATTTTGATAAATCTCGAGCCGATCGCCGAGGTCATCCGTAAAGGCATTGACCATGCCAGCTTTGTATTGATTCCAGCCCAAATACCCGACAAGACCCAGCGCGGCAACCAACGGCACAAGGATCCCTATCCGGACCGCAAGTGAAGCCCGCCAATTTGCAATGACAAGCACGAGGAGCGCCCCAGTGGCCACGACCAGCGCAATCACACTGCCGCCCCGGCTTCCGGATATGATCGGGCAAGCGATTTGAACAAGCACGCAGGGAAGCAAAACCCAGTGTGGATTGCCTCCTATTCGTGTTGGAGCGTGTTCCCGGCTTTGGGCCGAACGAAACAGTGTCCACCAGAAAGCCATTGTGACGGGCCAGAGCAAATTGAAGTATTGTGCTGCGTTGCCGCGGTATGTGAATGGGCCGAAATGAAACGACGCGTCACCGTATCTTGGCAATACCAGCCAGAGCAATTTGTCTGTGCCGTCAAGGCGTTGGACAATTGAGACTGCGGCCAACAACGTGCCGTTGAGACAGAGAACCCAGAGCAATCGCGACAATCGCTCAGGCAACCCGGAGATCGTCAACGGCAAAACACTCACATCAGCGTGATCATCATAGCTCCTTTCGCGGTCGCTCTTGCCGAGCAGCCAATCTCGCGTCGCCCAGAAAAAGCCCGTCAGACCAAGGTACATCCAGAACGCCGACCATGTGGATGAAGAGTCATAACTGAATGGCAGCCAAGGCACGTACCGATCGTTGAATTCCTGGACGCCATTAACGATTTCGCCCCGGTAATTGATTGCTGAAACAAGAGTGTAACCAAGCAGAAGTAAGTTCAGCGCAGCCAAAGACCGCGACAGCCACCTTGCGACCAGAGCGTGAGGCCTGTAAACGGCGGGTTCGCCCTGTCCAGGGATTTGCTCACCCCAGCGCATTGGGCGGTAACCGGTCAAAGTTCTGACCAGGCGTTTGCTCAGCAGAAGGCCCCCCAACGCGTAACCCGCGGTGTTAATGGTCCAGATTGCCCATGGCTGAGTGCATCCGAACGCCCATGGTGCAAATATGACCGTGAACAGAATCAACAATTCGGAGAATCGATCGATCCGTTCATACCACTCGAGGTTTGTGCTCATCCCTCTGCCGAATGCCGGCGGTCCCTCGCCAACCTCGGTTTCAGGTCCAACGGGGACGCCGGGTCGTCCCGGCTCGCCTTTGCTGTCCGCAGTCGCCACGCGCACATTAATACGCGGCGTGTCCTCGTGCCACAAGGCAAAATGCGATTCATCGCGCAAAGCCGCTGCGTGCGGTTCCCGGGGTTCAACATCGCCCTCGTGCCCAGTGGCGTGATCGAGCGGGCATGGGGACGACGATTGGCGCCTGACAACACACACGTGTTCCTCTGCGGGAGCCCGCAGATGGCCCAAGGCATGATCGAGTTGCTTGCCGCAGACGGTTTCACCGAGGACACACGACAAGCACCCGGTCAAATCCACGTCGAGAAATACTGGCAGTGAATTGCCAACGGGCACTCATTTCTGACCGAACTTGCGCCGGTAGGCCAGCGGCGTTGTGCCCGTCTCGCGACGGAAATACCGCGCGATGTGTTCCGGGCCAGTGTAGCCAAGAGCTATCGCAATCTCGGAAATGGGTCGGTTGGTCTCGACCAACATGCGGCAAATCTGATTGACTCGGATTCGACGGATTTCGCTCAGCACTG
>JAAYVR010000020.1 GCA_012517065.1 Verrucomicrobiota bacterium | reverse complement strand
TGGGGGTTTTGAGGGTTTGGCCGCACGATTTTGCGGTGGGGGAATCCAAATTTGAGAAAATGGTCGTGCCCGGCCCGATTTTTTGGCCGGCGCGGCCATCGAAAGCCGAAAAAGTAATCGAGGTATGAAATATGCGGGCTAGCCGATGATCTATGGATGCGCTACATTATTGATCTGGGTCTTGCTGGTCCGGACAAGGGCAAAGGCGGAAAGTATCTCTTCCTCCCTCCGGGTTACGACGGCCCGGTGCCCGAGGGCTACTTCGTGGCGCGCTCGCGCACCTTCAACGTCTGGTATGGCTTGCGCGGATTCGCGGTCGATGGCGACCTGGGTCCGGCGGTGAAGACGATCAAAGAGCGATTCAAAGTTTACCCACTCGCTCAGAAGGACAACCCACCCGCCATGAAGTTCATCAATGGCTCCGGACTCTATTTCAACACGATCCACTCGACCGACTTCAACTTTTTCAAGGAGATCAACAGCGTAGTCCAGGAGGAACCGGTCGATGCGGCTGACCCGGAAATCCTTGGACAGCTCGCCGCGATCGGCATCGTCAAGGACCAGGCGTTCGCGCCCGACGAGCGAATGAAACGGATTCTCACCGACTCGGCGGCGATCGGAAACGCCACCGCCCGTGCGTTAACCTTCCGCCCGCGCGATGCCGCATTCTTCTTCTACCCGGGCGAGTCGGCGTGGACCCAGCCCTTCGTCGGCGGCAGCCACGAATTCACCCGGAACAACGCTCGGTTGCTTGATGCGCGCTCGGCCTTTTTCTTTTTCGCGAGTGGAATATCACCGGCCATGGCCGTGAAGATTGTTGGAGGTGGTTCACAGTATGCGATGGCCACCGTGGATTCGGAAGGCAACTACCTTGACGGTGGAAAGACCTACCGGCTCCGTCTGCCGCCCAACATCCCCGTGAACAACTTCTGGTCGTTGATTCCCTACGACACGCAGACCCGCTCGGTGTTGCAGACGGACCAGCGCGACACGGCACTCACCAGCGAGTCCGGCACCGTGCAAGCCAACGCCGACGGATCCGTGGATGTGTTCTTCGGTCCGAAGGCCCCGCCCGGCAAAGAAAGCAACTGGATCCAGACGGTTCCCGGAAAGGGCTGGTTCACGATGCTCCGTCTTTATGGCGCGCTCGAACCCTGGTTCGACAAGACGTGGCGTCCGGGGGACATCACGCTATTGCGTTGAGACGCAGTCCGAGATCATCTCGCAGGGTGATCCCCCATGAAAGGCATGAACGTTTCCAAGAAGACCATAACCGGCGCCCTCGAGGAGCTGGGCGCGGAGCTCGGCACCTCGGAAGCGGATTTTTGCGGCAAGGTTAAGATCGAGGGCAAGGATCCCGTCATCGAGAAGACCAAAAATGATCCAGCCATGAAGGCTCAAACGGCGGTTCCCTTTGTTGACACCAACATCATCCCTGACAGGAATGCCGGGATAGGGAGCCTTCTATGGGATCTCCAGAATCCTCAAGATCCTGACCGGGACGGACCGCCTCTGGTAGACCGTGAGTTTGCGTTCATTGATGTCGGCGTATCCCGTGCCAGGGTGGCGACCGCCTTAAAAAGGCTTTTGGCAAACGACCTTAAGATGGCTGTGGATTATGTGGCCACGGAACGCCCTGAGGCTGTGCCCTACGCGAACGTCACTCTCGTTGGTGATAGGGCGGAGCAGATTCGTGCCTGCTTATCCAGGATATTTTCTTCGAAGGGGGCGACGTGCGAGGTTAAAGAGTGGCATTTCGTAGTTGATCTGAAAGGCAAAGTCTCCTCCGTCTCCTATTCGTACCATCTGCATGGGAATGAGGTGTGGGAGGCGTATTTCATGGGCAGGCCCTTCCTATACGCAGGTGAACCGATTGAGTTTACCAGCCCGGAGTTGGATGAAACTCTGGCCGCGGATGTGCACAAGATCGAGGCAAGGATTGACTCGGAAAGAAAGCGGGATGGCGACCCGAGCCGGCCTGCCCCTTCCTGGGACGGGTACAGGGTGGAAAAGAATCCTCTGGAGGCCGGTCTCGCGGAACTTGGGATCACCCTGCAAAGGACAGATGTTCCCCAGAGGATCAAAGACCGGCAGAACGTCCTGTTTTTGGGAAACGTCCTGAATCATTATCCGCAAGATGAGCAGGCCCGTGAGCTCGACAGGATCGCGGCGAATATGGAGGAGGGGGATCTTGTTATTATCCAAGTGGATGAGGTGGAGGCGGCTTCCATCGAAGTCCTCCAGGTCAAAGGGCAGTGGGCCCTGAAGACTCGTGAGCGCGTGCGGTGGATCAATACCAAGACGCTTGAAATCCAGCAGCCTGACCGTGTGTTGGGTTCATGGCGGCAGATTCGTCTGAAGCCCGAAGTGCAACGGATGGTCAGCGGTCTGATTGAGTGCCTCGGGAGAGAATTGAGCGCCCCGGAGGGGAGTCACAAGAATCATAGGGTCCTTGTCCATCAACACATAAGTCATGTTTTTGGGACCTTTTTCAGGGCCTTGCCTGTTGAAGAGACCCTTCGCATCGCTATCCGGGAGGCCTTGCGGAGGTTGCCATTCGAGGGCGGCCCGGAGGGGATTCCGGCCTTCAAGAATGATGCGAAAGATGCCTATGGAGGTGCGTTGTGGTCAGACACAATGCCTTTGGGAATTCCGAGATAGATCTCGGCGACGGAATAGTCGAGTGTTCCCGTGCGGTACTTGCTTTTCCAGAACCGCGGCCAACTGCTCACCGGTTGGCGTAACGCCCTTGGGCATGATCGAGCCCGGCGTTTGGCCATCGCCGTGTCGGCGATTTGCCGCAGCGCACCCGCACCAACAGACGTGAATCCGAGTGCTGGACAACACGCAAATCTACGCTGGTCCAATCTGCGCGTTATGCATCGGGCGCGGTGGGAGCGGATGTTTCGGTCCCATGGCTCCTCGCCTCGGCGGGACTATACCAAGGTCTAGTAGTCGCGCAGCAAAGGCTCGGATTATACTCTCGTTCCAATGGTTCCCCTAGAAACCATGTTTGTAGTGCTGGATGACGAGCCGGGAATGCGCAAGGCGTTTTGCAGCCTCGCAGCAATCCTGTATGTCATCATCGTGCTTGAAGCCTTGCGTCGCCGTGCGCGCCAGTGCGGAGGCTATCCGGTTCGGGTCTCGCTTGCCTGGAGCTGTCGCTTGGTGCAGGACTTCAAGCTGCTTTCGGAAAAAGAGGTGCATGGTGCGGGACTGCTTGAGTCCGTAATGACCGCCCCAGGGTGCTGATTGCGGAAGCAACAAAGGGCAAAGCTGAAGCTGATATGGATGCAATACTGAAAAAGATCATGGGAGTCACGATCGTGATCTTCATGGTCGGCAACCTGCTCGAGGTAGGACTGAGGCTCCAAGTTTGCGAAGCCCTTACCGCCCTCCGCAACGTGCGGTTTCTGGTAACATCGTTGGTGTGGTGTTTCGTCCTGGGTCCCGCCCTGGCCGTGCTGCTGACGAAGATCATTCCGTTGGCGGAACCTTATGCCCTCGGACTGGTGTTGCTGGGAATGGCGCCGTGCTCGCCGGCCATCCCGGTGATGATGAGAAAATCAGGCGGCAGCCTGGCGTACATGTCGGCCTTCATGTTGACGGCCTATGCCGGGACCGTGGTGTTGATGCCGTTCCTGGTGCCGTGGTTGGCGAAGGGATTCACGGCGGACCCATGGACCATCGCCAAACCGCTCCTGCTCTTCATCGTGGTCCCGCTGATCATCGGCGTGGCGATCCGCCGCGCGGCCGAGAAGTTGGCGGACAAAGCCGCGCCCGTCGTCAAGAAGGTGACGGGCCTGAACACGATCATCCTGTGCCTGGTCATGCTCTGGATTTACCGGAGCGAAATCATCGGAGCGGTCGGGGCCTATGCGATCGCCACTCAGATTCTGTACTACGCGCTGCTGGGCACGGCTGCGTATCTGCTCGCTTTCGGACTTTCCTATGACCAGAAAGCGCCGATGACCCTTGGCATTTGCACGCGCAACGTCGGACCGGCCCTCGCAACTTTAATGGGGGTGTCAGGTGCGCCTCAAGGCGCAATCACGATGTGCATCCTGGCCATCTTCCTGGGTGCCATCCTCTCGGGCTTCGCCGCGGCGGCGCTGCTCAAGCGCTTCGGCGCGCCGGCCAGCGAGCCGGGCTCCCCGCAACCTGTGGGAGGTAACTGACGCCGATGAACGAAACTTCCCCATCAATCCGGGTCGAGTCGCGGTGGTTGGCTGGTGCCGCCGTGGTTGCTGTTGTGGTTCTCGTGGAGATCTTGCCAGGACGAATCAGCCTGTATCCCGCCTGGGTTCCGTACGCCCTTGGGGTCGCGATGATCGTGCCGATGGTGGGCGCCGTGCTCACGGCGGGCAAAGGCCTGTGGGAGGCCCTTGAACGCATCACCACCATGCTCTTCTTTGTCACCGTCGTGGGCGGCGCGTTGGCGCTCCTGCTCACTCTCGTGCAAGCGATGATCCACCGGGCAAGCGATGTCAGCGGCTTGGAGCTTCTCGCCTCGAGCATCGGAGTCTGGGTCACCAACGTGCTCGCCTTCTCTTTGCTCTACTGGCAGCTCGATCGTGGCGGCCCGGGGGCCCGGGAAAACTTGCAGAAGGTGAAACCAGACTGGCAGTTTCCGCAGACCGGCTGTCCCGACGACGTGCCGGCGGGCTGGCAACCGACGTTCGTGGACTACCTCTTCTTGGGCTATTCGACCGCGACGGCGTTCAGCCCTACCGACGCCCTGCCGCTGACTTCCCGGGCGAAGCTGCTGATGATGCTCGAAAGCACGATCTCGTTGGTAACGATCGTCGTCGTTGCCTCACGGGCGATCAACATCCTTGGAGGCTAACCACCCAGACACAGACCTCGAATGAGAAACCCTGACCAACTGACCGCGATCATCTTGTGTTTGTGCACCAGCGCAAGCGTTCTCGCGCAGTCGGCTGAGAAATCAGACTCCGAGCGACTGCGTGAACTGGAAGAGATCGTGCGACAGTTGCGGCAGCAGAACCAATCGCTCCAGGAGCGTGTGGGCGAACTGGAGCGCGACAGGGCAAGGACAGCGGGGACGGTGGCGCCGCCAGTGACGGCTGTGGAGTCGCCGGTGAGCGCCGGCCAAACACCGGTCATCGGCCCGCAACCGGACGCCATGGTAGCCAAGGAGACGCCGGGTGTCCTTCATGTGCTCAAGAATCCGCCTGAATTGGCTGAGCCGATTGGTCGGCAAAGCCCGGTGGTTGATCGCGGTGCCTTCGAAGATGAGCAGGTCGGCGCGCCGCGGGCCGGAGACGTCACGCTCGATCCGAAATACCGCGGATTCTTCGCGGTACCGAACACGCCGGTGTTGGTCAAAATCAACGCCAAGCCACGGGTGGATTTCATCTTCGACACCCACGACTCCGGAGACCCGTCTCGTTTCCGACCGGGACAATTCCCAACCGAAGGCAGCCCCGGCTACGGTGGTTCCTCGGAGTTCAACGTTAGCGCCCAAGGGTCGCGGCTCATGCTGGATGTGCGCGCACCGGAAACGTCCGGCAAACCCCGTTTCTACTACGAAAACGATTTCTTTGGTTCTTCGGGGGACTCGATGTCTTTGCGGGTTCGCCACCTGTACGGGCAGGTCTATAATGTGGTTCTTGGGCAGACCTGGTCAACGTTCGCGGATCCGGATGTGTCTCCCGACACTGTGGATTATGAAGGTGCGAACTCCTCCATCTCGACTCGCTTGCCGTTGGCTCGCTACATACGTCAGCTCAATGAGCAATGGCAGTTGAACTTCGGCATCGAGCAGCCCGACTCGAAGGTTGACGTGGGAGGCTCGGGCGGTTCTGCCAAGGACCGCGCGCCTGATTTCGGCGCCAATGTCCGGTGGGAAAAAGCGCGTCTGGGGCATGTTCAATTGTCCGGGGTGGCGCGTTTGCTGAGCATCAGCGGCGGAGACAGCGGCAGCCAGGAAGTCTTTGGCGGTGGGCTCAGTCTTTCTGGGGCAGTGCAAGTGTTCGGCAGCGATAACATCATCGCGCAATTCACTTATGGGCATGGCATTGGCCGCTATGGCCACGACAGCAGTGCGTTCAATACCGATGCTGCCCTGAATGCCAGTGGGGACCTTGTGGCACTGCCCTATTTTGCTGCGCTGGCCGGCTACACGCACCACTGGTGTGACCGGCTGCGATCCTCTCTCACGTACGGTTACGTCACCGTCGATAATGAGGATGGTCAATCCGCCACGGCGTACCACCGCACGCATTATGGCGCCCTGAACCTGATCTGGCAGCCATTCGAATTCAAACGCCTCAATGTAGGTCTCGAAGCCTTGTACGGTGTCAACGAAGTAAACAACGGCAACAAAAGCGATGATTGGCGGGTGCAGGCGGGGATAGTGTACTACCTGTTCTAACAAGCCGACCTGCCTGTATTTCAAGACAACACCTAAAAGCAACATATTGAACCAAACAAAACAAAACCAAAACAGAAACAAGAGAAACAGAACATGAAGAAAACAACAGCAGTTATGATAGCCCTGGCCGCCGTGCTGGGATTTGCCACGCAGGCCAGCCAGGAACAACTCGCTCGCAGTATCAGGGAGACTCACCTTGAAACGAGCCGAACAGAGGCGCAGCTTAAAGCCACGCTCGCTGCCATCAATGCGCTTACGGCACAGAAAGAGGGCGACCTGCGTCCAGCATACAACACCTATTGCGCTGAGGTGAAGAAGACCGAGGAAGTCGCCCGATGGACTGCAACGCGTGCGGCATGGATGGCCAGCGATGGAAGAAAGTATTTCCAGGACTGGCAGAGCACCGTCAACGCCATTGCCAATGATTCTTTGCGAAAAAAGTCTCAGAAGCGCCTCGACGCTGTCAAAGCGAACTACGACAAGGTCGAGTTGTCCCTCCAGCAGGCCAGCGAGAAGTTCAAGCCATTCCTCTCGGATTTGACGGATATCCAAAAAGCCCTGGCCACCGACGTCACCGCCGGCGGAGTCAAGGCGATCAAAAGTACGGTCCGGAGTGCCAATTGGAATCATCAGTTTGTGGACAAGGCCATAAAAGCCGCCCTCAAAGAGATGGACAGGATGGATAAAGCGCTGTCCTCGGAAGCCAAGTAAATCCCATGAACAAACGCATCGCGGTCAATGTCGGCGGGAGAATTGTTCCCGGACTGAACGCCGTCATCACAGGTGTGGTCCTCGCGGCGAAAGAACTCGGGTGGGAAGTCGTCGGTATCCGCGACGGCTTCGACAGCCTGCTGTTTCCGGAACGCTACTCCGAAGGCGGTCTGCTCAAACTCACGCCACAACTCCTCGAGAACAGCGCCGCCAGCGGTGGTGCGATCTTGGGCAACGCCACGCGCACCGACCCGTTCCGTGTTCGACAGGTGAATGCGCAGAACATGGTCGAGGAGGTTGACCGTTCTGGCGACCTGATCGCCAGAATCGCGTCGGAAAACATCGACGCGGTGATTTCCATCGTCGGACCGCAAGCGTTGAGCATTCTTTTCCGGCTGCACCGGCAAGGACTCCGCACGATATGCGTACCGACCTCAGTCGAAAACGATGTTGCGGCCACCCAACTCTCATTCGGGTTCAACAGTGCCCTGAGCTTCGCGGTGGACACTATCCAGCGTGTCCGACAGGCAGCGCAAGCATCGCGGAAGATCGGTGTGGTCGAAGTCCTTGGAGAACACGCCGGTTGGCTGGCCCTGCAAGCCGGCATCGCCGTGTGCGCCGATGCGGTTTTGATCCCGGAGATTCCCTATGACCTTCAGCCTGTTGCCGCGAAGTTCAGGCAGAACAGCCAGGCGGGCCGAGCTCATGGCTTGGTGGTGGTGGCTGAAGGAGCGAGGCCGCTAGATGGACAGCAAACCACGGGCGAGACGCCCGCACCAGAATCCCTCAAAGCCATGCTGTCTCCGGGTGCCACGGAGGAGGCAGGTGCACACGTCATCGAACGCTCCGGGCGAGCGGCGCATGCAGTCGCAATTGCACTGCAGCGGTTGACCGACCAGCCGACCTACCCGCTCGTCCTCGGCCCGTTGGTTAGGGGCGGGACGCCCACGGCTGTGGATCGGCAACTGGGGCTCGGTTATGGCGCCGGGGCCGTGCGCGCACTCAATGCGGGGCAAAGCGGCGTGATGGTGGCTTTCCAACCGCCGGAATTGAAATTCGTGCCTCTGGCCGAGGCTATCAACAAGGTGCGGACTGTGCCTGCGAACAGTCTGTTTGTCCAAATCGCCCGGGCGTTGGGAATCTCTCTTGGAAACTGAGGTGACAATATGGAAAACACCGCTTTCAACACCGCCGCTCTGAAAGGCATCGTCCTGAACATCCAGCATTTCTCGACGCACGATGGTCCGGGAATGCGGACGACCGTTTTTCTCAAGGGTTGCACGCTGCGCTGCAAATGGTGCAGCAATCCTGAGAGCATCAATCCCAAGCCTGAACTGGCCTACAACCTCAACCGCTGCATAGGCAAAGACCAGTGCGGATTCTGCCTCAAGGAATGCCCGGAATCGGCCATTTTCAATGTGGATTCCGACACCAAGGTCCGCACCAATTGGGACCTGTGCACGAACTGCGGTAAATGTGTGCCGGTTTGCCCGCCCCAGGCACTGTACCTTTTCGGCCGGGAAATGACGGTTGATGAGGTCATGGACGAGGTGGAGCAGGACAGCAGCTTCTACCACGAGTCCGGTGGTGGCATCACGCTCAGCGGCGGCGAGTGCCAGCTCCAGGCCGATTTCGCAGCCGCGCTGCTGGAGGAGGCGCACAGACGGGGCATAAATACCGCCATCGAGACCGCGAGCAACGTGCCGTGGGAGTTCATGGCGAAGGTCCTACCTCATGTTGATACGGTGCTCCACGATATCAAGCTGACCGATCCCGAGCGCCATAAGAAGTGGACCGGCGTGGACAATACCCGCATCCGGGCCAACCTCAAACGGGCCTATGAGACATTTCCAGATAAGAAGTTCATCGCGCGCACACCGCTCATACCCGGAGTGAACGACGACGAAGAGCATATTCGGGCTACCTTGGAATTCATCAAGCCATACAAGAACGTGGTCGATTACGAGCTACTGCCCTACATGCGCTTTGGCGAGAGCAAATACGGGTTCCTGGGCAAGGTGTACGAAATGCAGGATTTCAATCCGCCGACGGCCGAAACACTTGCTCGGCTGCGGGCCATCATCGATGAGGCCTTTGGCCGCACCGCAAAGCAGTCGTCCACCTGACATGAATTCCGAGAACAGCATCAGTGAGCAGGGTTTGCGCTACCATGAGTGGCGTGGGTTGGGTCTGTATATTGTTCTTTTTGTGGTGCAAACCGTCGGCGTGGGCATCTTGTTGGTCAATGCCGTGCCGCTTTACCGGGTGATCGCATTGGATTTCAAGAGCTACAGACCGGATCCGGAACCTTGGTGGGCAATCGTCGGCATGGTGTTGGTGCAGGCTGCGTATTGGCTTCGAGTGCGACTCCAACCTCCTCTGCCGCGGATGGGCCACATTGTTCTCGGCCACATTGTGCTCTTCTTGGCAAGGCTAAGTTTTGTCTCCGTCACGGCGAGTTTCACCGTCGTGTTCCTGAACCGTTTCCCAGACCTCAGGAACATCGATTTCTCACCGTTCCGCGCTCTTCTAATCCTCGTTATGTTTTTTTCAATTTTTTGCTGGACACTCGAACTCGAGCGCCTTGCCAAGGCGTTACGGGGACGTGAGAGCACTACCTAGAACAGCACCAAGAATCCCGCGAACAGCCATTATCTCAAAGACACCACCATGAAAAACAAGAATCCGTTGTTACTCCTCTCCGCCGCTCTGATGATTCCACCCCTGACGGGTGTCAGCGAGGCGGGTCAATGGACGTTCGATGCTTCGCTATATGGCCTTGCCGTAAGCATGTCCGGCGATATCGGGATCGGGCATGTCAACGCCGACATAGACGCCGGCTTCGACAAGGTATTGGACAACCTGGAGTTTGGTGCCATGGGGACGCTGCGGCTTGGCTATGACCGTTGGGCGCTGACCACCGACATTATTTACATGGGACTACAGGGCTCGAAGAACGGCGTGACCGCTGAGTTCGACCAGTGGATGGTCGAGCCCACTTTGAGTTACCGCGTCTCGGACTATTTCGAGGTGCTGGCGGGGGTGCGCTACAACAACCTCAGCGGGGAAATTCGTGGCCCTGGCGTTCTCCCCACGCCACGCATTCCCTCCGGTACGCAGGACTGGTGGGACCCCATCGTGGGGGCAAGATCAAGCATTCCTCTGGGCAAGGTTTTCAGTTTCAATCTCAGAGGCGACATTGGCGGATTCGGCGTCGGTTCCGACCTGACATGGCAGGTCTTTCCATACTTTGGCTGGCGATTTGCCCAATGGGGATCGGCCGAACTCGGCTACCGCTGGGTCTATATGGATTACGAAACCGGAAGCGGTTCGAACCGGTTTGCCTATGACATGCTGAATCAAGGACTGCAGATCGGATTCACGATTCATTTTTGACGCTCTGCCACATGAGACTTTCGTTACCCGAAACAATGCACATTGCCCACAACAACAACACTCGACCCGCACACACCAAGTGAAAACACATTATCTATCACTAATCCTGATCTCCTGTGCAGCTCTCGCTGCTGATCCGGCGCCCGCGCCTGTTTCGCAAGATGCTCCGGCAGCACAGGCCGCCCCTCCCGATACGCCGGCACCGCCGCCCGCTGCGCCCGCCAAGCGCAGTACAGCCGAACTGGAAAAACTGGTCGCCCCGATCGCGCTCTATCCTGATCCGCTGATAGCGACTCTGCTGCCAGCGTCGGTTTATCCTTTGGAAATCGTCCAAGCAGCGCGCTTTGTGGCCAACACCAATAATCTCGCCAAGCTCGATGAACAGCCATGGGACGACAGCGTGAAGGCCGTGGCCCGTATTCCGGAGGTCATCAAGCAGATGAACGACGACCTCACTTGGACGATGTCGCTCGGCGAAGCGTTTCTCGCGCAGGACAAGGACGTGATGGACGCCATCCAGTCCATGCGCGCCAAGGCTCAAAAGGCGGGCACGCTCAAAACCTCCGAGCAGCAAATCGTCACCGTCACCAACATGGTCGTCGAAACCAAAGTCGAGCAACAGGTGGTGGTTGTCACCAACACGGTCGTCCAAATTCAGCCCGCGAATCCGCAGGTCGTGTACGTGCCGACCTACAATCCATCTTACGTCTATTACCCGCCACCCGCTTACGTGGCAAATCCGTACCCGCTACTGACCTTTGGCGCCGGCGTTGCCGTGGGCGCAATCATCGCCAACAATTGCGACTGGTATCACGGCGGATGCTACCACGGCTATCACGGCGGCGGCGTCTATGTGAACGGCGACGTCAATATCAACCGGGGGAATATCAACACCGGCAACATCGGCTCGGGCAACCGGGCCACCCAGCAAAAATGGCAGCCAAATCAAAGCCGCCTGAGCACCAGTGGTTCGCCCAACGCCAACGCTACCGCGGCCGCCCGCGGCTGGAGCGGAGGCGGCGCGTCGGCGGGCGCAACTGGCGCCCGGCCCTCAGCAAGTGCCGCAGCCGCGCGTCCAAGCATGGGCACGGCCGCCGCGCGGCCCAGTGCTGGCGCTGGTGGCGACAGGGCTTCCGCGGGCGCGGCGAGCCGCCCAAGCGCGAGTCCGAGCGTTTCTCGTCCCGCCGCTACGCCGTCAGCCAGCAGGCCTACGGCCTCGCCGAGTGCCTCGCGCTCGTCGTCGGGCGGCAGCAGTGCCTTTTCAGGCCTCAGCAGTGGCGACGCCGCCAGGAGCTCGAGTAGTCGTGGTGCAGCCAGTCGCAGCAGCGGTGGTTTCGGTGGGGGTGGCGGTTTCGGTGGCGGCGGACGGGGCGGAGGGCGGCGTTGATGCAAATCCAGATGTGAAAACCTCAATGACTCGCGACATAAAGATCATTTTAGACATGAAAACTTGTATTAGATTTCTCCTGAAGACTGCTCGCTGCGGGCTTGCCCTGGCGCTGGCTCTTGCCTTCGCGCACGGCGCATGGGCGGCAGCCACTGCCAAGACCTTTGCCACGCCTGACGACGCGGTAGCCGAGCTTATCAGTGCCGTCCACGCCAAGGACACGAACGTCATGGCCACGCTGTTCGGCCATGAGTACGACCGATTGGTGAACCCCGATCGCGTTCAGGCCACGAACGAGTTTATCGCCGTGGCTGAGGCCATCGCCCAAGGCACCCGTGTTGTGCGCGAGGCGCCCGACCGCTGTGTGGTCGAGTTTGGAGTTGATCATTGGCCGTTCCCTGTGCCCATCGTGCAGCGTGCCGGGCGGTGGTTTTTTGATACCGCGGCCGGCGCGGAGGAGATCCTCAACCGGCGCATCGGAAGGAATGAATTGTCGGTGCTGCAAGCGGTCCGGGCCTACGTGCAGGCGCAGCGGGAGTACGCCAGCCGGGATCGCGACGATGATCAAGTGCTGGAGTTCGCGCAGCGCATCGCCAGCACACCGGGCCGCAAGGATGGACTGTTCTGGCCGCCAGACTTGGACGGCAGCATCAGCCCGCTGGGACCGCTCGTCGCAGGCGCACAGGCCGCGGGTTACGCTATGAAGGTGCGCGCGGAGAATGAACCGCGCGAGCCGTTCCACGGCTATTTCTTCAAGATCCTCACCCGCCAGGGCAAACACGCCCCCGGCGGCAAGTACAACTACATCATCAACGGCAACATGATCGGCGGTTTCGCGCTGGTCGCATGGCCGGCCGAGTACGGCAACTCTGGCATCATGACGTTCATCGTCAACCAGCAAGGCCGGGTTTTCCAAAAGGACCTTGGTCCGCAGACGACCAAGATCGCCGCGGCGATGGAAACCTACGACCCGGACCGTACCTGGACAGTCTCGCACGAGTGATGAGCCTCTGGTGGACAGGTCTGATGCTCGGCGACCGCACGGTAATGCCGCCTCACGTGCCGCTACCGGGCGCCGCGACGAAAGTGCGTTCGCTCGGAGGGAGACGACGCTGTTTTCCGCGGTCGCAAACCGTCGTGATTCCGCTGAGTCCACCAATGCTGCATGAGCATAAATGAAAAATGAGCCAGGAGGTCATCTACCGGCAACTGAGCCAGGCAACGTATATACTTACGTTCGCCCTTCTCGCGTTGGCGGCCACCCTGTGCGGCTGCGGTCTAGTGGGACCGTTGGTCGGCGCCGCCATTCCATACGCCGGAGTCAAATTGTATTTCGCCTGCATCCCGGCAGGCACGCTTGTGGACACCCCCGCCGGACAGCGGCACATCGACAAGTTGGAGGCGGGCGATGTGGTGGTCGGCTTCTCCGGCAAGCCGGTTCTGATCCTGCAAAAACATTCTTACATGGAAAATCCCGCGAACGTTTTTCTGCGGGTCAGTTTTTCCGACGGCGCCGTCGTGGACCTCTGCGGCATGCACCGCCTTGCTGGGATTCGAGCCCGCGACATCCGCATGGGTCAAACCATTTCGGGCCGCACAGTCATCGGATTGGAATCTCGCCAGGGCGTCACCCGCTCCTACGACCTTCTGACGGAGGACGCCGGCTATCGCATTCAAGGCGTTCCGGTCAACAGCATGATCGAGGAAATGAACGCCTTGGCGGCTTCGCGCAAGTTTCATCCCCGGTCGCCGAGAACACCTTAACAGAATGCACAGGCAACAAACATCATCCTGCACGTGGGAATCCCTGCGACCCGGACCACACACGGAGTTGTTGTCCAGACTCCTCACGCCGCTCACCACAGATCACCAATGGCATATAACTGACACCAGGAACATGGCAAACTTCCAGAACAACAAAACTCATTGCACAGGATTATGAAAACAACCATTGCACTCTGTCTCACCACCGGTCTGCTTGGCTGGGCGGTTGCCGCCTCTGCCGACGTCCTCGAACTCAAAGACGGCAAAGTTCTCACCGGCCGATATGTCGGCGGGACGGCGGGCACCATCCGCTTCGAAACAGGCGGAGGAACACAAGTCATTGAAACTGGCCAGGCCTTGTCACTGAGTTTCTCCAGTGCCGCGCCCACTGCCGCACCCACTGCCGCACCCACTGCCGCACCGGCGGCCGCACCGGTGGCCACGCCGGCGACAGCTCCGGCAGCCACCGCGTCCGGTACCGTGTCCATTCCCGCCGGCACCACCTTGCTGGTGCGGATGGTGGACGGTGTTTCCTCCAGCGACGCCACAGGCAAACGGTTCACTACCACGCTGGAGACAGACCTTATCGCTGGCGGGGTGATGGTGGCCAAGGCCGGCACCAAGGTTTACGGGCGCATCGAAGGGGCGAAGAAGGCAGGACGCTTCGCGGGCCAAAGCTCCCTCGACTTGCGCCTGACCGAACTGACGGTGGGCGCCACGCTTGTGCCCATTACGACCGGTCCTCATGCCCACGCCGGTGCGAGGTCGGGCGGGAAAACCGCCCGGGGCGCCGCGGCGGGCGCGGCCATCGGTGCGATCGCGGATGGGGGTGACGGTGCGGCCAAGGGCGCCGCCATCGGCGCAGTGGCTTCCGGGCTGAAGAAGGGTGAAGCTGTGACCGTGCCCGCGGGCACCCTGCTGGAGTTCCAACTGCAACAGCCTGTCAACGTCAATGTCGCACGCTGAGTCCAACACTGTCTCCTTCAAACCAGAATCATTTCAACTGGAACGTCCAACTATGACTGTCAAAATGTTCACCCTCCACTGCCATTCTCTTCACCGTCGCTGTCGGCTTGGGCGTGGACCTGAGCAACGGCAGGCTGGCGACAAGGTGATCATTCGCACAACTGAACTGTTGGCTATCACGGTGAAGAAGCCCTAAACGGACGAGAAACAGAAAACAAAGGAACCAAGACGAGCGATATCAACATGAACACAGAATCATTCTCCAATACGGCCATGTCAGCCACAGCATTCATTGCCTGTGCGCTGACGGTGTTCGCACAATCAAATTCGGACCTTCCCCATCCCATCGCCCTCGCGCCTGCCGATGCTTCTTCCTCGGGCGGCGGCACGGGCATGGGCGACCAAGCCAGCGCAGCCGAACTGGCCAAGAAAACCCTCAACCCAATCGCCGATCTCATTAGTGCGCCCTTCCAAAACAACTGGGACTTCGGGATCGGTCCATCCGATGCCATGAGATACACACTGAACTTCCAACCCGTCATCCCGATTGCGATCACCAAAGATTGGAATCTGATCAGCCGAACAATCTTGCCGACCATCTATCTCGAATCCACCGCGCCAGGTATTGGCTCCAAGTTCGGTCTTGGTGACACCTTGCAAAGTCTATGGTTTTCACCCAAACAACCTCCCGGCGGCTGGATTATGGGGGTGGGACCAGCTTTGCTTCTTCCTACCGCCACAGACGCCGACCTCGGTGCGGGCCAGTGGGGGGCGGGCCCGACCGCCGTCGTGCTCCGCCAGGACAAAGGGTTTACCTACGGTGTGCTGGCCAACCACATCTGGTCATACGAAGGCTGGGGCGGTCAGGATGTCAACGCCACATACCTCCAACCTTTTGTTGGTTACACCACCAAAACACTCACCAGTCTCTTTGTAAACACGGAATCCACTTACGACTGGCAAGATGAACAATGGACTGTCCCCTTGAACTTCATGATCAATCAGATGGTCAAGGTGGGCAAACAGCCCATCAGTTTGCAACTGGGTTATCGCTATTATGCTGACGGGCCAAGCGGGGGACCTGACTGGGGCCTGCGTTTCACAGTCACTTTCCTGTTCCCCAAATAACCAGGCCAGGCACTGCACACACCCTGAGAGTTATGCCACGTTCGACTTTAGACCGGCCCGGTTCCCCCGACCGTAATTCCCAGAAGAGGGATCGGGCCCGAAAGAAACATCACCGGTTAAGGAACCAGATGTGAAACCACTCGCTCTCAGATTCTTGTCGCGCAGGCGATTGTGGAGCGTGCCCATCGGCTTTCTCTTGGTTTTCGCATTCTTCTCAACGGCCTTCGGCGCGCTCGGCGTTGTCGCTCGGGAAACCCACCTGGCTGGCGTAAATGGGGCTGAACCGACTTCCGACACAACAGCGCCTACGGTTCCGTCCGCGTCGGATTCCGCTGAGGACGGTTGGCCGGACCTGAGCCGGTTCATGGACAAACCGTACGGTTTCGTGCCGGTGGTAATTCCCATTACCGAACCCGCGGTGGGTTATGGCGCCGCGGCATTGCTCGCGTTCATCGACAAGCGCCAGGACGAGCGCGTCGCAGGGTTCGGGCGGCCCAACATCACCGCCGCAGGCGGGTTGGTGACCGCCAACGGCACGAGTGGTGTGTTGGCGGGGGACACGCGGCATTGGCTGGACGACCGGCTCCAAACCCTCGTGGGTTTGGGCTACGCTTCCATCAATCTCGACTTCTACGGCATTGGCGACGATCGCGCGTTGAGAAATCAGCCGCTGGATTACAGCTTGGAACCATTGGGTGGTGTGGCACGGGCCAAGTACCGGCTCGGGCATTCATGCTGGTGGACTGGCTTGGGCTATAGCCTTGCCACCACACGGGTGGCATTTGACGCGCCGTCGGGTACGCCAGGATTGCCGCCGTTCGAGCGCGATTCCCAGGTCGGCGGCGTAACGCCGATGCTCAATTATGATTCGCGGGATAACTTCTTCACCCCGGCAAGCGGGACGTTTGCGGAGGCAGCAGCGGGGGTGTTCAGCGAGGCGCTCGGCGGCGATGCTGAATTCCAGCGCGTCGGCCTGATCGCAATGCGTTACGTGCCGCTCCACCAGAAACTGACGCTAGGCTTGCGCGGCGACGTCAACCTGAGTTTTGGTGACGTGCCATTCTATCTGCGTCCATTCGTCTTTTTTCGTGGCGTCCAAGCGATGCGCTATCAGGGAGAGCATGTGATCCAAGCCGAAGCGGAATTGCGCTGGCAGTTTTGGAAGCGCCTCAGCTTGGTGGGGTTTGTCGGCGGTGGAACAGCATGGAATGAATTCAACCGGTACGAGAATTCGCGCAACCTCGTAGCTGGCGGCACGGGTTTTCGCTACGAGTTGGCCCGCAAATACGGCCTGCACATGGGTTTCGACGTCGCGTTTGGACCGGATGAACCCATCTTTTACGTGCAGTTCGGCAGCGCCTGGTTGCGTCCCTGACAATCTGGCCAAGCAACAAATGTAATTCGACACTCACAACCTGAAAAAAGATATTATGAATGAAGACCGACAACTGACCGTTCACTACAACAACGGAAAAACATTGAAACTATCCTTCCCAGTGCAAATCCGCAATTCGTCAGCGGCTGTGATGGAAGGAATGAAGAAGATCATGGAAGGCGACAGAATCGCCATCGAGGCGGACGGGCGGCTCATCGTCATTCCGTGGTCGAGCGTGCAACACATCGAAGTTTCCCCCGCGCCAACGTCCATGCCTTTCGGCGTGATCAAACTCGCCAAGGTGCTGGAATGATGGATCAATCCCAAACCCCATTAACACACTAACAATACCACCAACATGAGCGCTGAAATCGTGGACCGCACCGAAGGAGTTCTAACGGTCAAGATCACCGGAAAACTGACACAACCCGAATTGGCCGCAGTCCAAAAGCAGGCGGGCGAAATCCTCAAACAACAGGGCCGAGGCCGTATCCTTGTGCTCATCGAAAACTTCACCGGCACCGTCAAGGCGGGCGACTGGGGCGATATTTCTTTTCAAGCCCAGTACGATCGTCTTATCGAAAAGATCGCCTTTGTCGGGGAAAAGAAATGGGAGGACATCGTGCTGCTCTTTACGGGCAAGGGCGTGCGCCGTGTCCCCATCGAATACTTTAAGCCCGACGATCTTACCAAGGCCAAGGCGTGGTTGACGGCATGAAACACAGCCTTGGGCACACCCGCAAAGCACCATCACATACCAATAACCCCATCAAGCAATGAAACGACTACTCACTTTGACTCTGGCCGTGACGCTGGCCATCGGCGCACAGGCCGCTTTGTTCGGCCCTAAGGGCGACAGCGCAGCAGAAAAGAAAGCCAACATCCGCCAGCAGCGCGACGAGATGCTGGCTCAGCTCTACGCCGCCAAACCGGCCATGAAGGAGGTCATCCAAAAAGCCGCCGGTTACGCCACCTTCAAACAGGTTAATGTCAATCTCCTGTTGCTCGCTACAGCCAACGGGTACGGCTTGTTGGTGGACAATGTGGCCCGCAAAGAGGTTTTCATGCGCATGGGTTCGCTGGGCGGCGGCGTGGGCGCCGGCGTCAAGGACGTGCGCGTGGTTTTCATCTTCCACGACCCTAAACTGATGAAACAATTTGTCCAGGAAGGCTGGCAGTTTGGCGGCCAGGCGGACGCCGCGGCAAAATACCAAGACTCCGGGGTCTCTGCGGAGCAAAACGTTAAGGGCAGCGTGAGCTTCCAGGACGGCACCGTTGGTGGTGGCAGTTCAACCGACGTCCGGGCGGGCACCAAACAGCGCGACACCACAACCGCAGGTCTGGCCACACGCGGCGGCATGGAGATTTACCAGTTCACCGAGAGCGGCATTGCGCTCCAAGCCACGATCGCTGGCACCAAGTATTGGCAGGATTCAAAGTTGAATCAATGAAACAACCCGAATCGACACTGAAACGAAACCATCACTCTTCTCGTACACTCTCATGAAATCAACCTTCAGCTCCTTCGTTCTGCTTGCTGCTGTGCTCCTGTTCCAAGGCTGCGCTTCCACCCCCAAGCAGACAGCCCCCGCCACGCCGGATGAAACCCGCGCCTATTTCGAAGTCCTCCGCTCCGACTTCAACACGGCCAAGGTCCGCACGCTCAACGAGGTGATGAAACTCACCCCGTCAGAAGCCGACAAGTTCTGGCCAGTTTACCGCAACTACGAGCGAGAATTGGCAGCCGTCGGTGACCGTAAACTGGCGCTGGTCGTCGAGTTCATGCGCCATCACAATGCCGGCACGCTGACAGAACAAAACTCCCGCGATTTGGCTGCGCGGTGGCTGCAAAACGTCCAGGACCGGCTCGATCTATGGAAAAAGTACCATGATAGGATCAGCAACGCCGTGTCTCCCATTCGAGCCGCACAGTTCCTTCAGGTCGAAAACCAGATCGCGATTTTCGTGGACTTGAGCATCGCCTCGGAGATGCCTTTGGTCAACGCCACACAAAAATGACAACTGCGATCTGGTTCCGAGCAGATAAGATAACCAGGCCAGCACGGCGTCAGATTCAACCCGCGGCCGATCCTCGCCACCTGTTACCGCGCTGCGCGAGTTGACGTGGCAAGTTTGGGACACGGCCGAATGCAAAAGACCATCACAAGCATGAAAACAAGAGTTCTCCCCGCAGCCGCCCTGGTTGGCGCGCTCACGTTGTGCGGCTGCAAATCCATTGGGCCAGGCACAGTTGAGCGTGACCGGTCCGATTACAGCTCCACGATTTCCGAATCTTGGAAACGTCAGACACTCTTGAACATCGTCAAATTGCGCTACCTGGATCCGCCCACCTTCGTGGATGTAGGTCAGATTGTGGCGGGCTACTCGCTCCAAACCGGGATCAGTGCCGGAGGCACCCTATCAACCGAGAGGGCAATCCAGGGGAATTTCCTGAACGCAAGCGGCCAGGCCATCTACACCGACCGGCCCACCATTACTTACGTGCCTCTCACGGGAAACAAATTTGTCCGCGGCTTGATGACCCCGTTGCCGCCCGGCTCGGTGTTCTTCACCATCCAATCGGGCTGGCCCGCCGACGCCGTGTTGTTCGCATCGGTGGCTTCGATCAACGGTCTGAAAAATCAGGAGAGTTCGATCGCCGGGGTCAATCCTCCTGATCCCGCATTCCTGCGCGTCTTGCAACTGTTGCGCAAAATCCAACTTTCCGGCGGCATGTCGCTCCGCGTGCAGACAGATGCGCAGAAGCGTGAAACCACGCTGCTGACCGTCCGCGACAAAAACGTCCCGCCCGACATCGCCGAGTACGGGCTTGAAGTGCGCCGGTTGTTGCGGCTCGATCCGGACGTCCAGGAATTCAAACTGGTATTCGGTTTCACACCCGCCAACAACCAGGAAGTGGCCGTGATCACCCGCTCCATGATGCAGCAGATGACAACCATGGCTTCGCAGGTCGAAGTGCCCCCGGAAGACATAACCCAGAGCCGAGCCGCCCCGGGCTGGGAAGCCGTCTCAACCAACAGTAATGCAGTCCGCCTGATCCAGGTCAAATGCTCCAAAACCAAACCGGCCGATGCTTTCGTGGCGGTGGATTATCGCAATCATTGGTTCTGGATTGACGACCGCGACCTGAAATCCAAGCGCGTTTTTTCGTTCATGATGATGCTCTTCACCTTGGCCGACATCGGCGAAAAGGAGAATTTGCCCTTGATCACCATCCCGGCACAATGAAGATGCGAAACAAACCAAATGCGTCACCCGGTTGACTCTGCAATCGAATTGCAGACCAACACCCCCATGAACAGTAAGAGCGTTTTGTTATTCTCCGTATCTGCTTCTCTGGCAGCCAGTAAGGCTGTTATTACGGTGCGACCTTTGGGAGTGAGTCGGAATAAGGTGACAGGCTCGTTGTTTGGGTTTTACCCCCTTATGACGGGATGGCCCGCGAAATGCCCCTTGTTCCAATCCGCGGTTGCTGAAGTCTGTGGAAGAACCCCTCGCATGCCGATATGGGGACAGGCACATTGTTTTCTTCCTGGTGACCGAGCTGCAGCAGGTATTTCCCAGACCGGCGTGGCGGACAGCCCTCATCAGGGGGCGCGGGCGCCGGGTCACTGTCCGTCAGGCCCTTTGGTTGCGGCAACGCCGGGCTGCGAAAAATGCGAGCCAAGCAGCTCAAATAGGAGCAAACATCTGTTCACGAATGACAACTGAAACAATCGCCAAGTTGAATGCGGTGGTCACCTTGCGAAACCAGGTGTCGCCATGGTTGATGATCCTTCAGGTGGTGCCCGATGGATGGGAATTCCCGGACTTCCGGCCCGGCCAATTCGTTTCCTTGGGGCTCTCCGGCAACAGGCCCCGCTGCGCCGCCGCTGAACCAGAGCGGAGCGCACCACCTCCGGACAAGCTTATTAAGCGCGCTTACAGCATCGCCTCGTCACCGGTGAACCGAGAGTTCCTGGAGTTCTACATCGCCCTCGTGCCCGGCGGAGCACTTTCGCCTCGCCTGTTCAACCTGAACATCGGCGACCGCGTCTGGCTGTCGCCCAAGGCGACGGGGCACTTTGTCCTCGACGAGGCGCGCATCCCGGCCGACGCCGACCTGGTCCTGGTCACAACCGGTTCTGGTCTAGCCCCTTTCGTGAGCATGCTTCAAACCCACCTCAAGATGGAGACCAAGCGCCGGATCGCGCTGATCCATGGCGTGCGTCACTCATGGGACCTCGGCTATCGGTCGATCTTCATGGCCATGCAGCATCTTCGTCCGAACTTCACCTACCTGCCCGTCATCAGCCGTCCAACCGAAGAGGTCGTTCCATGGAAGGGAGCGATCGGTCACGTCCAAGACGTGTGGAAGAGCGGCGTGCTCGAGCGGGCATGGGGACGACGATTGGCGCCTGACAACACACACGTGTTCCTCTGCGGGAGCCCGCAGATGGCCCAAGGCATGATCGGGTTGCTTGCCGCAGACGGTTTCACCGAGGACACACGACAAGCACCCGGTCAAATCCACGTCGAGAAATACTGGCAGTGAATTGCCAACGGGAACTCATTTCTGACCGAACTTGCGCCGGTAGGCCAGCGGCGTTGTGCCCATCTCGCGACGGAAATACCGCGCGATGTGTTCCGGGCCAGTGTAGCCAAGAGCTATCGCAATCTCGGAAATGGGTCGGTTGGTCTCGACCAACATGCGGCAAATCTGATTGACTCGGATTCGACGGATTTCGCTCAGCACTG
>JAAYVR010000149.1 GCA_012517065.1 Verrucomicrobiota bacterium | reverse complement strand
TCGGTGTCATGCGGATATGGTTCCAGGCACGTTGTTTGGGCATAGAAACAAAGCGGCAGCAAGCTGCCGCACTCCAAGCGCTTCGCGCCTACCAACGCCCGCTGCATCCGTGGCAGCGCGTGAGAAACCATTGGGATCAGCGCGCTCTTCCTTGCGACGGAGTCGCAGCAGATATTTCGCAGCCCGGCGTGGCTGAGAGCCCGCATTATGGAGGCGGAGGAGCCGGGGGGGCGTTGCGCGTCAGGCGAATTTGGTTCCGGCTACGCCGGGCTGGGAAATATGCGGGCCAGGGACGGCACGGGCTACCTTGACAAGTCCCTGAGGCGAATGTTTTTGAACTGCACTTTCATGGGCGGTCCGGGATGCATTTGGAGCGCGATGATTCCCTTTGCAGCCGCCTGAGTTGAGTGATCGGTGACCTGACACATCAGCACACCGTTCAAGTACAATGCAATATCGTTGCCGCGGCACACGATGCGGTACGTGTTCCAGTCACCTTGCCTGAAGTGCTTGAGCAGTTCGGCTGCGTCACCGATTCGTTCAATCGTTTTCGTTCCATCGGGAGCGAACACTACTTTTTCGCCGCGACCGGCAACCAGACCACGGCTGTGATGATAAATGAAACCGATCAACTCGCCGTTCCCGGTCATGTCGGCTTGGTAACCAAACGTGTCCCAGTCAGGACGTTCCTCGGACCTGATTTGAATACCTGAATTGCCTTCGGTGCTGAGTTTGAAATCTGCCAGCAATTCGAAGTCTGCGGGTTGCCCGCCGCGCCAGATCAGGTAGTTGGGTGCTTTGCATGGTTTGTCTGGGGTGCTTTCGGCTGTGAGAGCGCCATCTTCGACTTTCCACCAACCGGGTTTTCCGTCCCAGCCGGAGAGGTCTCTGCCATTGAAAATTGGCTTGAAACCCTGTTCACGCGCTGCGGCTTCGGCGCGTGTCAGCACCTGCTGGGCGCGGTCGGCGAGCTTCTTATTGTTGGTTCTGACCATTTTGATTGCGGCAGCGACCGTGGCTGGATGGCTTGCGACGATTTGTTCGGCGATTGAGACGGCAGCGTCGCCGGCTTCTTCGTTCAGTCCCTCGGCGGCGAGGTATTGGTTCACCACTTGGAGCGAGTCTTCAGTGTGAATGTTGGCCAGCGCAGCCAATGCGAGCCGTTTTTCCTCCTGCCGTTCGACCGAGGCCATGATTTCTTTCAATTGTGAGACCTTCTGGGTATCGGGTGCGTTTTGAGTGGGGATCAACCGAAGCTGAGCCCGACGGGCGAGTATCTTGAACTTTGTGTCATCAGAAGCCTTCGCGATTTGCTCGAGGTCAGGCAGAACGTCCGCCGTCGGCCAGTCGCACAGCACACGAAGCGCCGTTTCTCGGACTGCGGCGTCGGATTCCTGCGCGGCTGCGCGGATTGCATCGAGCGCTTTCGTGCCGCCGATGGTTCCAAGGACGCGCAGCAGCGCGAGTTTCGGTTCGCTCTGTGCCTTCGCGAGGCCGCTCAACACCGAATTCGCACAGCCTGTCCGATCAGATTGTCTGGCGCAGATTGCGGCCAAAGCGGTTTCGGCGGCGGCAATGGCCCGGGTTTGAACCAGCGCGCCGACCACCGAAGGGACGTCGTTTTCTTCGGCCAATTCGCCAAGCGCCTGGAAACTCGGACCTGCGACATCGGTGTCAGCTTCGACGGCGATCTTGATCAATGCCGGTATTGCTGCTTTCACGCGGCGCTGAGCAACGGCGTCGATGGCCGAAAGACGCAGCTTTGTGTTTTTCTCTTCAAGGAGAGCCAGCATTGCTTCGTCGGCCTCTTTGGTTGGAAAGCCTGTGAGCCCTGCCAGGGCTGCGTTCGACACGTCCGGTGCCGGGTCCTTGGCCAGATCGACCAACACAGGAATTGAAGCTGGCGCGCCGAGTTGAACGAGGCTGCGAATTGCCGCCACGCGCACGTTTGCGGGTCCATCCTTTGCCAACGGCACCAACGCTGCGCTCACGGTCCAATCACCCCGATTACCGAGCGCATGCAGCAGCAGGGTTTGCACATCTGGTTTTGCTCTGCCGAGTTCTGCGACCAGCACTTTGGTCACTTCCTGTCCGGGTATTTCAGCCAGCATCCTTATCGCATTGGCTGCTGACACGTAAGATTCGGTTTTCAGTGTTTCGATGAGCAAAGGGACGGTTTCGGCGCCGCGGCACCTAACCAGACCCCGCAAAGCTGCGACACGCACCTGGTGCGGCAGATCGGGCAAATCCCGAATCTTGTCGTAGATTCTGGCAGCTTCGCTGGCAGACATTGACTCCGCGCACCTGAATAATCCTTCCATGATGGCCGATTTGTTGGCGGTGGCGCCTTGCGTGAGAGCTTTTTCGAGCACTGGCGCGGATGGTGCTCCAATGCTGCCCAATGCACGCGCGGCCGCATCAGCCACATCCGGGTCCGGATCTGCCAAGAACCGGCTCAATGGCTGCACGGCTTCGGTGTCTTTCCTGACGCCAAGACTGTGGATCACACCCATCAGCAGCCGCCCCTTGACCTTGCCAAGCGAATCGCGTAGCGCGGCGTTTGCAGATGGGTCCGGTATTTGTTCGAGTGCGTGCCGGGCCATTTGCGACAACGACTCGTCAGCAAGCATCTGAGCGAGTGTAGGCACAGATTTGCCGGTGCCCACGCGCGCCAGCTCGCGGCATGCCTCGGCCTTTTCTTTCAACGAAGCATCTGACCTGAGAACAGCCAGAGCTTTGTCTTCCTGCGCGAACGCGTTAAACGTCAGGATCAAGACTGCAATTAGAAGTTTTTTCATGGTGTGTTAGCCCGGATTTGGATGTATCGGTATATCTGAGGGAGGCCGATGAGATTTCCTGGTTCGATGTGATTCAAGGCTCAGAATGTGTAGGGTGGACGCATTGCGCGTGAGCGCATGCGGTTGGCCTGAGGGTCGCCGATAAACTCGGCTTTCCGCAGATCGAATTTCAGGTTGCGTTTCAGTTGCTCGCAAATGTCCGCTGCGAGGCAGATGATCATTGATCTGTACATCACCTCGGGGTTGGCGACGGTGGGTCTCCGTGATCTGACGCAATCGAGGAAATCGCGCACGTGGTTCAACGGCCGCTGCGTTCGAGCCACGTACTCGGCGAGAACTTTTCTGTATTCACGCAACAGCGACGGGGACGACACATCCGGCCGCGAATAACCGTCAGCGGCCGCGGCCCAACCTTCCGGGCCGTCGAATCGTTCGCCACATGCGCCATGCCAGTATTCGCAGGGTTCCCACACTGAGCCAGGCACACGAAACAGCACGAGCTTAACGCCATTTGACAAATGCGTCACCATGGTTGCGTCGGGCCCGGCGTATTCGAACTCGATCGTGTCAACGTCGGACATGTCAAGTCCGGCCAGGGCCTGTGCAACGGTGTGCGCTCCCCACATTGCGACGTCGGTCGCGAAATCGTAGAAGTGATACCAGCCTCCACCATTCACATAGGCGCTGTTGTAGGGACGCCATGGACACGGGCCAAGCCAGCAGTCCCAATCAACTTCGCTCTTTGGCGGCTCCGGCTCAGCGGGGAGCCAGTCGTGGCGCATTCCATCCCGCCAGCGGACATCGGCATAGACGGTGTGCACCTTGCCAAGCCGGCCTGTCCGGGCCATTTCAATCGCAAAGACATGATTTGCTTCGCTGAGGCGTTGAGCGCCGGTTTGATAAACACGGCCGTATCTGCGGGCGGTTTCAACGACCATCTGGCCCTCGGCCATGGTCAAACAGGCAGGTTTTTCGCAATAAACGTCTTTGCCTGCGCGCATTGCGAGCACCGAGGCAAGCGCGTGCCAGCGATCGCCAGTCGCAATCAACACCGCGTCCACGTCTGTCCGTTCCGACAGCAACTGGCGCATGTCGGAATAAGCGGCGCAATCGGTGTTACCATATTTCTTGTCCACAACATTCTTTGCGGCTTCGCGCCTGCCCTTGACGGGGTCGCAGACTGCGACCCACTGCACATCCGGTTCTGTCAATATCCAGCCCAGATCGTATGAACCCCGGCCGCCCATGCCGATGCCACCCATGACGATTCGTTCGCTGGGCGCGACCGATCCTCCGCGGCCAAGGGCAGAAGACGGGATGATGCAGGGCAATCCGACTGCGCCGGCCGCAATTGCTGTTCGTTGAAGGAAATCACGCCGGGTGAGTGTCATTTTGTTTGCGCCGTTCATAAGATATGACTGTGCTCCTGATTGTTGGTCTCGTCAGCTCATCAAGATTTCTTTTGGCTGTGCCGACAACAAGTGTAAAGCCAGTTTGGCAAATCCCTCAGCCGCTGTCGCCAAAAAACGGCGCAAACCAAAGTGCCAAAGTGCCAGGCTCGATCTTTTTTCTTGATTGGGGCCGTGGTTTCCCATAGATGTTCGGCCACCTGTTACCATGAGTGAAACCTCTGATTCCACCTCTGCTCCCCAACGGTTGATGTCCCTTGACGCGCTCCGCGGGTTCGACATGTTCTGGATCATAGGGGCGGAGTCGCTTGTTTGGGCGTTGAATCGGATGAGCCCTTCGAAGCCGGTCCAGTTTCTTGCCCGGCAGCTCGAACACGTCGAGTGGGAAGGGTTCAGGTTTTACGATTTGATTTTTCCGTTGTTCGTCTTCATGGCGGGGGTGTCGTTGGTTTTTTCGCTGAATCGGATAATTGCGCAAGCGGGGCGTGGAGCAGCGGTGAAGCGGGTGATCCGCCGTGGCGTGGTGCTTTTTATCCTTGGGATCATTTACTACGGCGGCCTGAGCAGTCAGTGGCCGGATATTAGGCTCATGGGCGTATTGAATCGGATCGCATTGGCGTACCTGTTTGCCGGGCTCTTGTATTGTTTCTTGAAACCGCGTGCGCTGGCGGTTGTCGCTCTGGCAATACTGCTGGGTTACTGGGCAGCGCTTGCGCTGATTCCGGTGCGCGACATTCGGCTCGAGAAGCAGCATTTGGCAGCGCTTGCGGAACGGTTGGGCGACTCGAAGGGTGCGGCACTGTTAAGAGAGCCGGGAAATCCGTCAGCGATCAAGGACAGCGCGGCGTGGGCAACAGCGGTGAAGCTGTTCAATGCCACCACAAATCGCGTAACCGGCAAATTCGAACAAGGGCTGAATTTGGCGAATCATTTCGATTTCAAATATCTCCCGGGAAGAAAATACGACGTTTTTTATGACCCGGAGGGCATACTGAGCACGTTGCCGGCCGTGGTGACATGCCTGTTGGGCGTGTTTGCCGGGCTTTTGCTGAACGATTCCACGGTGAGCCAATCGCGGAAAGTGACGCTGCTAATTGCCTGCGGTGTTGGCGCGGCGGCGCTTGGGTGGTTGTGGAATCCTCTGTTTCCGGTGATCAAGAAAATCTGGACGTCATCTTATGTGCTGGTTGCCGGGGGGTACAGCGCGGTTTTGCTTGGGGTGTTCTATCTTGTCGTGGACGTGTTGAAGGTTCAGTGGTGGTGCCAGCCATTTGTTTGGATCGGGATGAACTCGATCACCGTATATCTTGCGAGCAATTTCCTTGGGGGGTTCAGGAAACTGGCTGCGCGTCTGGCCGGCGGGGATGTTCAGATCTACCTCAACGAGCACGTGCTGAAGGGGACAGGTGACATGCTCGTGAGCATTGTAGGGCTGCTGTTGATGTTCTGGTTCGTGAACTTTCTCTACCGAAAGAAGGTTTTTCTGCGCGTTTGAACCGGGCCAGGTGCCTTGCCCGCCTCGCTAATCCGTTGCTTGGCAACGGATCGCGCTGCCAAAAGAATTGATCCAGTACACGTCAGCCGGCAGGCGCGCGCATCCAAGAAGGACGCAAGATAAAGTGCCAGGCTCGGTATCCGGCCACGGTCTGATAGAGTGTCAGGCTTGATATGCGGTGGGGCTTTTTTGCGACGCAACAAAGCGCCACGGTCAATAGAGTGCCAGGCTCGATATGCAACCCGACAGCCGCGCCAGACAACCGGCGGGGCACCGAAGCACCGGAACTCCGGCTTGACAGTTCCAGCATTGGCAGGGATAAGAAGCCGCGGATGGTTTCAAACGCTGGTCTTGGGCTTGGAGAACCCCAATCGACTTGTTGCAATGCCGCAACAGAGGGGTCCACAACCCGGTTTTGGCGGTTGCTGTGTGGCAATAGCGCCTTCTGACTCAGGTCTGGCAAGCTAAATGCATACAAGACTAACATGAACATTCTTATATTGCGGCGGAACATGCCGGGGCTGGCGCTGGTTTTGTCCTGTCTGTCGATTTGTTATCTGCACGGCTCGGCTGTTGGGCAGGGCAGTCCCGACATTGTGTGGAGGAAAGGCGCCCATTCTGACAGTGTAACCGCTGTTGCGTTTTCGCCCGATAGCAAACTCATCGCATCCTCGAGCTTTGATGACACAGTTAAGCTTTGGTCACTTCCAACGGGCAATCTTGTGCGCAGCTTTGCCCATCTTGAAGACGTCGAGAGCGTAGCGTTTTCACCCGACGGGAGCATGATAGCTGCCGGTGACGACAACAATGAGGTGCGGATATGGCGTGCCAGTGACGGTGAATTGCTAGCGACACTCGAAGGACACACCGATTGGGTTCGCGGAGTGGCATTCTCGCCCGACGGCAAATACCTTGCCAGCGGGAGCGACGATTCCACGGTGATCCTGTGGCAGGTATCTGATTGGACTCCCCTGCAGAAGATAGCAGCTCATAACGACGTGGTTTCCAGAGTCGCATTTTCTCCAAACAGCGCTTATCTCGCTTCGGGCAGTTGGGATGGAACGGTCAAGGTTTGGAATGTCCCGGCGGGAACTTTGGCGCGCACGCTGACGCATACGAACGACGTTGAATGTGTGGCGTTCTCGCCCGATGGCAGTTTGTTGGCCGCTGGCGATGACAACAACGAGGTCAGGTTGTGGGACGTGGCCACCGGCGTGCTGGTTAGAACCTTGACGGGGCACGGGGATTGGGTGTTGTCAGTTGCCTTCAGTGCGGATGGGCAGTATATCGCCGGCGGCGGGGGCGAGTTCGATGAGAGCATCATTGTGTGGCGTGTCGCAGATGGCGAGCCTCTTGCGACAATCACCGGGCACCACGGCGGTATTCCCGGCCTTGCTTTCTCACAGGACGGCCAATGGCTCGTGTCAGGGTCCGACGACATGACTGTCAAGCTCTGGGAAGTGCCTGACGATTTTTCCGTGGGCGGCCATGAAGACACAGTTGCGGAAGTGACGTTTTCACCGGACGGAAGTTTGGCGGCTTCAGCAGGCTGGGATGACGTTGTGATTTTGTGGGATGTCGCCCGCGGCCGCATGATCCGCAGTTTCATACATTCAAACGACGTCGAGTGTGTCGCGTTTTCGCCCGATGGCACGCTGCTTGCCGCCGGCGACGACGACAACGAAATCAGGCTGTGGCGCGCCTCGGACGGCACCATGGTGCGGATTCTCAAGGGACATACGGATTGGGTCGAGTCGGTGGCTTTCTCGCCAGACGGGGCTTTGCTGGCTTCGGCGAGCGACGACAAGACCTTGAAGCTGTGGCAGGTTTCGAACGGCAATCTGGTGCGGACTTTGAGCGGGCACGCAGGTTCTGTTAACGCGGTCGCTTTCAACAAGAACGGCACGCTTCTCGCCTCGGGAAGCGAAGACACCACGATCAATCTGTGGAATGCGTCAGACGGCTCACTGGCGAGAACGCTCAGCGGCCACACAGGTGCAGTTACCGGTGTTGCATTTGCGCCGGACGGGTCTGTTTTGGCATCGTGCAGCAAGGATCGGACAATCCGCCTGTGGAACCCTGCGACCGGCGCGGTGATCCGGACTTTGACTGGCCATGTTGACGTGGTCGAGTCGGTGTCTTTTTCACCCGACGGCACGCTGTTGGTCTCGGCCAGCGACGATGGAACTGTCCGGGTTTGGCGTGTGTCGGACGGGGCGGCGGTCAGCACTCTCGAAGGGCACACGGATTACGTGCGGTCTGCAGTTTTTTCACCTGACGGCCGGCGAATCATCTCGGGCAGTGATGATTTCACAGTGCGGCTTTGGCGGCCTGACGGAACGCTTCTTGCCACATGGGCAACCGGCAGCGGCATGCAACCTCTCGAAATCTTCCGGCACACGGGTTGGTGCGAGGGCCTTGCCTTTTCGCCTGACAACAGCGTCCTGGCGTCATGCAGCGATGATGGCACGATCAAACTTTGGGAGAGTGCGACCGGCGCGCTCAAGCGGACGCTTGTTGGACATGCCCAGTACGTGTTCTCGATCGCGTACTCGCCGGACGGAAAAGTGTTGGCCTCAGGCGGAGGTGACGGCACCGTGCGAATCTGGGACCCCGAAACGGGCGAGCCCATCAAGGTCCTTGCAGGGCATTCCGGTTACGTTTTCACAACCGCGTTCTCGGCGGACGGGTCGTTGCTCGCTTCGGCCGGGACGGACAGGACGGTTTGTTTGTGGCGGCGAAGCGATTGGAGTCTCGTTCGGAAGATTACGGGGCTGACGGGAGCGGTGTTTTCAGTGGCGTTTTCACGGGATGGGACTCTAATTGCATCCGGGGGCCAGGAAGCTCAGGTTCGGCTTTGGAAAGTCGAAGACGGGACTGAGGTTCGGTCGTGGACGGCACACCGGGCGGAGGTCACATCGCTCGTTTTCGGGCCAACTGGTAGTAAACTGTTGTCCGCCGGCGACGACGGATTGATAAAAGAGTGGAACGCTGCCGATGGGAGCCTGTTGCACTCGCTGACAGGGCACGTGGCAAGGGTCAGAAGCATTGCTGTATCTCCCGATGGCGGCGTGCTGCTTTCGTGCGGGGATGATAACACAGTACGCCTTTGGTCAACTGGGTCATGGGGTGTTGCCGCGGTGTTCGACCAGGAAACATCGGGTTCGACTGCAGTGGCATTTTCTACGGACGGGAAGCTCTTCGCGTACGGCGGCGATAACGGCACGTTCGCCGTTGCCCGCAACCCGGTGCAGCCACCTCAGATGGTGCGTGTCGATCGCATAGAGATGATCGTGCCGGGACACATCGAGATGGCCGTTTTCTGTCCCGGCGGAGACAGATTCACTGTTGAGATTTCGGATGACCTTGGGGTTTGGCGGCCATTGGGAACCTACGCAAGGACGGGGGATACAACACTGGTGCAAGACACACTCGGCGAGGTTCAGAAGCGATTCTATCGAGTCCGCCAGCCTTAGCTTGGCAATCTCACCGGCCACCCCCGGGATACACACAAGCTTTTCAATCGGGTTTTGGTGTGGCAGACTTGCGGCGTGAAAACAGCGCGCCCTATCCGTCTTTTGGACAGACCCACCTATTGCGAGGAAAACAGTTCCAATCCGGAATCAAACGTCTCCATAAAGCCGGCCGTAACAGCACAGTCGCAGTGCAGAGAGATCGGCTCTCCTTTGTCAGGCAAGTCAAGTCTGCGCACCGGGAATTCGTGCCGAAGCCGGGCCGTACACACGCTGTTGGCCGTGACAGTTGCGGTTCTGTTTGCAGTGGCCAACGCGGCATCGGTTGCGCCGACAAATCTGAAGTGCGAGTACTTGGAGAATCCGATCGGGATTGACGTAGCCAAGCCTCGGTTGAGCTGGGTTTTGGTCCCCACACAACCGACGGCCAGAGGCCAGCGCCAGACGGGTTACAGGATTTTGGTCGCCAGCAGTCCTGAGATTCTGCGACGTGACAAGGGAGACCTTTGGGATTCGGGCATGGTCGAGTCCGACGATTCGCAGCATGTGGTCTATGGAGGCAACCCGCTCAGATCGAATCAGGAATGCCACTGGAAAGTCCGCGTACGTGATGAACGCGGCGCGCTCAGCCCATGGAGCAAACCGGCGCGTTGGACGGCCGGCATACTCGATCCTGCGGACTGGTCGGCAAAATGGATCGGCACAGGGCAATCGTTTGTTCGAAAACAAGGTTGGCCGCCGCCGGACAACACGATGCCTGACCCATGGTTGCGGCGGGTCTTCGTGCTTGATGCAGCCCCCAAACGCGCAATCATTCATGTGGCGTCGGTGGGATACCATGAACTTTACGTGAACGGAAAGCGTGTGGGTGATGGCGTGCTCGCCCCATGCACAACGGATCACACAAAACGCGCGCGCTATGTGACCTATGACATTGCCGAGTTGCTCCGGCGCGGAACAAATGTGATCGGGCTTTGGCTGGGCACCTCATGGTCCATTTTTCCTCCTTACCAGACGTCAGACAAACCTGCTGCGCCCATTGTGCTTGCACAGGCCGACATTGAATTCGGCAATGGAAGGTCAACTCGGATTACCACCGACGATCAGTGGAAATGGCATCCGAGCCCGAACACACTGATTGGCGTCTGGGATTTCACCAACTTCGGCGGCGAACGATACGACGCCAGTCGCGAGATTCCAAACTGGTGCGAGGTAACGCTGGACGATTCGTCGTGGCAACCGGTGGCCGTCTTCAGTCCCAAGCTGATCCTGTCCGCGCAAAAGGTTGAACCGAACCGGCCCGTCTGTGAACTGCGGCCCGTCAAAGTGGAGGAACCGCAGCCGGGCGTCTATCGCGTCGATTTCGGAAAGAACTTTGCCGGCTGGGTCGAGGCAAAGATTGAAGGCCAGCCCGGTGACGTGATCGAGTTCAAGTGGTCCGAGCGCAAAGAGCAGCCGATGACCCATCGCCTGCACAGTTACTACGTTGTCGGCCAATCCGGCAAGGGCGTGTTCAAAAACCGGTTTAACTATGGCGTCGGGCGATGGATTCAGATCGAAGGACTACGCCAAAAACCAAGGCTCGAGGATTTCAAGGCGTGGTTGATCAGGACCGATTACGCCCCGGTCACGCAGTTTGAATGTTCTAACACGTGGCTCAACCGGGTTCATGACGCCGTCGTTTGGACCTTTGAAAACCTCAGTCTGGGCGGGTACGTGGTGGACTGCCCACAGCGCGAACGGATGGGTTATGGCGGCGACGCACATGCGACAACCGAGACCGCGCTCGATCACTTCGCTCTCGGCGCATTTTACACCAAATGGGCCGAGGACTGGCGCGACGTGCAAGGCAAAGAAGCCGCATGGGGCATAGGCCGCAAAGAAGGCGAGGCTGGATCTGGCAAAAAGATCGAGCCTGGCAACCTGCCGTACACTGCGCCGACCTATTGGGGCGGCGGCGGACCGGGATGGAGCGGGTATTGTGTGACGTTGCCTTGGGAGATTTTCAGGCGGTATGGCGACCGCAGAATCCTCGAGGAAAGCCTCCCAACCATCGAGAAATGGCTGGCGTTCCTCGAAACCAAGGCAAAGGACAACCTTCTGAGGCGTTGGGGCGGTGAGTGGGATTTTCTCGGCGACTGGTTGTGGCCGGGCGCGGAAGGCGTGAACGGCGACACGCGCGAGACTTTGTTTTTCAACAATTGTTACTGGGTTTACAACCTCGAGACAGCATCGCGAATTGCAGCCGCTTTGGGACAAACTGATCTCGCCGAGAAATACCGCCGCCGCGCTGCCGAAGTGCGTTCGGCGATTCATCGCGAGTTCTATGTGCCGGCGGAACACTCATATGTCAACGGGTACCAGGCGTATCTGGCGATTGCCCTGTTGACCGGTGTGCCGCCGGAGGAAGTTCGGACAGCAGTTCTGGACCGACTCGAGAAGGAGATTCTGGTCAACCGCAAAGGCCATTTTTGGGGCGGAATTACTGGCGGGTCGTTCATTGTGAAGTGCCTGATCGAGCAAGGGCGCCCGGACCTGATGTACGAGATGGTGACCAAGGAGGATTATCCCGGCTGGATTCACATGCTGCGGAATGGCGCAACGACACTTTGGGAGGATTGGGAAGGCAAACTGTCGCTGTGCCACAGTTCATACCTTCATGTCGGGACGTGGTTTGTCGAGGGGCTTGCGGGCATCCGGCCGGGCAGTGGCGGCCAGGGTTACAAAGACTTCGTCATTCGTCCCGGCATTTGGAATACGACGCCTTTGGAGTGGGTAAAATGCAGGTTTGTGTCGCCCTACGGTCCAATCGAGAGCGACTGGCGCCGCAACACGGACGGCGACTTGGAGCTGCGGGTTGTGGTCCCACCGAACACGAAAGCAACACTCTTCCTCCCCACCACAAGGGCAGAATCGGTCAGAGAAGGCGGCCGGCCGATTTCGACTGCAAGTGGGGTTAGCCTTTTGCCTGTATCCGGCGACCGTCTGCCGGTGCGGCTTGGGCCGGGGCGATATTCATTTCAGGTTAACGGGAAGCAGGGTGGTTAGTTTACCGACGACTTCATTGAACTTTTCGGGCGGCAATTTGCAGCTGAACCCGAATTTACGAATTAATTTCGGCGAGCATGCGATGTAGCTGATACGCAGTCGGTTGCAAACCCAAACCCTATCCCCTAAAACCATGGGTCAAATCCGCAACCTGAGTGCTTCCATCAACTGTTCCTGTTCCATTGTCAGTTTGGTCCGTACATTCTGCCGCATCTGTTTGGCTCCAGCATTCGCCAGCGCCTGATGCATCTTTGCGGTGCTGCGACCGCCCTGACTCGAATGCGCCTCGTCGATGATTATCGCAAAACGGCGGCCGCGATGTTCGCTCCCGATTTCGTCAAGGATGAACGGGAACTTCTGAAGCGTCGTGATAACGATCTTCTTCCCGCTCTCGATGAAGCGCCGCAGGTCGCCAGAATGCTCGGCGTGCCCCATGGTAACGCTCACTTGGGCGAACTGTTTGACCGTGTCCCGGATCTGCTGGTCCAGGATGCGGAGGTCAGCGCCCGGCAGATTAGCGTTTCCAGCCCGGCTTCACTGGTGTCGGTCGGTTTCATGTTTTTCCTCCAGATCTTCTGGGCGGCGTTGCAGCAGAAACGCTATCAAACGAACGATGGTGTCTTTTTCCCGGGACGCGCTTTCTGCAACGAGCAGCGTTAGGGCAACCAATGCCTCTTCGGACATCCGCGGGGTTCCGTCTGACCGATAGAGCAAGCCGTTTTTCTCGAGGAACCGTAAGAAGAGCGCCGCGCCGATGCGTTTGTTGCCGTCTGCTTCAGCTCTTCGAGCCGACGCGCATTGACGGTGTAGCCTTTGAGGATGTGATCGCGCAGCACCTGCGTTGCCCAGATGCGGAACTGCGTGCCGCGCTTCGAGTTGACGCGGTAGCCCACGGAAATAATTGCATCAAGGCTGTAGTACAGAGTCTGATAGGTTTTCCCATCTGCGGCAGTATGTGCAAAAATTGCACATACTGACTCCCTGTCCAGTTCCCCGCTCTGAAAGATGTTCCGCAAGTGCTTGGTGATCACGCTCCGTTCCGTATCGAAGAGCAGGGCCATTTGCTTTTGAGTCAGCCAAATCGTCTCCTGCTCCAGCCGCACCTCGAGTTCTACTGTACCGTCCGGCGCCTGGTAGAGAACCACCTCGCCGCCGAGTCCGCCGTAGGCGGCAGCCGGTTCGCGGAGCATTTCCTTGCGTGAAGATGACTTATGCTTCGGCATCGAGCGACTCCTCGTCTTTGGCCTCCTCTGGTTCATCGTTTGCGGCTTGCTCGTCGGGGCTTTCAGGCTCCTCTTCCTCCGGTGTCTGCGGCATGCAGGTGCCCGGACACGCCAGCCGCTGGTTCAAACGTATTTACACCTCCTCTATTTCGCAAGACTCTGAAATCTCCTCAAGGAATTCTGGTTTGATGAATCTAAGCATGTGCCCGACTGCCTTGATCTGCTCTTTGAGTGTGCTGAAGGAAATGAATCGGCAGATTTCTGACAGCGGTGGGGACAACCTGGAAAACGTCGGTCGATTAACTTCAGTGATGACCTTGTCGCGTTTGTCGTCCGGTGCGACCAAGTAAAGCGGAATGGTTAGATTTGGTTGCATGGACACAAGGTCGGACATTCGCAGCAGGCCAGAGTATATCGACGTCGTACTTTCGACTTCGAAGGCTGCGACGATTGCGTTTCCCTTGAGCCAAAGGACGTCTATGAGTTCGATAGTGCGATTGGTCGCGTCATCAAACTGCAGTGGCAGTTCCGATTTCAGGTTTGGAAAGTCTGCGAACTTCTTGGAATCCCAAGACTTGTTCCGGTCGTTTCTGGCTACCCACAGGTCAAATCCCATGTCGGATCCTAGCTTCAGGAGATACCACTGAATCTCAGTGTGTTCTCTTGGTTTCTTTCCCTCGGGTTCCTCCTTGAACAGTTCATCTTCCTCGCTTTCCGGCACGGTCACAGAACCGATCTTCGCCTTCAGCGCTTTGGGTCTGTACTGGAGTTTGCGTTCGTCGACTGGACGTACTGTTGGATTCTCTTTTGCTTCGAGGATCGCTTCGACGACAGCCTCGCCGTCAGCCGTGTCCCACTTGACCGGAGATGCGCGGAAGTGCCCCGTCCACGCGTGGGGGCTGGTCAGGTTCTGGAAGAAGGACAGTTTGTCCCGGAGTTCCAAGACTGGAACGGCAGTGTCTGGCGTAAGTTCGGCGACCATCTTTACTCTTAACCGACAAGGGAAATCCTCATCCTTCCAGATCGGCGTTTTGTCCCTGTATGCGTGGTCCGTCACCTCGAGTATCCCGACGAACCGGGAAATTCCGGTCATATAGCAGAGTAAGTAGTCGCCCGGCTTGATTTTCTGGACAGTGCTCCATCGAGACTCGCGGAATCCCGAAACTTTTGCCCCGGCGGCTTTGAATTCCGCCCACGTGACGCCGCTGAATAGGTCCAGCCAATAATTCCGCTTTGTCATGTCACTTACTATACCATTCAGCGCCAACCTCAATAAACCACACCCTCCAAATGGCCTGGCACTGAAGCGTTGTTGGCGCTCCCTTTGGGGCCCTTCAACCTGTAATCAATCAAACTCGGGCAAACAAGTCAATGAACTTTGAGCCTGTCCCCATATCGCGTCATGAAAAGCCCAGTGAGAGGGGCGTGCTCAAAAGGCACAAAACTCTCTAACGGAACTCTGTGGGTAACCAATCCCACCCGGCAAAGGCTAACCACCAGCCGGAAGCGAGTTTTGCGTAGTTGTCAGCAATGGCAGCACGAAGCCGTAAATGGAAGAACCGTGTGCGCCTGCCTGCCGGCAGGCAGGGGAAAACCGCTCGCACGGGTCTGTGAGGAGGCCAGTGGGAGTCGGTGGGAGACCACCGGCTCTACCCGGATCAAGTCAGCGCGAATTTCCGGGTGCAGAGGTGGAAATGATGTTGCTCTCGGCGTCGAGCCACAGGGTGGCGGCGGCGAGTGTCTGCTTGCGCGCGAGACGTTCAAGGTAAAAGAGTGTTGGTTCCGCGATATGCTGGTTGTTTAGGAACGGCTCGGTGTAACGGATGGCGCCGTACTTGGCCTGATTGATGTGATGTTGCTGACCCACGTGATCGTTCCAATCAACGCCTTCGGTCAGGAAACCGTACGGGCCGTAGTGGTGTTTTGCAATGGCGCGCAGGATCGTCAGGCCGTCCAACTCAAACTGTCTGGCTCGATTAGCATTCTGGCGTTTCACATCGGCCGCGGCTTCGAACAGTGCAAGAGCTGCTTCTGCGTTCTCCCAGAGGTAGGCAGTGTCCCATGATTTCTCCATGTACAAGAGCCCCTTGGTGGCAACGCCGTTTCTGTCCTCGCACATCTTGAACTGGTCGAGACCGGCGAGACACTTGTCGTAAGCGAACCGCCTTATTTTTTCATCTTTGAGAACGCGTGAGGCGAGTAACAAGGTGCGGAAAGCCACCGAATAAGCCACGTTCTCGTGTGGGTCGTAAGTATCGTGATTTATGCTGCCGAAGATGCCACCTTCGCGGATGAAGACATCGGCTTTCTGGCGGACAGATGCGCGGTAATCAGCCAGCTTACGGTCGGTGAGGGCGGCATCGAGCTGCAGTATGAAAAGGCCATCGGCGGAACTCTGCCAAAACCTGTCTTGTCCGCCGTCTGGCGACATGCGCCAGACTTTGCCGTCGGGCGTTGTGCGGCGGGGGAACCAACCGTTGGGGACGGGTTCGACGTTTTTGTCAATCCACGCCGCAGCGCGGACGCACATGTTTCGCATTCGGGCGCGGCGCGGGTCGTTTTGGGGCAGGTCATCGGCGAAGATCAGGAGTTGATAAGCGATTTTGGCCATTGACCCCGGACAGAACCAATCGGAGTTGTGCTTGTAATTCAGGCAGAACTTGCCGGTTGTGGTTTCCCTGTATCCGCGGATCATGCCGGTTTGCTCGTCAAGGAAACCGCAGTCCAAAACATGATCCAGAATCTGCAGTGCTTTTGTTTGCCAATCCGGCCTGTTTAGGAATTTGCCCCAGCGGTAGATTTCCCATGCGCCGCCGACGGCGTTTGCCGCCCAGCCCGGGCCTTCAAGGTTTCCGAAGTCGTGCCAACCCATCACGTTTGCTTCCGGATCGACAAAACTCGAGATCGAGACCAAATGACCGCGGTCGTCGGGTTTGAGCGTGTGATATAGCGTGAACCTCAGCGAATCTCTGACGGAATCGACGATTGTATAGTTCGGGTTGCTGGGGATATAGAATTGGGTGCTGTCACCGATTTGTTCGCTGGCGCGGGTTGAACCGTATCCAATCAGGAGCATGGACACAACCCATGCCGTCATTTTGGTGGACTCATGCGGCCATGGCAGAAGCCGCCCGAATCGAAGTGTGGCTGCGCTTGGCCCTGTCTTGATGGTCGTCTTCATGAGAGGAAACATCCATTGGCGGTGATTTTGGCGCAAGGCGATTTGAGCTGAATGCGGCCCGGCAACATTCGCATTTGGAGACTGCGGCGGGGTTACTTTGGCATTTGCCGAATAAACTCGTCCGCACGCGCGATCGAAGCGTTCATGTCTTCAATCACGCGGGCGATATCCGCCTGAATTCTCGCTGACTCGCCCGAGAGAGCGGCCACTGCCTGTGCATTCAAGCTGTGTTTCAGTGCAAGGACGTAATCGTGCAGCTTGCGTAGCACGGGGTCCATGCTTGCCTCGGTGCGCTTGAGCAGGCGCAACATGTCCTCGTAGCGCTGCTTTGTATCGGTCAACTGTTGTCGGCTCATGCGCCGGAGGGAGTCAGTTTCGATCTGCTGGTTTTCCGCTTCCCACTCGGCGAACAGGTCGCGGGCGACAGTTTCGACATCTTTGATTCTTTTATGCACTGCGGAAACGCGGGCTGCTGCATCGTCATAATCTGATTGCAATCGGCGATAAGCCTTCTCGAGTTCACCGCCGTCATAACCCGTTATTTCTTTCAATCGAGTGAGGGCGTCTTTGAACTCCTGTTGGGCTTCTTGCTGTTCGTCGCGCGCGGCAGCGACGCGTTTCTTCAGAAGATCCCGTTTGTAAACCCCGACCTTTTCATATGCTGAATACATCGTACTCCGGCATGCGGTCAGAGAGACAAGCGACATTATGACGAATCCGAAGAGAAAGAAACGCTTCATGGTTCGAATGCTCGCAGGTTTGCCTGCAGCGGTCAACTTTCCGGCACCGGGCAAGAGAATGCGGGTCTGATGCAATAGAGTGCCAGGCTCGCAGTTTCAGCGAAAATCAGCAAACCTGTGGAAGGTGAGGAGATTTGCGTCGTGATAGTTGTGGGCGCCGCCCAATCCGTCGTCGTAAGCAGTCCGACAGACAGCAATTATGTCTCTGCCATCAAAGAGCCAATCAACATACTGAAACCCATGTTTGAGGGTGTCGGGGTGTTCGAGCAAAACGCGTCGGATGACCCATCGCCGCAAGTCCGGGGAGGATGTCAGGGCGAGGGTATTTCGGATACTGGCTGGTTTGCTTTTGCTCTTGTAAGGTTCAGTTACAATGCTGGCAATGCACCAGTATTGACGGCTTTCGGGGTCGAATCTGATTGTGAACTTTTTCGCGCCGCCGGGGAAATCGATGAACCCCGTGGCTGGATCGAAGCTGGCCTCGCGGCCGTCGCGGCTGATTCTGACCATGGCAGCTTTTTCTGGGCAGGCCGGGGTATCGACCCTGAGCATGTTGAGGACGGTGCCATCGGGAGCGACCACTGCATTGCCCTCGAGCCAACCGCCAAACGCGCCGTCAAGCCAGTTGGGATTGCCTGCGAGGCGATTGCTGGATCGCCAGTTAGCGGCGCGGAGCAGGTCGGCGTTTTCCTCGGCCGACATCATGAACGAGTTGAAATGCCTGCCCCAGCCGTCCGGGCCCATGGCATCCTCCATCGCGCGCCACAGACGCCCACCATGCGACACCACTGGAACGGGCGCGCAGTGGTATCGGCCGTCGCCAAACAGCAACCCGGAGTTTTCGTCCTTAGGTTCGGTCCATGTGCGACCGCCGTCGGTTGATTTTCGGATAACGGCAAAACCGTTTTCGCGGCTTGTCCCCATCAGGTACAAGGCACCGCGATGAAAGAACAAGCTCGACCACCATTGGCCGATGACAGTTGCGATTCTTCGCCATGTCCGACCCTTGTCTTGCGAAGAGAAAACGTCAGTTCGGTTTTTCTCGCTGCCGGGGCCGAAGAGATCGTGGGACGCGATGTATTCGCCATTTGGCAGAACTGCCAATGCAGGTGAGCCGATGTACACACCCGACGCCGCCGGCGAATGATCAATGACGGTCCCCGGCACATCGGTGAAACGGGCGTTGGCAGTGGGCGGGCTGGGTGATGGCGAGGTTTGCCCGGCAGCGATGCTGCTGTACCACAGGAGGACAGCGCAGGCCCACAAGACCCGCCATGTTTTGCCCGGGTCAACTGCTGTCCGTGGCGCGTCAATTGGTCTCACTCAATTATTCTCCATTCCAGGACGCCCGCCGAATAGTTGGGTTTGAGTTTTACGTCCAGACGCAGGCCTTTTGTCGCAATCGGGTTGAACTCGACGCGATTGAACTTGTCGCGTTCTATGGCGGGGATTTTCACGCCCGTGACTGGTTTCCAATCGCTGCCGTCCATGTACAAGACGGTCCATGATTCCGGCAATGCGCAGCCGCCGCCGGGCGTGTCGTCGAACCAGTAAACTTCGACTCCGGAGATTCTTTTGATTTCGTCGAATTCGTATTGGACCCACTCGCGTGTGCCCTTGTGATCCCACCACGTGAAACGCGGGATGGTTTGGTCATTCGAGTTGCTTGGCAATCGTTGGTCTTTGAGGGCTTTTACAGTGTCCATCTGCCAGCAATGGGACGCGGTCGCTTTGAATGGGAGCGAAGGCGGCGGTCCGATCCAGCGGTGAGCGTTGGCCGCAGTGCTGGCGACCGGGAACGACGCGATTCGGAGGCGCGCGGCGCCCATGGGGATCAGTGTGATGCTTTCGAGCGGTTGATCAGAGAAAGCGGGGCTGTCTTGGAGTGGCCCGACCAGATCGCGCTCGTCAGCCTGCCATTCAATGATTCGACGGCCCTTGGCGCGGAGTTCGATAGGAGCGTTTTCGGGCGTGAAAGGCATATTGTTTTCGGGCCATGGTTTCTTGATCACTTCAAATGAACTCGCGGGGTTTTCCGACAGCGCCAAGCCGTAGTTCCACGGTGTGGTGGGATAGACTTCCCATGCAGGCCAACGATCCGTGCCACCGGCGCGAACCCATTTCTCCCCGATCTTGAGCGAATAAGTGAGCGGGCCGCGATCGACCGAGACACTGTTGTGGTTGTTTGTCCATGTGCGGAGCGATACTTCCATCGGCAGCGTCAACCGCAGCACATCGCCGTTTCGCCATTCGCGCTCGATGCGCAGATAATGAAGCGGGCGTGCGGATACCGACTGCAGTTGGCCGTTGATGGCGACGGCTGGTTTCGCGCACCAACCCGGCACACGCAAATAAAGCGGAAACCGCACCGGTTTCTCCGCGCTGAACGCCAGTTCAACGGTTTCGTCGAAAGGATAATGTGTGCGCTCGGCGATCCTGATTTTTTCGCCGTTGGCGACGATGGCCTCGACTGTTGTTGGGCCGTAAATGACGGCCGCGAGGCCGTTGCCCGGCGTTGCCATCCATGCGTGTTCGACGAGATAAGGCCAGCCGTGACCGAAGTTGTGTTGGCAGCACCGATGGCTGTACGGATCGTAGTGGAACATTGGCCCGCAGTTTTGCACGCCGGGGCATTTGTCGCCGCGATCGGATTGGATCAGATTCGGCGAGGTCAAATACCGCAGCGCTTTGAAGTCAGCCGTGAGCGCTGCGGGGAGGGAATTGAAGGCGACGTCTTCTGTGCGGTCCGCCCAGACGGCGTTTCCTGTCACGTTCAACAAACGTTCGCAAGAGAACATCATTTCGACCATGCCGCAGGTTTCGATTGCCTGGCGCGGGTCGGTGTAACCCGGGCGGCAGTTCTCATCGCCGCCGAACATTCCGCCGGGCACCTGGCCGTACATTTGTCGGATCGTTTGCCAATTGCGCTCGGAAGCAACGAGATGCTTTGGGTCGCGGGATTGCAGCCAGAAAAACGTTGGTCCGCCGAACGCCTGTGACATGTTCACGTTGTGCCAGTCAGGAATGCCGTCGGTGAAGTTTGCCGTATGCCGGTGAATCTTCTCTGCAAGGTCAAGTAGCCACGGTTCACCGGTTCGGTTGTAAAGCCAGTAAACGCTCCACAGATTGTCGCCAGCGCGTATTTTCTGCCAATACGGCGGCAGAAACTCGTTTTCCGGCACGCTCAGTTCCCATTTGAAATACCTGCGCATGAGATCGAGGACGCGATTGTCACCGGTGACCTCGTGGTATGATTGCAGGCACATCAGCATGATCATGTTCGGCCACAGGTCATACTTGCCGGTTGTGCTGCTGACAGTACTGCCGAGCCCGGGACGCGGTCCAAAGTATCCATCCTCACGTTGGCTGCGCAGCACGGCTTCGATCCAGAGTCGAGCTTCTGCTGTTTGTTCGGAATCGCCCAGCAGATAGGCGCAATCACCAAAACCTTTCAGCCAGTAAGGGACCTCCTCCCACCCGTGCTCGCCTTCGCCGGTTGCGCTTAACCATGCGTTGTTGTCCTTCTTGAGAAATGCGCTGAGTTCACCGAGGTGCCCATGAAATCCCTGGCTTTGCAACTCGAGCTGACGCCGCAACCAGCCGTCGGGTCGGACCGTGCCGACAGGAAGCTTTATGAGCGAGGTCGGTGTCAGCGGTGAACGCGAACCAGGATAATGTGTGTTGGGAGGTTCTGATTCGGGTCTTTCGACCACTGTGAGTTCAGCACTGCGCGCGCCAATTGCCATGATAAGTGCGGCGAACAATGAAGCATGAGCAATCCGTGTCGAGTTCATTTCGACACGATAATGTTGCATGCAGAACCGAAATGGAAGCCTTGGATTCTCGGCCGCATTGGAGTCACAAATGCATATGGTGCCAGGCTCGAAATTTGGGGTCGCAGATGGATATTGTGCCAGGCACAAAGTTCGTTCGGCCGCATTGCGGTCGCAGACGCATATGCATATGGTGCCAGGCTCGAAGTTCGACTGCCGGCGAGTGAAAACAATCTTTGGTATTCAATTCGCGGGTTGGGTGGTGTATTTTGCACCGGTTGTCTGACGTTGCAGGCGCCCGTAGGGCGCCGGATCTCAGAGTGTTTACACATACGCACTTATGGCCGGACACAGTAAATGGGCAAAGCTGAAGCATTTCAAAGGCGCAATTGACGCCAAACGCGCGCGCATTTTTGCCAAACTCGCCCGTGAATTGATGATCGCAGCGCGGTCGGGCGGCGGGGACCCGGACTTGAACCCGCGCCTGAGGATGGTGCTGTTGAAGTGCCGGAGCGCCAATATGCCGTCTGAGAACATCGAGCGCGCCATAAAGAAGGGCACCGGCGAAACCGGAGGCCAGGCATATGAAGAGCTCACATACGAAATCTTCGGCCCCAATAGCGTTGCCATACTCGTCGAAGCAACCACGGACAATCGCAATCGGACCACGGCAGAGATCAGGAGTTTGCTGACCAAGCACGGTGGCCGAATGGCGACAGCGGGCGCCGTGAGCCGCCTTTTCAAACGCCAGGGACAGATGCTGTTGCCGCGCGAGGCTGCGGATGAAGACAAACTGCTCGAATGGGCGCTGGAAGCCGGGGCCGAAGACGTGCGGACCGAGGCGACCCATTATGAAATCCTTACGGACCCGTCGAGTTTTGAGGCTGTGCACAAGCAGTTGGAATCAAAAGGCCTGAAGTTTGCCAGCGCTGAAGTCACTTATTTGGCAGCGCAAACAGTACCCGTCACCGATCCAGCGAGTGTCCAAGCACTCAACGCGCTGGTTGAGGCACTCGAAGAACACGATGACGTCAAGGAAGTCCACACCAATGCCGAGCTGCCTGAGGACGCGGCCTGACATGCCAGCTCGCCGCATGCACGGGCGTGGGACGTGCGATCGCCTTGTGCCCGCATGAAGACCGGGGCCGCTTCTTTCACCGTCCGTTTGCTGAGCCTGCTTGCGGAGGCGATCTGCAGGAGACCGCGTCTGTTTATTTACCCGCAGGTCCTGCTGTTTGGGCTTTCGGTTTGGTACTCGGCCGAATACCTCAAGTTCGATTTCAATCGCAACAACCTGGTCGGGTCCGAACAAAGACATCATCGCAACTTTCTTCGGTACAAGGAGGAATTCCCGGCGCAGGACGAAATCGTTGCTGTGGCTGAGAGCGAAGATTCGGAGAAGAACCGCCAGTTTGTGGAGCGACTCGGTGCGCGCCTCGAGAAGGAGACCAACATCTTTACGGATGTTTTCTACAAGGGCGACCTGAAGATGATGGGGTCGAAGGCGCTTTTGTTTATCACCAACGCCAGCGTGCTGACAGAGATGTCGCAACGAATCCAGGAGTCGCGTCCGATGCTCGAGGTTTTTTCGCAGGTGACCAATCTCAATTCGTTGTTTCGATTGGTTAATCAGCAGTTCAGGTCGGCCGCAAGCGGAGGCGATGCCGACACGGACGCGCTGGTGCAGGCGTTGCCAGCGCTGAATCGGATAATTGATCTTGCCGCCGACGCCTTGTCACGGCCCGGCACGCCGCCGTCGCCGGGCGTTAGCGCGATGTTCGACAGCGGCGAGGAGGCGGAAGAGAGTTTGTACATAACGTTTGCAAACAACCGAATGTACCTTGTAACGGCGCGCGCGTTGAACGAGCGGCTCAATGCGGTTGCTGTTGAACGGATGAGAGAACTGGTTCACGAAACACAGGCGGAGGTGCCGGGCATAAACGCAGGGATCACGGGTGAACCGGTGCTCGAGATTGACGAAATGGCGCAATCGCAGCACGACACCGTCATTGCCACTGTCCTTTCGCTGGTGTTGTGCGCGTTGTTGTTCATATACGGGTACCAGGAAACCGGGCGGCCGTTGAAGGCGACGCTGTGTTTGGTTGTGGGACTGGGATACACGGTGGGATTCACAACGCTTGCTATTGGGCACCTCAACATTCTGACGGTGACATTCCTGCCCATATTGGTTGGATTGGCGATTGATTTTGGGATTCACCTGATTACCCGATACGAGGAGGAGCTCCGCAAAGGCCGCACTGAACACGATTCGATCCGCCTTGCACTCGTCAACACCGGCCGCGGCATAGTAACCGGGAGTTTCACGGTGGCTGGCGCATTTCTTGCAATGGGTTTGACCGACTTCAAAGGCATCCGCGAAATGGGGATAATAAGCGGCTGTGGGGTGTTGATCTGTCTGGTTCCGATGATGACGATGTTGCCTGCGCTGTTGCTTCGGGGGCGTCAGAACGTTTTGGATCACAAGCCCCGTGCCACGGTGGACCACAGGGCAAGGCTTGAACGATTGTGGCTGGAACGTCCGCGATTGGTTTTCGGCGTAACAGCGACCCTGACCGTGCTGGCTTTGACACAGATCCCACGCGTGCGTTTCGATTATAACCTGCTGAACATGCAGTCCGACGGATTGCAGTCAGTGGTTCTGGAACATAAACTCATCAACGGCGCGTCAAGGTCAGTGATTTTTGGCGTTCTGATCGCTGATTCTTTGAAACGCGCCGCCGAACTGGAAAACCGCGTCGTCAAGCTGCCGTCGGTCGCAGGCGTTGACTCGCTAACAGCATATCTGGCCAGTGACCCCGGCACGCGGGCGGCCATAATAAGCGAAATCAAATCAAGGCTTGCAGGACTGCGTTTCGCAGAGCCGGACAGGGAACCCGTCGATTTGGCCGCGCTTCGCCGAACGTTGCTGGCGACACAAGCGTACTTCCGCCTTGGAGCGGAGGAAGCCGAAAACCATGGCGAAAAGGACCTCGCCCGGGCCCTCCGTGAAATCCGGCAATCGATAATCTCCCTTCGCAAGCGGATGAGCGAAGTGGAGCCGGGCGAGGGCGCGAAGAAACTTGCGGCATTTCAGCAGGCGCTTCTGAATGACCTGCGGGAAACTTTTGAAGCCATCAAGAACCAGGACACGACAGCGCCTATCGGGATCGAGGACATACCGGCCGTGTTGAAGCACAGGTTTATTGGGCGATCTGGCACAAAGTATCTGATCCAGGTCAACCCTCGATCGAATGTGTGGGAACGCGCGCACCAGGAGGTATTCGTGCGGGAATTACGATCGGTGGACCCGGATGCCACGGGCACGCCTGTGCAGCTTTACGAATACACAACCCAGTTGAGGCAGAGTTACATCGACGCTGCATATTATGCGCTGGGCGCGATCGCTATTCTGGTTTTCATCCATTTCAAGCGGGTGTTTTGTGTGGGGTTGGCGTTGTTGCCCGTTGCGCTGGGAGCCATTTGGACCATGGGTTGGATGGGGTGGTCGGGTGTCTTGTTCAATCCCGCGAACATCATGACGCTTCCGTTGGTGGTGGGAGTGGGCGTTACCAACGGCATTCATATACTAAACCGCTTTGCTGAAGAGCAAAACCCGGGCATCCTCGCCCGTAGCACGGGTAAGGCAGTGTTGTTGTCGGCCCTGACGACCATCGCTGGTTTCGGGAGCCTGATCAGCGCCCAACACCGGGGCATTTCGAGCCTCGGGTTGGTGATGTCATTCGGGACGGCGGCGTGCATGTGCGCCGGACTCACATTTCTGCCCACGCTGATTGGCTGGCTGACGCGGCGCGGCTGGCGGATTGTCGGCCCCGAAAAAATGGTTCAGGCTCCTGCTCGAGGGCAATCAGCCGAGTAGTGCGCGCCGCACAATCTCATCCAGTCGGAAACCGGAGAAAGAGATTCATTGGTCATGCAGGTCTTAATTGCGCCGGACAAGTTTAAAGGCACTCTGAACGCTTCTGAAGCTGCGGAAGCAATCGCGCGCGGATGGTTGAAGCAACGGCCGGACGACAAGGTTGACATTTTCCCGATAAGCGACGGAGGAGATGGTTTTGGGAAGTTGCTTGGGAAACATCTTGGCGCTGACACGCATTTCGTCCGGACCGTAAACGCCGCAGGCCAGCCGATCAACGCACCGTGGTGGTGGGTGCCGAAGCTGAAACTGGCCATCGTCGAATCAGCAGAAGTCATCGGATTGGCCCAGCTCCCGCCCGGCAAGTTTCACCCGTTTGATCTCGACACGCGCGGACTTGCCGCAGTATTGCGCGATGTGGAAAAAGCCCGCCCCAAACTGTGCCTCGTCGGCATAGGCGGAAGCGCAACAAACGATGCCGGCTTCGGAATGGCAGTCGGGCTTGGCTGGCGATTTTTCGATGGCCAGGGCCGCCTCATCCGATCATGGACATCCCTTGATGCTCTGCAGACAGTCAAACCGCCAAAGGAAGAATTGCGCCTCGGTCAACTTACGGTTGCTGTCGATGTGCGCAATCCCCTTCTCGGCCCTCGCGGTGCAACGCGAATATACGGCCCGCAAAAGGGGATTCGACCCCAGGACTACGAACCGGCAGAACGTTGCCTTCGAAAGCTTGTCCGCGTCATTGCTGATCTGTCGCCTCAATACCGCAAGCTCTCTGCGGTTGCCGGAGCAGGCGCCGCTGGCGGCCTCGGTTTTGGGTTTTGCGCCTTTCTCGGCGGGAAACTCGAACCCGGTTTCGCGCTTTTTGCAAAGTTCACCGGACTCGAGAAACATGTAAGACAGGCGGACCTCGTGATTACTGGCGAGGGTGCCATTGACAAAACAACTCTCTCAATGGGCAAGGGCGTCGGCCAGGTCGCAAGGCTTGCAAGAAGATTTCGCCGACCGTGTTTGGGATTGGCCGGGATCGTGACCGCGTCGCGGACCTCAACGGCGCCTTTTACGGGGCTGTTTGCGATTGTTCCGGAGCTTGCTTCACAGAAGGAAGCAATGGCAAAGCCGCGCCAGTGGCTGACCCGGCTTGCTTCGCAAACTGCGCGCGAATGGCGGATCAAGGGGTGACAGCTGACCACGGCCCCCCGGCCCCCGGCCCATTTTCTCTGTTGCTCCTTCGGGTCGGGCGCAGATCGGGGCGCGCCTCGTTTCCCCTGGCGTTGCCCCAAGGCCGACTCGTCAAGCGCCTTCGGCGCAAAGCGTACGCCGGCCGGACGAATAGAGTGCCAGGCTCAGAGTTCGGCAGGGCTGGCTGTCCGCCACTTGGCGCTTCGGGCCGCAGCGTACGCCAAGCTGCGACGAATAGAGTGCCAGGCTCAGAGTTTAGGTTTCATTTGAGGCCGGGCTGTCTTGGCGGAGATGCCGCACTGTGGTAATCAGCCCGTACGATCCGCAGCCGAGCAGGAAAACCCCGCCAAATCCGTAACAAACTTTCTCCGGGCCGCTAATTCTGCGCGTGATTTGTGGCCCGACATGCCAGTTACCATCCTCATCAAGCCATGCGGCGTCTTGGTGCTTGCGATATGGCCTGTTCAAGGTCATGATGCGACCAGACGGCCAATCTTTGCCACACTATCATGTACAAGATCATCGGAGCAGACGGCGCGGAGTACGGGCCGGTAACGGCCGATCAGATTCGCCTGTGGATTGCCGAAGGACGAGCCAACGCACACACCAAAGTCCAGATGTTGGGCGCAACAGATTGGGTTGAGCTTGGCAGTTTGCCGGAATTCGCAGAAGCACTGGCGAGCAATCCGCCATACATCCGGCCGTCCGTGTCCAGACCTCCAACTGAACCTGTTGAGGTGCCGCTTGACAGAGATTACGTGCTGAACATTGACGAGTGCATTTCCCGGGGCTGGGAACTGCTGCAAAAGAACTTCAACATCCTGTTTGTGGCCTCGTTGATCTATCTTTTGATCGAGTTTGGCATCGGCCTGTTGGGGTCTATTCCGTTTGTTGGCCCGGTTTTTTCACTTGCCAACGCGATCGTCGTGGGGCCGCTAGTAGGAGGGTTGTTTTGGGTTTTTATTCAGGTCAACAGAGGCAAACCAGCTCGCCCGGGCGATGTGTTTGCAGGTTTTGGTAAGCCTTTCCTCAACCTTTTGCTCGGCCAGATCGTTCCCAGCCTGCTGGCGGCGCTTTGCATGCTGCCGGCAGTGATTGTGGGTCTTGTCACACTGTTGCCTTCGGTGGTTAAGAACCAGGAACCAACGCCGATAATGTTCATTCCCACCATTTGTGTGGCTTTGCTGTGCGTTGTGCCGATGATCTGGCTGAATGTGAACTGGGTGTTCACGCTTCCGCTTGTTATCGACAAAGGAATTGATTTTTGGACTGCAATGCGCACGAGTTGGCGCATGGTGCAGAAGCATTGGTGGCGCGTGTTCGCCGTGCTGCTGCTGGCGGGTATCGTCAACGTGCTCGGCATGCTGCTGTGTTGCGTTGGGGTCCTCTTCAGCGTGCCGATTTCTCTCGGCATGATCGTTCACGCATACGAAACAATCTTCGGCCTCGAGCCGCCCAGTGGCCAGGCCCGCGCGTGAATTGGTCCGGCTTTTGATTGGGTGCCGCGCGGACTCACCCGCCGATCTCGCGCAACCGTCGTGCAGCCTGCTCGGGCGTGAGATCGCGTTGCGGCTCGGCCAGCATTTCGAATCCAACCATGAACTTCTTGACTGTGGCTGAGCGCAGCAAGGGCGGATAGAAATGCGCGTGAAGCTGCCAGTGCGGCGCATGATTTTCGCCGGCTGGGGCGCCATGCCATCCCATCGAGTACGGGAATGAAACGTCAAACAGGCCGTCGTACTTTTTCAGCAATCCCTTGAGTATTTGGGCGAGGGCGACCTGTTCCTCGAAGGTGAGGCTGGTGATGCGTGGCACGTGTCGGCGGGGAATCAGCAGGGTCTCGAACGGCCACACTGCCCAATACGGCACGAGCGCGGCCCAATGTTTGTTTGCGATGACCATGCGCCGGTTCTGTTCCAGCTCGCGGGCAAGGTAGTCAATAAGGAGGTTTGTGCCGTGTGATGTCAGCCATTCCGCCTGGTGTTTGTCTTCCAGCTCTGCGAAATGAGGCAGTGTTGACATCGCCCAAATCTGTCCGTGTGGGTGCGGGTTTGAACACCCCATGATTTCGCCCTTGTTCTCGAAAACCTGCACCCACGAGTATTCCTCGAGGAGCTCGGCTGTCTGCGAAATCCACACCTGAACAACGCGCAGTATGTCAGGCTCGGGCATTTCGGGCAAAGTGAGGTTATGTTTGGGCGAGAAGCATATTACCCGGCACGTGCCTCGCACCGGTTCGCTTCTGAACAGTGGCGACCCCAAAAGCCCGTCCGAAGGGGTGCGCGGATCGAGGGCTGCGAAGTCATTCGTGAACACAAAAGTCCCGGTGTAGTGCTCATTGACAGCGCCGCTGGCGCGCCTGTTTCCCGGACAGAGATAGCAATTCGGATCGTACTCGGGCCGGTGTGCGTCGGCAGGCTTTTCATGGCGTCCCTGCCATGGCCTTTGTGTGCGCTGCGGCGATACGAGGACCCATTCGCCCGTCAGCGGGTTAAACCTGCGGTGCGGGTGTTTTTCTGGATCAAAGTTCATGGGTTGTTGGTACTCCGGAATCAAGTTTCCAACGCAGCGAATCGGCTGCCGCCATGGCTTGCAGATGCTTTCTCAACCACCGCATCAATGTCTCTGGGCTGGCATCCTTGATATCCATCCGCCTGGCTGATTCCCAAGCCTGTAAAGTGGCTGTCCAACACTTCGCGCCGGTTAGGACGTCACGCTTGCGGCTGCAGTTGTGATTTCGAGCAGTTCTTTGGTGATGATGGCCTGCCGGAGCTTGTTGTACTCGAGGGTGAGGTCGCGGATGAGTTCGTTGGCGTTGTCGGTGGCGTTCTTCATGGCCACCATTCGGGCGCTGTGCTCGCTTGCTTTGGCCTCGAGCAGGAATTGGTACATGAGGAAGTTCAGATAGTGCGGCAGGAGCGATCCGAGGACATCCGCAGGCCCGGGTTCGAAGATGAATTCGGTTGTTCCGGCAGCCAAGGGAACAGCGCTGCTTTCGCCCCCGATGTCACCTGTCAGACCAGTTAGTTGTCCGACAGGGAGAAACGGCGCGTACTGTGGTTTTTGTGTAACGGTGCTGATGAAATTGTTGTAGAGCACTTCAACCTCGTCCACTTCGCCCTTGAGGAAAAGGTCGCGGACAAAATTCGAGATGGCGCGTGCTTCGCTGAAACTCGGGGTGTCGCGGTACGAGAATTCGGCGGCCAACTGCCGTCTTGTGCGCGCGACGAATTGGGCGCCTTTTCGGCCTGCAGCGACATAGACGGTGTTGGCGGGGTCCGTCTTGGCGGCTTCGCGGAAAAGGTTGGCGTTCAAGGCGCCGCAAAGGCCCCTGTCAGTGCTGACGATCACAATGGCTCTGCGGCGGACCGGTTTGATTTCCATCAGGGGATGGACGAAATCGCCCGTATGCTGGGAGACCTCTGCCAGCACTCTGGTGAGCAACGAAGCGTAGGGCCGGCCGGCCAATGCAGCCTCCTGCGCCTTGCGCATTTTCGACGAGGCCACCATCTGCATGGCCTTGGTCAACTGCGCGGTGTTTTTGACCGAGCGAATTCGACGGCGGATGTCGCGTGTGTTGGGCATTGGTTGTCAGCAGACCTCACTTCCAGGTTTGCTTGAACTCGGTCGCAGCAGAACGCAAGGCAGCCACCAACGGATCCGAAAGCGCCTTTTCACGTCCGATCTGCGCCAAAAGCTCCGGCTTGCGCGTGGACAGGTAGTCTGTGAACCGGCTTTGGAATTCCTTGATGCGTTCGACCGGCACGTCGTCCATGAACGCGTTCTGGACAGCCCAGAGAACTGCCACTTGGATTTCGACCGGGACAGGCTGGTACTGTTGTTGTTTGAAGACCTCGACGATTCGTTTGCCGCGCTCGAGCTGGGCCTGCGTTTTGGCGTCGAGGTCCGATCCAAACTGTGCAAACGCTGCCAGCTCGCGGAATTGGGCCAGATCGAGCTTGATACGGCCGGCGACCTGTTTCATTGCCTTGACCTGGGCGGCCGAACCAACGCGGGACACCGAGATTCCCACGGAGATTGCAGGCCGAACACCCTGATAGAACAGGTCTGTCTCGAGGAAAATCTGGCCATCTGTGATTGAAATGACGTTTGTTGGGATGTAAGCGGAGACGTCACCGGCCTGAGTTTCTATGATTGGAAGCGCAGTGAGCGAGCCGTTGCCTTCTTTTTCGTTGAGGCGGGCGGCACGCTCGAGAAGGCGGCTGTGAAGGTAGAAAATGTCGCCCGGATAAGCTTCGCGGCCGGATGGACGTCTGAGAACGAGCGAAACCTGGCGGTACGCAACAGCGTGTTTCGACAGGTCGTCGTACACGATCAGGGCGTCCATTCCATTGTCCATGAACCACTCGCCCATGGCACAGCCTGCGAACGGGGCAAGGTATTGGTTCGATGCGCTGTCTGAAGCGGGCGCAGCGACCACGATTGTGTAGGGCATAGCCTCGTACTGTTCGAGGACGCTGATTGTTCGGGCGATGGTGGATTGTTTTTGGCCGATTGCCACGTATATGCAGTACAAGGGGCGGTAGGTGCGGTCGCCGGCTGCTTCCGCGGCGCGGTTCAATCGGGCGTTGTTGATGATCGTATCGATGCAGATTGTGCTCTTGCCGGTCGAACGATCGCCAATGATGAGTTCGCGCTGGCCTCGGCCGATCGGGATCATGGCGTCGATTGCCATGATGCCAGTTTGGACGGGCTGATTGACTGACCGCCGCTTTATGATGCCCGGGGCAATCTTTTCGACAGGGTATGTTGTTGTGGCAGCGATCGGTCCTTTGCCATCCAAAGGCCGGCCAAGCGCGTCAACAACGCGTCCCAGCAACCCCTTGCCCACCGGCACCTGGAGCAGTTTGCCGGTTGTGCGGACTTCCTGGCCTTCTTTGATGTGGGTGTAATCGCCGAGGATGATTGCGCCGACCTCGGTTTCCTCGAGGTTCAGTGCGAGGCCGACCGTGCCCTCCCCGAAATCGAGCATTTCGTTCAGCATGGCATCGCTGAGTCCTTCTATCTTTGCGACGCCGTCGCCAATCTCACGTACCACGCCCACGTTCGCGCGGGCTACGCCTGTCTTTATCCCGGTGATCTTTTCTTCGATTTCCTTCAGCAGATTGCTCATAGTGAAAATCCTGCAGCAAATCAGAGTGCCGATGCCAGCCGCGCCAGCGCGCCGGCGATGGTTCCGTCATAAACGTCGCTGCCAACTTTGACGCGCAAGCCACCGATCAGCGACGGGTTTTCTGCGAACATGAATTCGAGGCCGGGCCCGTAGATTGCTTCGAGTTTGGCGCGCACTTTGGCCCGCTGCGCTTCTGAAAGCGGGCGCGCGGCCTCGACTTGCGCAGTTCGCCGTTCGATCTCCAGCCTCACCAGGCGGTGGAGGTGGAGCAGAATGTCGTAATACCCGCGCGGGCGCTGTCTCACCAGCTCTGCTACTGCTTCGCGGACGCGGCTTTCATCCATGCGACCATCCACGAGGCAGGATCGGAACAGTGCTTTGGCAGCAGCTCGGGCTTGTCTGGAAACGCGCATCTGATCGTGGTCAGCGGCCTTTCATCAAGCCGCCAGTTGTTGGTTTGTTTCCTCGATCAGCCGATCGTGGTCCTCGGGCGTCAAAACCTTGCCTGTTACGCGGGCTGTGGTTTCCACCACGAGTCGCCCAACTTCACGGCGCAGCTCGGCGCGCATCCGAGCCAGCTCGGCTTCACCGGCCTCGTGTGCTTTGGCGATGATCTGTTCAGCCGCGGACGTTGCTTTTTGCGTTTCCTGTTCCAGAAGCCGGTTTGCCGCGTTTCGAGCTTCCTCGATCATGCGGACTGCCTGGGCTTCTGCCTGGGCAAGGACCTCTTTGCGTGCGGCTTCGGTTTTGGCGAGTTCGGCTTTGATTTTCTCGGCGTTCGCGAGGCTTTCAGCGATGCGCTGTTTGCGCTGCTCAAGCATTAGGAGCGCCGGCCGGTAGCCGAAGCGATGCAGCAACAAAGCCACGATCAAAAAGCTGAAGCATTGCGCAAGGAAATGGGGCCAGTTGACGCCAAACTGCTCGCCCACCTCGCGCGCGGTGTCGAGCAATCCCGCCGATTCTGCAGCAGCCAGAATTACCAGAGTGTTCATCGCAGTAAAAACCGGGCAGGCGCATCCGCAGGACGCGCCTGCGCTTGATCATCAGAAGTGCACGCCTTTCTTTGCGAGGAAGATCGCGAAAAACACGATTCCCTCCGCAAAGGCTGTGCTCAGAATGGCTTGAACCAGAATCTTCGTCGCTGCGCCGGGGTTTCGCCCGACCGCTTCCGAAGCTTTCATGCCAATCATTCCGACTCCGATTGCAGCCCCAAAACAGGCTAGACTGATATGCAGGCTGCCGGCTATCTCTGCCAACATAGGCATCAGCATATTACTGTCCTTTCGTTCTTTTCGCGCGCCCCCGCACTCTTTGGCACGGTCCGGCGCGTGAAATTGTTCTTGTTATGGCCGTTTCTCGTGGCCTTGGGCATCAATGCGATGCTCCCTCGTGTTTCTCCTCGTCATGCGAACATATCAGCAAGGTGAACACCGCCGTCAGAAGCATAAAGACAAGCGCTTGCACCAAACCGACCAGCAGTTCGAGGAAATAAAACGGTATTGGTATCAAAACACTCGCGAGCGCTCTGGCCCATGCCGGTTCCTGAATCAACCCCGCCATGGCCTCGAGAAGGTTCTCGCCCGCAAAAATGTTCCCGTAAAGCCGGAAACTCAAAGTCACCGGCCGGAAAAGTATCGTGACAGCTTCTATAACCCCTACGCCCGCAAATATTACCACCAACAGTATTCGTAAAAAACCGCTCGTTTCGCCCTTTGGACCAAAAATGTGCAGCAAAAAACCGCCTACGCCGTTAGCCCGTAACCCCCAGTAGAACCACAGCACGAAAAAGATTATCGCCATCCCAAATGTCAGGTTCAGGTCCGCATTTGCTCCTCGCAACAACGGCCTGCTGATGTGGTGCAGATGCCCGGATGCATCCGGCACACCCCACCCGATCGTCCCCACGCCCGGAATAAGCCCCGACCAGTTCGCTGCGAGAATGAAGATAAATACTGTCGCAAAAAACCAGAATGTCTTTCGTGTCAGTTCAGGACCAATTATCCCCGAAAGAAACTCGTACAAGCCTTCGATCAACGCTTCCCAGAGATTCTGTGCACCAGACGGAACTGGTTGTGGCCGCCGCATGCCAACTCCAACCGCAAGTATCAGTCCGGCCGCCACCAGCCACGTCAACAGCAGCGAGTTCGTGATAAACGATTTCTCGCCGAAAACAGGCACGGCGCTCTGGGGCAGGCCGGCCCCCGCGCCTTCGTGGCTTTCAGCCTCTGGCGTGGCGCATGACCCAACCCAGCAGAACAAAACCGTCAATATTATGACTGCGAACGATCGCATCATCTCGTGCTTCAAAAAAAGCCCCGCTGGCTGCGTCGATTGAAGCGGCCAGCCGTGCAGGCGAAATAACAAAAGCGGCCACTAACCTGCCAAAGGCGCATCGATTGGACAAGGCCTTTTTTGATTAGCAAGAGATCCGGAAATGACGAGGTTTTCGCCAATCCCGACTTCCTCCCGCATAGGCCGCCCGATCCGCCACGGACATCGGGTATGTGGTTTGTCAAGTGGCTTTGTTCAAAATTCTTTCCTGATTCGAGATTTTCGGCCCGTTGTTCGGCTTTGGCCATGGCAGCCTCCCTCCCCTTGGGGAAACCGCAAAGAAACGTACCCGGGACGCCAAGGAGG
>JAAYVR010000148.1 GCA_012517065.1 Verrucomicrobiota bacterium | reverse complement strand
TTCGGTCAGGAACTGACCGAATAAGGCCTCAAGTCGATCAACACGCTCTTCAACTGTCCCGTAGCTCATTGCCAGGTAACCTAATTCAATCCAGCGCTAAAAACAAGGTGATCAAAGATTTCCCTCTCTCTTGGTTTTCCAAGCTTGCGGTTCTTGTCCGTTGGCCCGTAAACGGCGCCTTTTGCCCAAAAGACACGTTTCCCTGCCGATGCTACGCCGGCGAAAAGTCTTCCTGCGATAGTCCGGGCTTTCAGCCCTTGGATTGGAGAAGGTGATGTGGAAATGGCCCTTGTCGTGGGGCTTCACCCCACGCTGGTATAAGCCGCGCCGTTGGCGCTTTGATGACCGACCGCGACCACTGCGTGGTCCATGCGAAACAGCGTCGTTGCATGTTTCAGGCATGAACGCGCCTCACTGCGTTGAAAACCGTTGGTTTTCGCGGACCGATCACTCGAGGGCCCAAGGCCCGTCCCATACCAGCCTGGGCCAGCGGCCCAGGTAAACTGAAACACTCTCCTCTGCCTCCTGCCCCCTTTCTCATGGCTGCTGACTCCTGCTTTCCACCCCAAAAGTTCTCGGTCCCCGGTCCTTGGTCCTTGGTCTTTTGTCGCCTTGGTCTCTTGTCCGCGGTCTGCGCTTATTCCCGCATCTGAAGCAATGCGCGCAGGTAATCGCCATACGCGCTCTTGCCCATCGACGACGCCGCAGCTTCAACCATGGCACGATCGATCCATCCGTTCTCCCACGCTATCTCTTCAAGGCACGCAATCTTGAGTCCCTGCCGTTCCTCGACAGCCTCGATGAAATGGGTCGCGTCCAGCAAACTCTGATGCGTGCCAGTGTCAAGCCATGCGAATCCGCGGCCGAGTCTGCGCACCTGGAGTTCGCCGCGTTCGAGGTAAATCCGATTGAGATCCGTTATCTCGAGCTCACCGCGTGCACTTGGCTTGAGGCCGGATGCGAAGTCACAAACACGATTGTCGTAGAAGTACAGGCCGGGCACGGCATAGTTGCTTTTCGGGTGTTTCGGTTTTTCTTCGAGTGAAATTGCTTTGCCTGTGGCTTCATCGAACTCGACCACGCCGAATCGTTCCGGGTCGCGAACGAAATAAGCGAACACGATGGCGCCGCGGGTGAGCATGGCTGCTTCCTGCAATATGGGCGTGAAACCCTGGCCGAAGAAAATGTTGTCGCCGAGGATCAAGCACGCGGGTTGGCCTGCGAGAAAGTCCCGTCCGATTATGAATGCCTGGGCGAGCCCTTCGGGCCGGGGTTGTTCGGCGTAGGCGAGTCGGATGCCGAACTGTGCGCCATCGGCCAACAACCGCTGGTACTGCGGGAGATCGTGCGGGGTGGAAATGATGAGCACATCCCTGATGCCCGCAAGCATGAGAACGCTGAGCGGGTAATAGATCATGGGCTTGTCGTACACCGGCAGTAGCTGTTTGCTGACAGCTTTTGTCAGCGGATGCAACCGCGTGCCGGCGCCACCGGCGAGTATAATGCCTTTCATGGGACGAACATTGAAAGAGACTTTCGGAGTTTCAGAGTTTCGGAGTTTCGGTGCCCAGCCGGGAGTTACGAATCCCTATAAGCAGAAGCTGTCATGTCTGTTGATCATCGACCCCAACGGCCGCCCCACAGTCGCAGCGAGACTCTCGAGCTCGGATGAGTGTTCAAGCGTCAGGTACCCACATGCATTTGCAGTGGAAATCCAGTGCATCGCTTCCTGGAGCTCAGCATCGGCGTCCGTGAGTTTGGACAAGAAATGGTCTGGATAACGCCGTCTTGCCCAAGCCTCGGCCAGGTTTGTTCCTATTGATCGGGAGGCCCGTCGGACCTGACCTGTAAGTGAAAAAGTCTCTTCTCTCGGCCACTTCTTGCTGTGTCTAAACACCGCCTGCTGCAATTCAAATGCAACCTGATACGCCTCGAGTTGTTTCCACGAGTCAATCTTCATTACACATTCCGTCCGGAACTCCGGAACTCCGAAACTCCGAAACTCCGCCCTCGGCCCCTACAACGTGCCAAGCCTCTGCAATCTGTACTCGCCACTCAATATCGCCTCCCACCATGGCCGGTTCTCGAGGTACCACTGGACAGTCTTGCGGAACCCGGATTCATGGTCCTGTTTCGGCTCCCAACCCAGCTCGCGTTTGATCTTCGAAGCGTCGATCGCATATCGCAGGTCGTGCCCCGGACGGTCCGGGACAAAGGTTATGAGGTCCGCGTACGACCGTCCATCCGCGCGCGGTTGAAGGTCGTCCAATATCCGACACAGCATTCGCACGAGGTCAATGTTCCGTTGTTCGTTGTTGCCGCCGATGTTGTATGTCTGGCCCGGTTGGCCGCGTTCAAGCACGGTCAACAATGCCGTTGCATGATCATGCACGTACAACCAGTCGCGTATGTTCTCCCCCCGACCATAAACAGGAACAGGCTCACCACGAAGGCATTTGAGGATGACGGTCGGAACCAGTTTTTCCGGGAACTGGTACGGACCGTAGTTGTTCGAGCAATTTGTGACCATGACCGGCAACTTGAAGGTGTCGTGCCACGCGCGCGCAAGATGATCCGATCCAGCCTTGCTCGCGCTGTAAGGGGAGTGGGGATCGTATCGTGTGGTTTCGGTAAAAGGCGCGTCGCCGGGCCGCAAAGACCCGTAAACTTCGTCTGTTGAAACGTGCAAAAACCTGAATGCGGCACGGCGGTCGGGCGGTAGATTGACCCAGTACTCGCGCGCGGCCTCGAGCAATGTGAATGTGCCGACGAGGTTGGTTTGAATGAATGCCGATGGACGGTCGATCGATCTATCAACGTGCGATTCAGCCGCCAGATGCATCACGCCATCGGGCTTGAACCGGGCAAACTGATCGCGGACAGCGGCTGCGTCGGCGATATCGACCTTTGCGAAGCTGTACCTTGGGGAATCTGCAATGTCGGCGAGCGATTGCAGGTTGCCCGCGTAAGTGAGCTTGTCGAGGTTAAGGACGTAATGATCCGTTTCCTTGATCAGGAGCCGGACAAGGTTGCATCCGATAAACCCTGCACCGCCGGTTACGATGATGCGCATAGTTCAAAAGTTTGAGTTTGGGAGTTCTGGTAAAGCGCCGGCGAGCCGGCGCACTCCAAACGCGGTGCGTTCACCCGCGCGCTCCGACAGCGCGAAGCGCTTCGAGTGCGGTGGCTCGCCACCGCTTTCATGTTCCCTCCAAATCTTCCACTCAAAAGTCATCTTCCACCTTAACTCGATCTATCTTGAATCGGTAAATGCTCTTCACCTAGGCAGGTGGAACAGTCCGTTCAAATCAAAGCGCCGGCAAGCCGGCGCACTCCAAACGCGATGCGCCTGCAGTGCGCATTGCCAACGCGAAGCGCTTGGAGTGCGGTGGCTCGCCACCGCTTTCAAGTCCCCTCCAAATCTTTCACTCAAAAGTCATCTTCCACCCTAACACAATCTATCTTGAATCGGTAAATGGTTTTCACCTGGGCAGGTGAAACAGTCCGTTCAAACCACGCCGCTGAGCACCAAGGATACTGGTTCGCCACGGGAACAAGCTTATGTTTAACCGCGTTCTGATGCGTGTAGTTCAAGCGAGCAAGATACGAATACTGGTATGTCAATTGCGTGTCCCAGAAATTATGCCAGACTGTGCGCCCGTTTACTCCGTCCAGACGGTTCAACTCGATCGCAGTCCGTGAATGCAATTCCGCCAGAAAATCACGCATCGGCGTCGAATCCGGCCGCCCTCTCGCGACAAAGTGGTAATGATTCTGGAAGACTGCCCATGCTTCCAATTGCCATTTGTGTTCTTTCGACAGCGATAGAAGCATTCTTTCGAGCAAATCAAGCTTCTCTGATGTATTGAACAAATGGATCTTTTTCAGGGTCCCTGCTGTGATGAAGTACACACCGTTGGTACCAAGCCGGTGTACAGGTGCATGGGGCCAGTCTTTCTGGGGCAGCTCTGATTTGAGGTCCTTGGTCGGGATCGGCCTGAGGCTAAAAGAGTTCGGTGAAGGTGGCAAGTGATCGTCCATATCAAAAGGTTTCACGGTTAAAGTGCCCAGCAAAGCGCCGGCAAGCCGGCGCACTCCAAACGCGATGCGCCTGCAGTGCACTTTGCCAACGCGAAGCGCTTGGAGTGCGGTGGCTCGCCACCGCTTTCATGTTCCCTCCAAATCTTCCCCTCAAAAGTCATCTTCCACTTTAACTCGATCTATCTTGAATCGGTAAATGGTCTTCACCTGGACCGGTGAAGCGATCCGTTCAAACCAAAGCGCCGGCAAGCCGGCGCACTCCAAACGCGATGCGCCTGCAGTGCGCATTGCCAACGCGAAGCGCTT
>JAAYVR010000147.1 GCA_012517065.1 Verrucomicrobiota bacterium | reverse complement strand
GTTTTTTCGTTGCTTGGATAAGCCTATCAGGTCGGAAAGGCATTTGCACGCGACTGTGAACTACATCCATAATAATCCGGTCCGCCATCATTATGTTCGGCGATGGCTGGACTGGCCGTGGAGCAGCGCACATGATTATTTCGAGTCGTTGGGAAGGGAGGAAGTCATGCGACGGTGGCGCGAGTATCCGATGTTGAACATGGGCATGACTTGGGATCCTCCTGAGCTGTGATAGTTCAAAGGAATAGAGCATGCAACTGGCACGTACGACGACGTTTTGTTCCGCCTAAAGGCGGGACTCTGACGGCCGCGGGTGTGACTTCGCCCGAGGCGAGGGACAACCGAGCGCCGCCAGAGTTCCGCGTTTACGCGGAACACAGCCGGATGACCGAAAAGTGCTCATGTTTCGTTTCATGAAATCGTTCCGCCTAAAGGCGGTACTCTAACGGCCGCGGGCGTGACTTCGCCCGAGGCGAGGACCAACCGAGCGCCGCCAGAGTTCCGCGTTTACGCGGAACACAGGCAGATGACCGAGCAGTGCTTATGTTTGGTTTCATGAAACTGTTCCGCCTAAAGGCGGTACTCTAACAGCCGCGGGCGGACCACGCCGCTCGCTTTGCAAACCCGCGGCCCGTTGAACGTTGTGAGTTGAACGTTGTACGTTGAACGTTGAAAGTGTTGCGAGCTTGAGCAAATCGGTCTTCTGTTCGAGAACGTTCAACGCTCAACGTACAACGTGCAACGTTCAACGGTATTACAGTTCGATGATTGGTTCTTTGGAAATCGCCCATGGCACTGAAATCTGAGCCTCTTCAGCCGCTGTGCCTTTGCCAATGCACACTTTGTTGATACACCAAGCGTTTTGCATTCCGGGTGAACCGGGAGGAACACGGCATTTTGAGCTCGCAAAGCACGCGATCGCCGATGGACAACGGTTCACCGTCATTGCGAGTCGGGTGAGTTATCTCACGGGCAAGGTTGTAGATCCGAAAGCCGACGCTGAGTGGACGAAACAAGGCGTGACAGTGACAAGGACCTATTCGCCCGAAAGAGTGAGTCGGGGATTGGCGTGGCGCGTGTGGTCGTTTTTGGTCTTTACGGCCAGCTCGTTATGGGGGGCTTTAAGGGTTGGGCGAGTTGATGTGGTGATGGGAACAACTCCGCCAATATTCCAGACCGTTTCGAGCTGGCTGGTGGCGCGGTTGCGGCGGGCGCCGTTTCTTCTCGAAGTACGAGATTTATGGCCCGAGTTTGCCGTGGACATGGGCCTGCTCCGGAACCGCGCGATGATTGCGTTGGCACGGTGGTTCGAGCGATGGCTTTACAAGCGTGCGGATCATATTCTGGTCAATTCACCAGCCTACCGCGATTACATCATAACCAAGGGCGTGCCAGCCGAGAAGGTCACGCTCATCCCGAACGGCGTGGACATCGACATGTTCGATCCGGCGGCTACATGCCCGGAACTGCGCGCCAAATGGGCCGCGGAGGGCCGGTTCGTTGTGACATACGCGGGTGCGATTGGGATGGCCAATGACATTCCGACGATCCTGCGCGCCGCACGGCGGCTGAAAGACAGACGCGAAATCGTGTTTTGGATCGTAGGCGATGGCGCAGAACGGCCCAAGTTCGAGGCTTTGGCAAGAGAATGGGGACTCGAGAATGTCCGGTTCACGGGGCCACAGCCGAAATCGGTGATGAAAGATGTACTGGCCGCATCGGATGCTTGCGTGGCGACGTTGCGGAATATCCCCATGTTTCGCACGACCTACCCGAACAAGGTATTCGATTACATGGCCGCTGGCAGGCCGGTGTTGCTGGCGATTGACGGCGTGATCCGCGAGGTTGTCGAGGCGGCAGGCGGAGGATTGTTCGTGCCGCCGGGGGACGACGAGAAACTTGCAAACGGGGTTTTGCAACTTGCGGCTGACCCGGATCGGTCGCGACGAATGGGTCTGGCCGGGCGTGAATACGTTGCGTGTCATTTCAGCAGGGAACAACATGGCCGCGCGTTTGCGAAGTTGTTGAGAAGTTTGGGGGGATGAGACATTGTTATTTTCACGCCGCGAGTTAGCTCAGTTTCTCTGTATCTGATTCTCTGACAGCAATTAAGGCGGTCAAAACAGCACGAGCTTTTGGGAGTGAGTCGGATAAAGTGACAGGCTCGCAGTTTGTGTTTTGCCCCCGGATTGCGGCGTGGCCCGCAAATTGCCCCTTGTTCCAACCGGCGGCTGCCGAAGTCTGCGGAGAAACCGCTCGGATGCCGATATGGGGACAGACACGTTGTTTGTGCATGAAAACAAAGCGGCAGCAAGCTGTCGCACTCGAAGCGCTTCGCGCCTGCCAACGCCCACAGCATCCACGACAGCGCGTGAGAAACCATTGGGATGAGCGCGCTGTTCCTTGCGACGGGGTCGCAGGGGATATTTCGCAGACCGGCGTGACCGACAGCCACAAGGGGCGCAGGAGCGGGGCGTTGTCCGTCAGGCGACTTTGGTTCCGGCTGTGCTGGGTTGGGAAACGTGTGGCGTGAAACGCGATCCGTGAGGCGTGAGGGGTGAGGGGTCATGGGTGATACGCATATTGTGTCAGGCTCGAAGGTTGTGATGCGGTACTTTCACACAGTACGGCACCTTAGACCGGTCCAAGTTTGGGGGCGGTTGAAGTTGTGGTTACCGACGCTCGGACCGAGCACGGCGCCGGCGCCCCGGCTGCGATTGCGGTCTGGGAACTGGATTGTTGGACGGAAACGGGGGGCGTCGATGCTCAGTCCCATGCGGTTTCGTTTTCTGAACCGGGAATACGAAGTTCGAACTGCTGGCGACTGGGCTGCGCCAGATCGAGAGGCGTTGTGGAACTACAACCTTCATTACTTTGATGATCTGAATGCTGCGGGCGCTGAGGATCGAGTGGCGTGGCATCGTCAATTGATTGAGCGGTGGATCAGGGAGAACCCGCCGGTTCGGAAGCCGGGTTGGGACCCATTTCCGACTTCATTGCGGCTGGTAAACTGGGCAAAATGGTTGTGGCGCGGCAACGCGCCTGTAGATGGCATGGTTCAGAGCATGGCGGTCCAGGCGCGCTGGCTGGCGCGAAGAATCGAATATCATCTGCTCGGGAATCATGTGTTGGCGGATGCAAAGGGCCTGATGTTTGCGGGACTGGTATTCGATGGCGATGAAGCGGAACAATGGCTGCGTTCGGGTTGGCAACTGATGCAGGAACAATTAAGCGAACAAGTATTGGCTGATGGCGGGCACTTCGAGCTTTCGCCAATGTACCACGCGCTGATGATTGAGGACCTGCTGGACCTCGTTAACGCCGGCATAGGCGTGCTTGATGACAAAATTCTCGGCGAGCTTCGACAATATGCCGCGCGCGCGCTTGGCTGGCTGGAAACTTTGGCCGATGAAAAGGGGCGGGTTCCGTTACTGAACGATGCGACCGGCGGCGTGGCGGCGGAGCCGCGTGAGCTTCATGAGTACGCTGATCGCTTGGGGGTAAAACCTGACTTTTCTGGAATCAAAGCGGCCGAATTCGCTCATGGCTGGCGAGGTCGATGTTGTTCAGGCTACTGGGTGCTCGATAAGGGACCGTTCCGATTATGGTTTGATACGGCGCCAATCGGACCGGATTACCAACCAGGGCATGCGCATGGGGACATGTTATCCGTGCTGATGAGTTTTTCCGGGGAACAGGTGTTGACTGACACGGGGGTTTCGACTTACGAGGCAGGCGCGCAGCGGAACTATGAGCGGTCTGTTGCTGCGCACAACACTGTTCGGATTGACGGGCTGGATCAGGCGGAGTTCTGGGGCGCATTCCGCGTGGCGCGACGCGGGCATCCGATGGGTTTCCGGCTGCTGCAAGATGGGATCGAATGCGGACACGATGGATTTGATGTGCAGCGGCGCGGGCTGTTTCACGCTCGGCGGCTCGAGTTGCGGCCTGACGGGTTTGTTGTGCGCGACATGGTGAGCGGCCCCGGGGACCATTCGTTTGAAGTGTTTTGGCATTTTGCGCCGGGGTTGAAGATCGAGCGTTATGGGGCAGGGCAGTTCAATGTTTCAGGCAAACTGAGAATCGAGCTCGAGGGCGGAGACTGCGATGTGGGCGAATCGTGTTACAGCCCTTGCTATGGGGTTGCAAATATGCGGAACTGTTTGCGCGTATCGGGTAGTTTTTCGAATAAGGCAAGTTTGCGACTTGAATGCAAGGCTGGTGGTTGACCGGTGCTTTGGAGTGTGGCGGACGATTTGCGAATGAGAATTCTGTTTTTCACTGATCATTTTAAGCCCGAACCGACAGCAGCTGCTTCGCACATCTCCGAGCGCTGTGCGCTGTGGGCGAAGTGGGGACATGAGGTTACCGCGATATGCGCTGCCCCTAACTTTCCGGAAGGCAAGGTCATGGCAGGCTATCGAAACGCGTGGCGTTCGGTTCAAATGGACAATGGTGTGCGCGTGGTTCGTGTGAAGACTTTCATTCATCCTAACGAAGGTTTTTTTCTGCGCTCGCTTGATTACCTTTCCTATGCAATTTCGGCTGCGTGTTTCAGCCAATTCGAGCCTCGGCCCGATGTCGTGATTTCCAGTTCGCCACATTTGTTTGTGGGTGTGGCGGGTCTTGTGTATTCAGGGCTGCGGCGACTGCCTCACGTGCTCGAAGTGCGTGATTTGTGGCCTGCGTCAATCACGGCGACCAGCGCAATGAAACCCGGCTTGGCGATTCGTGGACTCGAAAAACTTGAATCCATGCTTTACAGGCAGGCAACCCGTGTGATCGCACTGAGCCCGTCGTTTGTCGAACATATGTGCTCGCGCGGGGCCAGGAGAGATCGTGTTGACGTGGTTATCAATGGGGCGAATCTGGACCTTTTCAGGCCCAAGCCTCGGAACGAGGCGTTGCGCCGGCAACTTGGACTGGCGGGATGTTTTGTTGTTGGTTATTTGGGTACAATGGGGCTGGCGCACGGTTTGGAAAACGCAATCGACGCAATGGTTTGCCTGAAGGGCAAGGCAATCAAATTGCTTTTCGTCGGCCCCGGGCCGGCGAGGCGCACGCTTGCTACGCGCGCGAAAGAGTTGGGGTTGGACAACGTGGTCTTTGTTCCCCCGCAATTGAGGGAGAACATGCCCGAGTATTGGAGTCTTTGCGATGCTTCGTTGATCCACTTGCGCAACAGTGAGGTTTTTGAGAGCGTGGTGCCATCCAAGATTTTTGAATCGATGGCAATGGGCTTGCCTATTATTTATGTCGGTCCGCGAGGCGAAGGCGCAGCCATAGTGCAAAAGTGCGGTTGCGGCGTTGTGGTGCCCCCGGCGGACCCGCGCGCGCTGGCGAGTGTGATTGAGAAATTGGCGGGCGCTCCAACGGAGTGCAGATTTCTGGCGGAGAACAGTCTGAAGAGCGCTCCGCAGTTTTCGCGGGAGCGTCAGGCAGAGAAGTCTCTCGAGAGTCTTGAGAAGGCCGGAGCGAGAAGGTTGCACGAATGAACGGCGCAGAGAGGGCAGCGGTTAGTTCCAAGCGTTCCCGACCAGGGCGTGGTCCTGGCGTCCCTGTTTGGGTGCTGCTGGACGTGGTGATCGCTGCGGTAGCGATGTTAATTGCGTTTGCGTTGTCCCCGGCCTATGGACGTGCGTCCTCAGCGGGTTCGGCAATGCACGCCACTCCTTTCCAAGCGGCGATTCTTTACGGGGTGTTCTTACCTCTGATATCACACGTGCTCGGTTTGCACGTTTTGGATCTGCGCATGTCGCACTCCCACTGGGTATGGCGCGCTCTCATGGCGACAGCACTGGCGGTTGGCGGAACGCTTTTGACGTTTTTCGTTTTTTTCTACGCGATGCTTGGAAGATGGATTGTGGTGCAAGCTGCGAGTTACACCTTCCTGTTCAAACTCCTCAGCCGTTATGTGCTGGCCAAGCTAATAGCCGAGCAACCACGCAGAGTTGTGTTGCTTGGGAGTCAGAGCCTCGCAGGATTTTTTGGCGATTTAATCAAGCGGCACCGCGCTCCAATTCAGCTCGTGGAGGTTATTCAGCCGACCGAGCAGTTGTCGGATAGGGCGGACAATTCCGGGGCTGATCCTGCAATGGCGGAAGTGTTGAGGCGTGTTATTGAAGAATGGGATGTGGACGAAATCGTGGACGGTCTCGGCAACGGGCCTTGGCTCAAAACACGCGGTCAACTGCAGCGCTGTTTGTCGCGCGGAGTAAGCATAAGCACGCTTTCGAGTTTCGTAGAACGGCATTTCATGTTCGTGCCGGTCCAATACATCGACGTTGACTGGTTTCTGCACGCCGACATCGAGTTTGGACATCCTTACTATTTTATCTTGAAGCGGTTTCTTGACCTGGTCATTTCATCGGTGGGTCTTGCATTGGCTTCTCCTCTATTGCTGCTGGCCGCGTTGGCCATCAAGATCGAGAGCCCTGGTCCAATACTCTATTCGCAGATCAGGACGGGACTTTTTAACCGGCCATTTCGCATGTGGAAGCTGCGCACCATGCGCCCCGATGCGGAGAAATCGGGGCCACAGTGGGCAAGAAAAAACGATGAGCGCGTGACTTACGTGGGCAAGGTCCTGCGAAGGATTCGCTTGGACGAAGTGCCACAGTTTTGGAATGTGCTAATGGGTGAGATGTCGTTGGTTGGCCCCCGCCCAGAACGGCCTGAACTAATTACTCAGCTCAGCGCTGCCATCCCGTTTTTTGAAGAACGCCACCTTGTGCAGCCGGGCCTGACGGGTTGGGCGCAAATCAACCTTCCTTACGGGGCCAGCGTTGAGGACGCTCAAAGAAAGTTGAGTTACGATCTGTACTACGTGAAGCATGCTTCGCTGGCGCTTGATCTTCATATCATCTTGAGAACATTCGCTTCTTTGATGAGGGGATCCCGATGAGAACAGTACGCGCAAGTTGGACGCCGGCAAAGGCCGGACTGTCAAGGCTGCTCTCAAGAATCGTTTTTTCGTCAAATCACCTGACACACTGGAACTGTTAAACCTCATGTCATGCAATTAAGCATGCTGTAGAAACAAGTGATAATGCCCATCCTCAGCCCAAGTTGTTCCACGCGAACTCGCATCCACCTGTCCGTACCGCACATGGAAGGTCACGAACTGGCGCGGGTTCAGAGGGTTTTGGACTCGGGCTGGGTAACGACGGCTGGGGAAGAGATTACGGCACTCGAGAAAGAGTTTGAGCGAATGACCCGGTGCGCAGCAGTGGCGCTTGCGAACGGGACAAGCGCGCTGCATTTGGCGGTGAAGTTGGTCGGGGTTCGAGATGGCGCCGAGGTGGTGGTGCCAACGCTCACCTTTGCGGCGGCAGCCAACGCTGTTGTGTACGAGAACGGGCGGCCGGTGTTTTTAGACTCGAGTCCGAGTGACTGGGGTTTGGACGCCAACCTGCTCGAGGAGTTTCTCGATCGAAGGGCGCGGGAAAACCGCCTGCCGAAAGCGGTCATCGTCGTTCATTTGTTCGGTCAATGCGCTGATCTCGATCCAATTCTGGAAGTGTGCCGGAAGCATGAAGTGCCTCTGATCGAGGACGCGGCGGAGTGTCTTGGCGCGACATACAAGGGCAAATTCGCAGGCGCACTCGGAGACATCGGAGTTTATTCTTTCAACGGCAACAAGGTAATAACCGGTGGCGGAGGCGGAATGCTTGTGTCGCCGCAGGCAGACTGGGTGGCAAAAGCGAGGTTTTGGAGCACACAAGCGCGTGACGCTGACCCTGAAGGTTTGCGGAACTATGTTCACTCGGAAGTGGGATACAACTATCGGATGAGCAACGTGCTGGCTGCGATTGTGTTGGCGCAGCTCGAGGTGCTCGAGAAACGGGTCCAACAACGGCGCACAGTGGCTTTCCGGTACCGGGACGGCTTTGCGGATTTGCCGGGGATCACTCTGATGCCACAAGCCCCTGACAGATTCCATACCAACTGGCTTAGTTGCTTTCTAATTGACGCGACCCAATTCGGGATGTCAGCCGCAGACCTCATCAGGTTTCTTGATGCGGCGAATGTCGAAGCGCGCCCTGTGTGGAGACCGATGCATTTGCAGAAAGCTTACAGGCAGTATGAATGCATTGGTGGGCGGATTGCCGAAGACCTGCATCGAAGGGGAGTTTGCCTGCCGAGTTCAAGTTGCCTTACCGAAGAGCAGCAGCAGTTTGTCATCGCGCGTGTGCGTGAGGCGCATTTCAAGGCCAAAGGCAGAAAATGACTCTGGGGCAGGAACACGCTTGGCTGAAAAATCGGGGGAAGGAATATTGGTGGCAGGCGAATAAACTTGAAACACTGTAGCTTTCGTTGTCCCGGTCGGTCGTCAAAGCGCCAACGGCGCGGCCTTCAGCAGCGTGGGGTGAAACCCCACGACAAGGGGTGTCCACGTCAACTCCCACAATCCAAGAGCTAAAAGCCCGGCCTATCACCCTAACTCTCTCGCGTGTTTCGAGCATTTCATGGTTCAGAGGCATACCACGCGGTTCCCATCGTTCCGCCTAAAGGCGGTACTCTAACGGCCGCGGGTGTGACTTCGCCCGAGGTGCGGAACGACCCGTCGCTGCCAGAGTCCGGCGTTTACGCGGAACACAGCCAGTCCACTGAACAGTGCTCATGTTTGGTTTCATGAAACTGTTCCGCCTAAAGGCGGGACTCTGAACCGCCGCGGGCATGGCATCGCGTAAGGCGTGGACCAACCCATCGCTGCTCAGAGTTCCGCGTTTACGCGGAACCCAGCCAGTCCATTGAACAGTGCTCATGTTTGGTTTGATGAAATCGTTTCGCCTAAAGGCGGGACTCTGAACCGCCGCGGGCATGGCATCGCCCAAGGCGCGGACAACCCCCTTCACTGCATCCAGAATCTCCAACCCTGCCAGCCGCACGTCGGCGTCGCAGTCGGCGGCTATACACTAATCAGTTCATTAGTAAGCCGACATTACTCGGCCGCGTAGCGTGTCATCGGCAAGTGAAAGAACGATCGAACTTTCTTTGGCAGACCGCGCAACCTGTTTAGGTGATCAACACATTTGTTCTCCAAGTCATCCTCATCCCGTATCTCTGCTCTGTTTAGCCCGTTTGACTTCAAATCATCCCAAACTTGTTCGTCTGGGTTCAGCTCCGGACTGTAAGGCGGCAAGTAGAAAACCTCCAGCTTGCCCCCATAGCTCTCAATGCACTCTTTGATCATCTTGGACTTGTGCATCGAGCTCCCATCAAAAATCAATATTATCGGCCGCTTGGCCCCATGCATCAAACGCCGGATAAATTCGCAAACCTGCTTTGACCCAATCTTTCCCTTGACCACCATGAACCGCAGTAAACCTCTGGGACTGACTGCAGAGATCAGGTTCAGCCCAAATCGTTTCCCTGTGCTAAGAACAATTGGCGTCTGCCCCTTGGGCGACCAGGTCGTTCCAGAGTGAGTGACAGACCGGACCCCTGCCTCGTCCGCAAAGTAGATGTCAGCCCCGATGCGCTTTGCTTTGGCCCGAATCGCAGGGTATTCCTCCTGCAGCCAGCGCTCCACCAGCGCTGGGTTCTGTTCGTACGCAACCCATATCGGTCTCTGGCAGGTCAGTCCCAGTTGCCCCAGCAG
>JAAYVR010000146.1 GCA_012517065.1 Verrucomicrobiota bacterium | reverse complement strand
GGTTTTACCCTGAAGTTTGATTCTGGGCAGTCTCATTACAACCTCCTTGATTTGTATTGTTGTTCTCCTTGCAACAGAGCGACAGGCACGCAGCCGTGCCTCCCATTGGCCGACTGGTTGGGCGGGTCCGGGTCAGAACCCGGGGGCGCCCAAATACCGTGTCTGTCCCTCTATTTGGGGGTAAAATCGCACAACAGACTCCGGGAGTCAAACGGGGCTGGTGTGTTGGCAAGGCGCGGTGGTGAAGTGGGGCGCTTTGTTGAGGCTGTTGTGGTAGTGTGTCACCATCGCGCTCCAGAAACCGGGACAATCCCGAGAACAGCAGTCCTCGACGGAACGAATTCTCGTGCAGTGTTGGATCAATCTCAGCGCACATCTGCTTGCTGTAGCGAACGGGGGCTTTGGCCATGAAACTGAGGAAACCGCAGCGCTACAAAGGAAGGGACGTCAGGGGGAGCACGGTGTGCGGTCTGGAAATTGATATTCGGTGGTCTGGACGCGGATCTTGTTTTGGCTGCGGAAATCTCACAGGAGTGAAGGAATGGCTGAATCCGAGGAGGTGGTTGGTGAGATTTCCGGGTTGGAGCCAGAGTCGCGCGCAGAGTTGGATGAATTGACTGTTCGCTGCCTTATTGCGGGATTCGGTTGCGGCTGTGATCGGGTGTGTTATCCTGCGCGGCCATGGGTTCGCGAGCAAGGTCAGATGAATTGTTTGCTGAAGCGCTGAGGCATTTGCCCGGCGGAGTGAATTCGCCGGTGCGTGCTTTTCGCGCCGTGGGCGGCAATCCATTCTTTGTTGAGCATGCGTCTGGAGCCCGCATGTGGGACATAGACGGCAACCAGTACATCGATTACGTGTGCACATGGGGACCGGCCATACACGGGCATGCACATCCAAGGATTGTCCGGGCGGTGCAGGAAACGGCTGCCAAAGGGACCAGCTTTGGCACGCCGAATCCGCTTGAAGTGACAATGGCAAAACTTGTGTGCGATGCGTTTCCGAGCATTGAGAAAGTGCGGTTTTGCAATTCCGGGACGGAAGCCTGCATGTCGGCGGTGCGGCTCGCACGCGGTTACACTGGCAGAGACAAGATAATCAAATTTGAAGGGTGTTATCACGGGCACGTGGATTCCCTTCTTGTGAAAGCTGGCTCGGGTGCGCTGACTTTTGGGCAACCTGACAGTGCGGGCATTCCATCAAGCTTCGCGCAGCACACAATCGTCCTGCCTTTCAATCACGAGGGCGCTGTGCGGTCTGCTTTTATGGCGAATCGGGGCAAGATAGCCGCCGTCATACTCGAACCAGTGCCCGGGAATGCCGGGGTTTACCTTCCGAAGCCGGGGTACCTCCAGTTCTTGCGTGAGATAACGGAGCGGGAAGGAGCATTGTTAATCTTTGATGAAGTGATGACCGGTTTTCGTTTGGCACGTGGCGGCGCACAGGAATTGTTCGATGTAAGACCGGACCTGACGTGTCTTGGGAAGATCATTGGGGGCGGTTTGCCTGTTGGTGCGTTTGGCGGGCGACGGGAAATCATGGACTGTCTGGCGCCCGAGGGGCCGGTTTATCAGGCCGGGACTTTGAGCGGGAATCCATTGGCGATGGCCGCCGGCATTGCTTCACTTGAAATGCTTGATCAGACTACTTATGAACGACTTGAGCAGCTTGGATCGAGACTCGAGTCAGGATTTCGAGAAGCGGCCAGGCGCGCGGGTGTGCCGGTGCAATTCAATCGTTGCGGGTCGATGTTTTGCGCTTACTTCACTTCTGAACCGGTGCGGAACCTCGACGACGCGATGCGGAGTGACCGGGAGCGTTTTGCGAGGTTTTTCCGTGCGATGCTGGAAGCCGGCGTTTACATTGCACCGTCGCAGTTCGAAGCCGGGTTTATTTCGACTGCACACACCGAAGAAGACATTGATTTGACACTTGCTGCGGCGGCGAACGCTTTACAGACACTTGGAACAACGTAGCGTGCGAATTGAATGGCCCGACCAGGCGGGTTTTTACGATGCGAATTCTTGCTCTTGATCATGGGACCAAGCGAGTGGGTGTTGCCATCAGCGACGAAACACTGTCGATTGCGCAGCCGGTGGAGTACATCCCTGCGGAACCGGCCAGCGGCTTGCTGGAACGAATCCGACAACTAGTACAGGAACGCGAAGTTGGCCTTGTGATCGTCGGGATGCCAAGAAACATGGACGGCAGCTACGGTCCGGCTGCGGCGGCTGTGCAGGAGTTTGTCCAATCCCTGAGAAGCGCGCTGTCCGTGCCGATCAAGACATGGGACGAGCGTCTTACGACCGTGCAGGCGAACAGATACCTTCGTGAAGCCAAGGTGCGCCATAAGAAATCGCGAGAACGGGTGGACAAGATTGCAGCGGCGATTCTGCTGCAAAGCTATTTGGATGCGCGTGAACCGGGGGCTGGTTTGTGAGTCCAAAGCCAGCCAAGTGTCAAACTCTAGGCGGCCAAGTGACGGACAGTTTACAATTCCTAAGTTTCTCATGAGCAGGGCTGCGACCGAGCATGTACCGGACGAAAACAGCGGCGGCATGTTAAGACTGAAGCTTACGATTGCCTACGACGGTTCCGGGTACGCAGGCTGGCAGGTGCAGAAAACCGGCACGGGTGTCCAGGAAAAGGTGGAGTTAGCGCTGGCAAAACTGTTTCCGTCCCGGCCTCGATTGCACAGTTCGAGCAGAACCGATGCCGGGGTTCATGCACTGGGGCTTGTGGCGCATTTTGATGTGCCGAAAGGCGAAATGCGGATGCCGGTTAAGAAACTTGTTCTCGCATTGAACGCGTGGTTGCCCGATGACATCAGGGTATTGTCTGCTCAACTTTGCCGGAGCAATTTTCACGCGCGGTTCAGCGCGACAGGAAAGCAATACAGGTATTACATCTGGAACCATCCTGCGATGAATCCGCTGCTGCGACACACGGCGTGGCATGTGCCAAGGGCCCTGGACGTTGCTGCGATGCGCGCAGGCGCGAAACAATTTGTCGGGCGCCACGATTTCAGAGCACTGAGCTCGAATCCGGGTTACGACCGGAGGTCAACCGTCCGCTGCATAAGGCGTTGCGAGGTGCAAAAGCGCGGGCGGCTTCTTACTGTGATAATTGAAGCGGACGGTTTCCTCTACAAGATGTGCCGTGGCATCGTGGGAACCTTGGTTCAAATCGGCCTGGGACGGTTTGCGTCTTCCGACGTGCGCCGAATACTTGCTGGCCGGGACAGGAGGTTGGCCGGGATGACAGCGCCGGCGCATGGGCTTGTGCTGTGGCGCGTCACGTACCCGAAGTCAAAGAACGCCGTCCACAGTCAAGGCATCGCCGCCATCGGCGACGAGGACGACGCCGCAATTGAATGATCAGTCGCTCCAGCAAGCCGAGAGGGAGACGGTTTATCTGACATGGACTGTTTGGACAACACTTGCGCTGTGCGACGCTGCGGGTTTCACGTGGTTCTTTTCGAGCCCGAGATACCGCCCAATACTGGCAACGTCGCGCGGCTTTGTGCAGCGACCGGTGCGGTGTTGCATTTGATCGAACCACTCGGTTTCAGGCTCAACGACGCCCAACTGAAACGAGCCGGTATGGATTACTGGGAACATGTCGAGTGGCATTGCTGGCCTGACTGGGTAGCGTTCAGGAACGCTCAGCCACAGAACGCGAGGTTCTGGTTTGTCGAAGCCGGCGGGCCACGGTTGTATTCGGCTGTGAAGTACGAGCGCGGGGATTACCTCGTGTTCGGGCGTGAAACCGCCGGTTTGCCGGCTAGACTATTGGATTCCAACGCGGATCGGTGGCTGCGGCTGCCAATGTTCAATCCGGCGGCAAGGTCGCTGAACTTGTCGAACTGCGTTGCCGTGGTTTTGTTCGAGGCACTCCGGCAACTGGATTTCCCACATGAATACCGCCCGTGATTGTGGTCGCAAGATTCTCCTCTTGCACTGGATGGCCTGCGTGGCGCTCGGCATGACCCTGATCCATCAATTGTCCGCTCATGGTCGCGATCAAGCCGACCAGCGAGACGGTGTTACCTGCGCCAACTTATTCGTCTGGAAGTCATTGGGTGTTTCTGTTGCTGAGACGGCACGTGTGAAAGCAGGAATTGCAGGACGCGCTGTCGAACCCGAAACCGGGCGGGGATGGAGTTTGCCCGATTTCTCTCCAGTATCAAGCAAGCGGGGCTATCTGGCGAATTACTTTCACATGGACCTTCCCGACAGTCGCGTTGGCCATGTCTCAGAACGGCTTGCGCAATGGGATGTTGTGATTCTTAATCACGATCTTGTTGAAGCCAGGAGAGTTTCGATCGAGCGCATGCGCCGGATCAACCCCAGGGTCAGAATACTGGCGTGGGTTCCACTGCAAGGTCCTAACAATGGAATGATGAAGGGCGTTCCAAAGAAGAGCAGCCGGGACTGGTACGCCAGAAAGACCGACGGCAGTTACTTGGTGCCGCATTGGGGCGGCAATCTCATGAATCCCTGCGCGCAAGGTCGGGCGTGGATGCGGCATGTGCTGCGCTACGCGCGTGAAGAGTGCCTTGCATCGGGTCGTTACGACGGGTTAATGCTGGATTGCCTGTGGCATCAGCCGCCAGCGGGGCTCGATGTTAACGGTGACAAGGTGGTTGACCAAGGCGATGCAGCGGGGTGGCAGGACGCAATGTTGTTCCTGCTGCGTGAGCTGCGTGCCGCTTTCCCACAGGCAATCCTGGTCGGGAATGGCGGTCTGCCATGGCCGCACGAAAGCCGCTACTACGATTTCGTCAATGGGTGCATGCACGAGAATGCACTTGGAGATCAATTTGGCGGCGATTGGAACGTTCTGTGGAATTCGTACAAGATGGCCGTGGCAAGAGCAGCTCATCGGCCGACCTATCATTTTGTGCAAGTTGATGTGCGGGCTGACCAGCGGTCACAGCAAGATGCAGCACGGCTGAGCACCCTCACCGCAAACGACAGGCGCAGGTTCCGGCTTGGTCTTGGTACGACGCTGTTGCTGGACGGAGGTTATTTTGGATTTGATCGCGGCGACTGTCTGCACGGCCAGCTATGGTGGTTTGAGGAGTACAACCTCGATTTGGGCAGGCCCTTGGAAGATTACAGAACTGATCGCTTCGCCCACGGGTCACTGTCACGCGAATTTGAAAATGGCATCGTAATTGTGAACCCCACTGAAACATCCATCAAGGTTCCCGCGGGACCGGGTTTTGCGGCCCACGAAAAGGAGCCTGGCGGCGAGGGCATTTTAGTGCCGCCATGGGATGCGAGAGTATTGGTCAAACTCGCGCTCGGATCAAAAGACAGCTTGGGCCGGAGCGTTAGTTTTTCGGAAAGACCAAAGGCCAAAGACCATAGACAGAAGACCGAAGACGTAAGACCATGGTTAGCGGTAGGAGAGAGGGATTACGGACCACTTGATGAATTGTCCGGACGCTGGGACGATGGCCGGCCGCGATGAGTAACACGAAGGAAATACTGGCGATAGGGATTTTTGCATTCACGTACCTGCTGATTAGCGGGCGGCGATTGAAGATTCTGCCGCTTTACCGCCCAGCGGCTGCGTTGCTTGGCACCGTGCTGATGGTGGTTTCGGGCGTCATGACACCTGAAGAAGCCTATCGCGCAGTTGACTATGACACCATCGTTTTACTGCTCGGGATGATGTTAATAGCGGCGTACTTTGGAATGGCCGGTTTCTTTAGTTGGGCTGCGGAATGGATATTGCGCGCGGCAAAGACCCCGCAAAGGCTGTTGCTTTACCTTATCATTACTTCCGGAACTCTGTCAGCGGTTCTTGTAAACGACACGGTGTGTTTGATGCTTACGCCGCTGGTGGTGACCGTGATGGTGAGGGGTCGGCTTCCGCTGCCGCCTTACTTGCTCGCTTTGGCCATGAGCGCGAACCTTGGCAGTGTCGCGACGCTGGTGGGGAACCCACAGAACATCATGATCGGGAATCTATCGAAGCTGCCATTTATTGAATTCGCTCGGACGATGACACCTGTGGCTGTGGTTGGGCTGGCCATCCAATACGCTGTGCTAAGGGTTGGATTCCGCAAGACTCTGCGATCAGCAAGAATTGAGCTGAGCGACAGTCCAACGCCGCCTTTGGATTACAAACTGGTCCGGTTGACCGGGGCTGTGCTGTTGCTGGTGTTCGGCGGGTTCATCGCCGGTTTTGATTTGGCATGGACGGCGCTGGCAGGAGGCGCGCTTATAATGGTTTTGGCGCGGCGCGACACGCACGAAGTGCTGAAGCTGGTGGACTGGCATTTGCTTGTGTTCTTTGCTGCGTTGTTCGTGGTTGTTGAGAGCCTGAACAAGACGGGCTTGCCAGATCAAATATATGGCCACTTGCGCGGGGTGTTCGGAACGGATGTGACCTCCCAGGCGTGGAACCTTGCGTGGTTTTCAGCGGCCGGATCAAACATCTTTTCGAATGTTCCGTTCGTGCTTGTTGCTGGCAAATGGATTCCAAACTTCTTGAATCCGCCTCTGATGTGGAAAGTGCTGGCACTGGCCACCACGTTTGCCGGCAACCTTACAATTCTCGGTTCTGTCGCCAACATCATCGTTGTGGAATCCGCGCGTGGGCACTGTGAAATTGGTTTTTGGGACTACGCCAAGTTCGGTGTGCCGATCACAATTCTGACATCGATCGCGGGCATGTTTGTCCTGCTGCTTCTCGGATGAACTGAGAATCTCATCGGGTTCACTGTTCCTGTGTGTCTGCGGCCAATTGGCCGCTGAGTTTTACGGGTGCGTGGTTGAGTTGCAACAACCGGTGCTTGGGCGCCTGTAGGACGTTCCCCAAGGTGTGGCCTTTGGGAGCGAGTCGGTATTGATGAGTGCGGGCAGACAATTCTTGGCGGACAGTAGCGGTAAAAGGGTTCCGGGTGTTGTCCCGGTTCAGGAATAAGACGCGTTGCTGGAAGACCTTCAAGATTCGGCTGTGATCGCGGAGCGCAGGGCCGAACCTCTGGCATCTCTGGGGGAGGTTAAGCAGCGATTGAGGGCAGGTGGCTTCATGCTGGATTGAGTTCACCCGTTGAGGCGAGGGCGATGGGTGGCGGTTGGGCTGGTCGATATTGGCGCAGGTGCTTGAAGCAATCGAGGCACTGGCGGCCGAGCCAAGGCCGTCTGGAGTCAAGAAATTGATCGCTCCGAACAGACTTACCGGATTGGCGTTGGCGATCACCGGGTGGTGTAAAGCATCGAGGACAGATGGCTCTTGCTGCTGGTTCAGCGCGTGCGGTATCGTGGAGATGTCTGTTGATGAACGACCATCTGGCGTACCATTCGCTGCACCCAATCCCGCACGGTGGGCGGGATGAGTGAGCTTTGGCGTTGGGCCACACTATGCGCATAAGAAGATGGAGCGTCATTATAGTAGTCACGGCATTCGCGGTTCTCGGAGTTGTGGACGTCGCTCACGAGTTCATCGCAAACGACACGATTGGCTATTTCTCCGCTGAGCCGCAGCGATTGCTTTATGTCGCTGCCATTGCCATCGCTGGCGGGCTGGCCGGATTTGGATTCTACCGGCTAACGCCTCGCGCACAATGGCACGTCAAAGTGTTTGGTTGGGGAGCAGCAGCCAGCATCATGACTGCAGTCGTTGGTTACGCTGTGTTCGAGTTTATTTCGCTCTTCTCGTTCATTGTCGAGTCTGGCGGTGCTATTCGGATTTTGGAGGTTTTGCTTTGTGTGGTGCTGTTCTCTGGGATTACCGCGTGCTTATGGTATAAGTTTCGCCACGTTTGGAAGACCAAAGTTTCACGATGACCGTGTGGGCCAACAAGCCCACTGGACTGAACGCGGGCGGGGCAGGACAGTTGTCAATTCGGGTGCACTGAGCTGCCCGCGTCGGTGTGTTCTGGTGTTGGACGAAATTGAACACGCGATGACCGTTGACACCACCGGATCGCGGACTGAATAAAACTGGATCGGTGTCTGAATCTGTCAGGATACAGACTTCATTCTATGAGCTTTTGGAGGATAACGGAGGTGGAACGACCGGGGAGCCCGGGCAGTACTTGAACGCGACCGCCCATTTTTTCAATCAACCGGCGCTCGTCCTGGTTTATTGTATCGATCGTATAATCTCCACCTTTCACGTAAATGTCGGGCTGCGCAATACTCAAGAACCTCAAGGCGTTAATTTCGTTGAATATGCAGACAGCATCGACGTCGGCAAGGCCGGCAAGCACGAGGGCGCGGTCTTGCTCGGGATTCAAGGGACGGTCATGGCCTTTGAGCGCGCGCACGGAACTGTCGCTGTTCAATCCAACCAACAAACAATCGCCCAAACGCCGCGCGGCATGGAGGTAAGCCACGTGTCCCGCGTGGAGAATGTCAAAGCAGCCGTTTGTTACGACCAGGACCCGGCCTTGTTTGCGGAGGTTTTCGCGCCAAACCGGCAAGTTTTCGATTGCGATTATCTTTTCAAACAGAGAAACCGGGGTAGTCATTGCGGTTTATATCTCTTTTGACCGACGCGCAGGAGAACGCCGCCGTGGCGGGGGACTTCGGCTGTGAAGGAGGACTTGAATTTGCCGAGGTCTTTTTGTCGCCAGACATCGCGCACGTGCGGATTTGGTTTAAGCCCAAGATCACTCCAGCGGACTGTGACTGTGGCTGGCGCTTCACCGCGATTGAACAATCCAATTGCGTGGCTGCCGTCCTCCATATCTTTGACCATGACGAAAGTGTCCTCGTCCTTGTGGATTACTCGCGCGCACTGACCAAGCGGGTCTTGGTCGATTTCGATCACCTCCGGGTTGCAGAGCACGTTGAGGGTGAACGGGTCGAGTGCGCCCATGTCGCCGCTGTAGAACAGCGGAGCCGCCATTAGGCACCACAGTGACATGAAAGCATACTGTTCATTGGGTGAGAGTGGGCAATCAATGGGTTCGCCCATGCCGCGGGCATCACCAATCCTGCCAATCTGGATGTAATCGGGATCGTTCCAACTGCCTGGTTTCGACCATTGGCGATGCTCGGCATTTTTGAGGGCGACCTCGAATATGCGATCCAGCTCGAAGCCGAGGTCACCCGCCGTTCGCCATGAGTGTCCGCCGACTTCCGCGCCCCATTCCCAGACGTTTCCCATGCCGTACTGGCACAGGTTCAGAATGATGTCGCGCGGCTGTTGTTTGAGGAGATTGGCCATGAGAATGTATGGTTTCTTCAGTTTGACCGGTTCCGGGTCTGGATCGTTCTTTGCGATCTCACCGTACGAACACCAGTCGTACTTGAGCAGATCGAAGCCCCACTCGGCGAATTGCCGTGCGTCTTGCGCTTCGTGCTGGTAGGCGCCGGCGAATCCGGCGCACGTGAAAGGCCCCGGCGAAGTATAGATTCCCGCCTTGAGTCCTTTGGCATGGATGTAATCTGTCAGGGCTTTCATGTCCGGGAAATGCCGGTTCGGGATGATGTTGCCCTGCGAATCGCGGAGCGGACCGACGCGCATAGGGTCTTTGTTTTTTGGCGCGTTCATCCAGCAATCGTCGATGCTGACGTATTGGTAGCCCACATCGGCCATGCCGCTGTTGACCATTGCGTCGGCGGCTTCGCGGATAAGTTTGTCAGTGACACGGTCGTAATGCGCGTACCAATGGTTCCACCCCATTGGGGGTGTTAAAGCGAGCTTGTCGCCGCAAACGATTCTGAACTTGCGGCTTGCGGTTCCGCGGAGGTTGGTTGCGCGGAGCGTGACGACATATTTCCCGGGCTTGGCGATGCTGCCGGTTATGATGCCGGTGAACGGGTCAAGCTTCAGCCCCTTTGGCAAACCGGCCACTGCAAAACGGATCGGGCGTTCGCCCGTAGCCGGAATCTTGAACAAGAACGGTGAGCCGGGGCGGACTCCGAAAACGCGCGGGCCGTTGATGCGAGGACGCGGAGCCGGGGGCGGAGTCAGTATTATGGGTTCTTCGCGCGGTGGATCGATTGTCTTGGGTGCGGGGCCGTTGACAACGAAGACAGCGTCTGCCCAATCTGCGTGATCGAACTCGATTCCGTCTCCGGTGTCACCGACCAGCAGTGTCAATGTTCGGACCCCGCGGAGATCGACATCGACTGGGATCGGGGGCTGACCCAGCTTGACCGGGCCGGACCGCCAAAGGGTGCGTCCATCGGCTACGATCTTGAATGCGACGGATGCTTTGGGGCTGCCTGCTGCATCATCAACGCCAACAAACGCCGTGAACCGTTCCGAACCGCCAGAAAGGTCGATCCACAACGCGCTTTTTGCATGGGTGCCAACGCCGTGGTCAAACCGCCGCCCGCCAATCGAAAGCGGTTGTTCTCGGATCGAACGGTCAATCTGCGGTTTGCCCCATCCTTGCCGCATCTTGGTCAAATCGAGAGATGAGAGCCGGACATTCTCGGCGGCCAACACCGCAAAGGAACCAACGCATAATGCCAAAACGAAAATTGCCTTCATATACTCGCAAATGAGCGAACCCGTCGGGCGCGGGAGCGCAGCTGCACTCATGGTGAGCTGGTGGCGCTGTTTCTGCAAGTTTCCTGTGTTGTTGGGCTGGCGCGGCTGGCGCGGCGGAAGCATTTGCATTTTCCTGCTTTGAACGCACAGTAGGACCGGCATGTCTCAATTGCGCACAGGCAAATGAAATGGTCATGGCGAATCGCTCGGATAGCAGGGATTGGCGTGCATCTACACGTCACGCTGGTCATTTTGCTGGCGTGGATTGCGCACCGCTATTATGTGTGGCGACACCAGCCGCGTGATGTGCTTGACGCGCTGGTTTTTGTTACGGCGTTATTCGGAGTGGTGTTGTTGCACGAGCTGGGGCACGCTTTTGCCGCGCGCAGGTATGGCATCAGCACAAGCGACATTACCCTGATGCCAATCGGCGGTCTGGCACGCCTGAATCGGCTTCCCGACGAGCCGCGCCATGAATTGCTGATTGCGCTGGCTGGGCCCGCTGTCAATGTTCTGTTGATACTTCTGATCGTTGGAACAATCGGTCCAGCGGCAGCGACTGTTTTTCCCAGAGAAATCCGGCCTGCGAGCGGTCATTTTTTGTCAGGATTGCTGTGGGCGAATGTTGCCATGGCGGCGTTCAATCTTGTGCCGGCATTTCCGATGGACGGCGGGCGGGTGTTGCGATCTTTGCTTGCGTTGCGATTAGGGCCGCGGCGTGCGACGAACATTGCGGTGGACATTGGACAGGCTTTTGCGTTTGTCATAGGGGCAATCGGCCTTTACCAAATGAATCCCATTCTGGTTTTCATCGCACTTTTCGTTTATTTGGGCGCAGAGGATGAAGCCGAGCTTGTCAAGGCGCGCTCAGCTCTTGAAGGAATACCATTGCGGCGAGTGATGGCATCGAATTTCCGCACGCTGTCGCCGTCGGATCCGCTCCAGCAGGCCGTGGAACATACACTTGCCGGGTTTCACCTCGATTTTCCGGTTGTCGATGGCGATCGCCTTGTGGGGATGCTGAATCGCCGTGACCTGTTGCGCGAACTTGCCAAGCGCGGCCCATCCACAAAGGTCGAGGAGATCATGCAGCGGGAATTTGCCACTGCAACACCTGATGAAGAAGCGCAGCGGGCTTTCATGAAACTTGAAATGGCCGATGCCAGCTCGCTGCCGGTGGTTGAAGATGGGCGTGTGGTTGGGATTTTGACCTCGGAGCACATCCGCGAATTTCTGCGAATTCAATCTGTGTTGACGCCCGAGAGCTTCAAACCATCGCCAGCGTGAGATACGCGGCCTTGCTCGCATGCAATCAATCGCCGCAGCGCGACGCGCAATGAATACCAGGTTCGAGATTGTCGCTCATGGCGAAAACGAGCCGGCTTTGCGCGCTGCTGCGGAAGCGGCATTGGACGAAATCGAGCGGCTCGAAAGGCAAATCAGCAGGCATCGTCCCGACAGTGAAATTGCCCTTGTGAACCGCGAGGCATGGCGACGCCCGGTCCGAGTGAGTCCAAACGTGTTCGAGTTGCTCGAGCGCGCTCGGCTGTTATGGCACGAATCCGGCGGTGCGTTTGATCCCACGATTTTGCCTTTGCTTGAATGCTGGCGCACGGCGGCCCTTGAAGGCAGAACGCCCGCCAATGCCGAGCTCGAGCGCGCACGGAAATCGGTCGGTATGGACAAGGTGGAATTGCAAGAGGCAACCCGCACCGTTCGGTTTGCGGTTCCCGAAATGGCTCTTGACCTTGGCGCCATCGGCAAAGGTTACGCGATTGACTGCGCAGTTGAGGTGATGCGCGAGAACAACGTGACGTCGGCCTTTATTCACGGCGGAACCAGCAGCGCGCACGGCATTGGTTGCCCGCCGGATCAAGGCGGTTGGCGGGTTGGAATCTCGAATCCGACGCGGCCTGCGCCGCGAGCGGAACTAGATGCGGGATTCGTCGCAGAGATAATGTTGCATGACCAATCGCTCGGGGTGTCAGCAGTCCCGGGCCTTGATGGAAAGAGTGATCTCGGAGGAATGGCGCGCATTGTCAACCCCCTGACTGCGAAGCCGGACGTGACCGCAGTTCTGGCCGCCGTGGTTGCAAAGTCGGCAACAGATGCAGACGCACTTTCAACTGCACTACTTGCTGGGGCAAAAGAGTGCTTTAAGAAACTGAGCATGATGAGGCCCGGCTGTTCGTTCCTTTTGGCCTGCAATGTGGCATGCGGTCAGCCTTTGCAGATTCTCCACAGCGGCCTTGCTTTCTCTGGACAAACAGCAGAGCTGGCGTGATTCTTTCAGCCAAAAGAATTCGATACAGCATGAAACAGAACAAAATCCATTCGCGTCGTTCTTTCTTCCGCGTAGCCGGCGGTGCCATTGTCGGGGCTGGTCTTGCCGGTCAACTTTTACCTGAAACCCTTGCGGCCTCATCGCGGCGTTTGCGAGTTGCCTGCCGTGATGTTCACCTCAAGTCCACCGGTGCAATCGATTGCTGGGCTGCAGCGCACCAGTTGGGTGTTGCTGGGCTTGAAGTTGACGTAAACGACAAACTCGAGTGCCCGGGATTGTATCACCCGGACAAGAAATACAGCGTGGACGGCCGGGATTCGATCAAGAACCTCAAGCGAGACTTGCGTGCCAATAAACTGGTCATAACGGCGTTCTGTGTGCACAACCGGCTCGATGAACGCCTCGAAGAAGAAGTGGCGACCATGAAGCGTCTGGCCACGGCAGCCAAGGAATTGGGTGTGCCTGTGATCCGGATCGATGTTGTCCCCCGGGCCATCGCACGCGAACAGTTCCTCCCATTTGCAATCGAGGCCTGCAAACGCGTCTGCAATGCCGTGTCGCACACGCAGGTCAAGCTGGGAATTGAAAACCACGGGAACACCACAAACGACCCGGAGTTTCTTGAAAAACTTTTTGCGGGCGTGAACTCGTCACGCCTTGGACTGACGCTGGACGCCTGCAATTTCTACTGGTACGGCCATCCTCTGGACGAGGTCTATAAAATCTGCGAGCGATTCGCAAGCCGTGCCTTTCACACCCACTGCAAGAACATCAATTATCCCGAAGACCAGCGCAATCGCCGCAGAGCCATGGGCTGGGAATACGGCCGTTACACGTCGCCGGTGGACCGTGGCGACATTGATTTCCGGCGAATCGCGACAATTCTCCGTCGGGCCAATTACAGGGGCGACCTGTGTCTCGAAAACGAGTGTCTTAGCAGGTTCCCCAAGGACCAGCACCCTGTAATCCTCGCCCGCGAAATCGCTTTTCTCCGATCAATCTGAGTCTATCCATGCTTGTGGCTGGTTGACCTTTGCCGTGCAATCCCGTTGAACGGCAGGAGGACCAAACGCCTGAGATTTCGGGTCTTTGCCAACCGCGAGATCGGAATTGCCTGTTGTCTTTCCCGGGGAGTGACTGTTAGATTTTCGCGCGAACGGCCACTCGAACAAGCAGCAACAGGGCTGTTGGTAGGACTGAAATGCAACCACTGACTGCGCAACAGGATCATTTTAATGTGCCACATGCGCAAACCCGCCTGAATTTGTGGTACGTATGGACGATCTCCCTTGTGGCGGCTTTGGGTGGACTGCTGTTCGGCTACGACTGGGTGGTGATCGGCGGGGCAAAACCGTTTTTCGAGAGGCACTTCCAGCTCGACACCGGAGCGCTCAGCGGTTGGGCGAACAGTTGCGCACTGATAGGCTGTTTGATCGGGTCGAGTATTACGGGCGCATTGAGCGATTGGCTGGGGCGAAAGCGGTTGCTCGCTGTGGCCGCACTGCTGTTTGGCGGGTCCTCGATTCTGACCGGCTGGGCATCGACGTTCAACATGTTTGTCCTGTGGCGCATCGTTGGAGGAGTGGCAATTGGCATGGCATCAAACCTGTCGCCCATGTACATCGCCGAGGTGGCGCCCTCGCGGCTCCGAGGGCGATTGGTGGCTGTGAATCAACTCACGATTGTTATTGGCATACTTGCCGCACAGATTGTGAACTGGCTAATTGCCGTTCACATGCCGCATTCGGCCCAACCGGATAAAACGCTGGACGAAGTCCGGAACGCATGGAACATCGAGCAGGGATGGAGATGGATGTTCACCGCGGTGACAGTCCCATCAATTCTGTTTTTTGTGGGCGCACTGCTGATTCCCGAGAGTCCCCGATGGCTTGTGAAAAACGGGCTGGTTGATCGTGCGAGGGCAACGCTGGCGCGCATCGGCGGGGCGTTGCACGCCGAATCTGAAATCGCCGAAATCAAAGGCACACTCGCAGCAAGCGATGTTGGGCATGTGTCGTTTCGAACGCTGCTTGAACCGAGATTGCTAAAAATCCTGGTTGTTGGTGTCCTGCTGGCAGTGCTTCAGCAGTGGAGCGGCATCAACTCAATCTTCAACTACGCCGAGGAAATCTACAAATCAGCGGGCTACGGAATAAGCGACATAATGTTCAACATTGTCATTACGGGGACCATCAATCTGGCTTTCACACTTGTCGCGATCGGCACGGTTGACAGATTTGGGCGGCGGATTTTGATGCTGATTGGTTGCGCTGGCATAGGGTTGTCTCATCTGCTCATCGGCATTGCTTATGCGTCGGGACTTAAGGGCTTCATAGTCCTCCTTCTAACGCTTGCGGCGCTTGGCTGTTACGCGATGTCTCTGGCACCAGTCACGTGGGTTCTTATTGCGGAAATCTTTCCAAACCGCATCCGCGGCGCAGCAATCTCTGTCGCCGTATCGGCGCTCTGGATTGCGTGTTTCATCCTCACGTTCATGTTTCCGATCCTGCGGCAGAAAATCGGCATGGCGGGAACATTCTGGCTTTATTCGGCCATTTGTTTTGCCGGATTCGTTTTCGTACTAAGGCGGGTTCCGGAGACGAAAGGCAAGAGCCTCGAGACAATCGAACACGAACTGGTGCGGTAAGCCAGCCCTGAAATCTCATCGGAATGAAACTTTGGGTGTCTTGGTCTGGTCAGGGGGTGGGATTTCCCGGCTGGTTTGGCGGCGGCGCGGCGCCAAAGGCGTAAAGGTGAGATGCTGATGACACGTAGATAGTGCGGTTGGCGACGACCGGGGATGCATAGACAGGCGCGCCGAGGTTAACCTCGAACAGCACCTGTTTCTCTGGTTTCGCTGAAAGCACTGTGAGGTCGCCGTCCTCGTCCGCAACAAAAACTCTGCCATCTGCAACCATGGTTGAACCCCAGACATGCGCCTTCATATCATGGGTCCAGAACAGCTTGCCCGTGTTGGCGTCAAGACAATACACAAATCCTGAAAAATCGGCGACAAACAGCAGACCTGTCTCCGGATCTATGGAGACGGTCGAAACGCTGCGGCGGATTTGTTTGAAGGACCAGACCGTGCCGGTCAGTGTTACATCACCCGAACCTGTTGCATCGACGCAGACCAGTCGGCCGACGCCTTCGCCCTGCTCGGGGTCCTGACCGATCGCGACATACACGCGGTTGTTATAGAAGACAGGCGTAGCGACGATTTCGCTCGGCCCATCGGGCGACGGGTACTCGATCTGGTTGCCGTTCTTGTCAGTTTTGTATTCCGGTGGATTGCAGTCGTACCACCATGCCTTCTTAAGGACGGACGTGGCGCCCTGTTTGGTTGGGCAGGAATCAAGGGCGTACAGGACGCCATCGCCTCCGCCGCAGAAGACAAGAGTGCGGTCTTTGACGGTTCCGCTCGAGACTGAGCTCCACTGGCCGTGAAAGATTCGAGGGCCGATGCCGGTGTCGTCTTCGCCGGCCAACGCGCCACTGTGTTTGTCCACGGCGATGAAACTGGGCGAGAACGGTGATGGCACGGTTGAGTGTGTCCAATCCCTGCCGTTGGAAGTGCACGTGAACACGAGGTTGCTGATAATGAGCGGCGAACTGTTGGCTGCGTTGTGTGGAAAAACGCCGAGCTCGTCCATCATGTTATACACCCAGATGATGTCCGCGTCGCGCGGGCCGATGGTGGTTGGCCGCTTATCGGTGTCGGCCACGAAGTATTCAGCTTCGTCCTTGAAAGGGCCGTTGTTGCCGTCCGCCATGCCTTCGAGGTCAAGGCAAATCAGCTCGCATCTGGTGGTGACAAGGTAAGCGCGGTTGCTTTCGACAACGGGCGAGGAAAGAAGTCCGATGCTCTCCCAATCGTTGACTCTGCCTTCTTTGAGTTTTGGTACCACCAATTGCCAGATCAACTCGCCCGTCTTTTCGTCGAGGCACAGGAGAATGCCACGGTCGCCGACATGCTGCGGGTCGCGGGGGTTTTCGTTGTTGGTTCCGATGAGCACCTTGCCGGCGGCGACCACTGCATTGCCATAAGTTTGCGAACCCAGCTTGGCGACCCACCGCAGATTGACCGCTGTGGCGAGATCAACCTCGTCGGAACCGGGCTTGAATTTGCCCGGGTCAAATTGTGCGGGGAGCCCGCGTTCGGGCGAGTACATGTTACGGTGGTTGGTGCGGCCCCACATTGGCCAATCATCGGCGCCAAAGGCGCAGAACGCTTGAATGGCGGCCGCTGCAAAGATCGCCAGGCTGACCCTGGCAGCGATATACCGGACATCAGAGGTTCGGGTCGTCATCAATGTGTCGGACGAGGATTTTAGCGGGCAGCGCGCTGTCCGTGCAACCCAACTGAGTCTCGCAACCAGATCATTCGGCAGTGGCCGTGGCTTGCTGTGAGTTTACCGCGTCGGATGTACGGCCGGCATCTGTTTCGATGAGTTCCTGTGGGAGTTTACCTCCGTTGACGAGGTAAAGGATGGCCATTCTGACAGCGAGACCGTTTGTGACCTGCTTGAGAATGACGGACTGGCTGCCGTCGGCGACTTCGCTGTCAACTTCAACGCCGCGGTTTATTGGCCCGGGATGCATGATAAGAACGTCCGGGGGCGCAGCTTTCAACCGGGCGCGGTTGATGCCGAACAGGCTCGTGTATTCGCCGAGGCCCGGGAACATGGTCTTGCGTTGCCGCTCATGCTGGATGCGGAGGAGGTTTATGACATCGGCATCTTTGATCGCGGTTTCGAGGTCGTGAGTAACGCGGCATCCAAGGTCCTCGAACGTGTGCGGGACGAGCGTTGGCGGACCGCAGAGTGTGACATGGGCGCCCAGTTTGAGAAGAGCCCAGATGTTTGATCGTGCGACGCGGCTGTAAAGGATGTCGCCAAGGATGGTTACTCTGAGGCCGGCGATGCGTTTCTTTTCCTCGAGCATCGTGAAGACATCGAGTAATCCCTGTGTCGGATGTTCATGGGCGCCATCGCCGGCGTTGATGACGTGTGCCTTGAGCACGCGGGAGAGAAAATGCGGTGCACCTGCTGCGCTGTGTCTAATGACAATAAAATCTGCGTTCAGGGCTTCGAGGTTTCGGGCGGTGTCTTTGAGTGTTTCGCCTTTTCGGAGCGAAGACGCCTCGGCGGTGAAGTTGATCACATCGGCTGCCAATCGGAGTGCAGCCAGCTCGAAGCTGATCCGAGTGCGTGTGGAAGGCTCGACGAAGAGGTTGACGACAGTTTTGCCACGGAGGGCGGGCATGACTTTTCTTGGGCGCGCGCCAATATCTTTGAACACGCGGGCGGTGTCGAGGATGGTAGAAATCTCCTCGGCCGACAGTGACTGTAGGTCCAGCAGGTCTTTGCGGGTCCAGGTCATGCCCGCATTGAGCTATTACTCGGCTGATTTTTCAAGCACGACTTTGCATTCATCTGGATTATCGGGCAGTTGGACATCGACACGATCGCCGGGCTCGGTGTGAACCGTTTGCCCCACGAAATCGGGTCGAATTGGAAGCTCGCGATGCCCACGGTCAATGAGAACGGCCAGTTGAACACGTTTTGGTCTGCCCAGCTCAGCGAGCGCGTCGAGGGCGGCGCGTGTGGTGCGTCCGCTGAAAAACACATCGTCCACCAAAACAACGGTCTTGTCGGAAACATCGAACAGAATATCAGTCGGATGAACTTTCGGCGCGAACCGGTGGTCGAGGTCGTCGCGGTACATGCTGATATCGAGTTGTCCAACTGGCACTGGGCGTCCCCACAGTTTGCCGAGCTGTTCGGCAAGGCGGTGAGCCAGTTGCACTCCGCCGGTTTGGATGCCGACGAGGACGACGTCGGCGCCAGGGTGGTTTTCTTGGGCCACCTGGTTTGCCATGCGCTGGACGATGTTGGCGATTGCAGTTGCGTCAAATAATACGCGTTTTTTTTCGTTGATGGTGGACATGCGATTAACTCGAAAATGCCTTCAACGTTATGGGCTGTTTAGGGCGGCCCGTTCAACAGGGGCTGCATTTCTGGCCGGTGGTTTGAGAAGCGGGCGCTGGCTCGCAAGGGTTGCTTTGCATGGCGCGCCTGTGCATCAACCAACCATTGCGATGGTTTGCCAGCCAGTCTGACAAAGCACGTTCAAAGCCGATGTCGTATCCGGCCTTTTCCGACTCGATCCACTTGTGTTTCAGGATTTCTGCCCGCTCGGCCAGGAACTCCTGATACAAAGTCGGGTCTTTCAAGTTGCCGCTGTTATCCGTCATTGCTCAAAAACGTTTCCAGCACGAAGGGCGGGGTTTTCGCGCCGGCTTCGTGCCGAATGATGGGAATTTTAGCACGCGCTCCACCAGTGACAACCGAAAACAGTGGCCGATTTTTCTGTTTTGATTTCGGATTGCGATCGCTATTATTACGGTTCTGGCAGCGCAGGATTGGGCCTGCGGCCCGATTCAGCGCGGCAGCAGGTTTTTTGAAAGCATATGCCACTGACACACACGCGCGATTTGTTCGCCAAGGCGATCAAGGGCAAATACGCCATTGGCGCGTTCAATGTGAACAACATGGAACTTCTTCAGGCCATCGTTGAAGCTTGCGAAGAAGAAAAGGCGCCTTTGATCCTCCAGATATCCAGGGGTGCACGCGAATACGCCAATCCGGTGTATCTGAAGAAACTGATCGAAGCAGCGATCAGTGTTACCAACATCCCGATTGCCGTGCACCTTGATCACGGCGATACTTTTGACCTTTGCAAGCAATGCGTCGATGAAGGGTTTACAAGCGTGATGATCGACGGCAGTAATCTGCCGTTCGACAAGAACGTGGAGTTGACGAAGCGGGTTGTCGATTACGCTCACAAGCACAACGCTGTGGTCGAAGCCGAACTGGGGCAGTTGGTTGGTGCCCAGTTCGACTCCGGAGACAAGGGAGGCGCGTATTCGAAAAGCGGTGTTTATACCGATCCGGATGAAGCCGTGCAATTCGTGAAGCTGACCGGTGCCGACTCGCTGGCAGTTGCGATAGGCAATTCGCATGGCGCGTACAAGTTCAAGGGCAGCCAGCATTTGGACCTGGACCGCCTACTTGCAATCAAGAACGCTCTGAAGGATGCCGGGCTTGGCGACTATCCACTGGTTCTTCACGGAGCTTCGAGCGTACCGCAAGAATTGGTCGATGACATCAACAAGTACGGCGGCAAACTCGGCTCTGACACCTCAGGTGTGCCAGAATCAGACCTCGAGGTCGCACGGCGCAACGGCGTCGCCAAAATCAACATCGACACCGACCTGCGGCTCGCGATGACCGCCGGCATCCGAAAAGCGTTGGCAGAAAAGCCGGAGCAGTTCGACCCGCGCAAGTACCTCGGCCCGGCCCGCGCCAGAGTCAAAGAGCTTGTCCGGCACAAACTCCGACGCGTCGTGTGCTGCGCCGGACACGCATTTGATTGAGAATTGCGGGTTTGACCTTGCGCATTGCGTGCTGAGCTTCCCCAACACGGAAATCTCACAGGCCGACCCATCAAACACGCCCGAAGCTTCATTCCGGTGAGGCTTCTGGGTTGACTGAATGCATACTGGATTGACGAAGGTTGCTGTGTCGTGTGATTGTTTTGTGCAGTTGAAACCCATAACAGGAGAGCGACTGTGGAAATCAAGAAGGCCGTTATAACCGCAGCGGGAAGGAATCAAAGGTTGTTGCCACTTCAAACTGTCGTTGACCGCGATGGTCAACAAAAGAGTGCCCTGCGGATTCTGATCGAGGAAACTCTGAGCGCCGGCATCGAGGAAATCTGCGTGGTTATTTGTCCCGGAGACGAGCCGGCCTACCGCACTGCTGCGGCTGATCATGCGGCACGGCTTCATTTTGTGGAACAGAAGTCTCCACTGGGGTATGGCGACGCGGTCATGAAAGCGCGGGAGTTTGCGGGGGATGACGCGTTCCTGTTGCTTGTTGGCGATCATCTTTACCTGAGCATGGAGAGCCGGTCGTGCGCGCGCCAGTTGATCGACGTTGCAAAGGCTGAGCGATGCGCTGTCTCTGCAGTTCAAGCGACACACGAAAGCAAGCTTCCGTACTATGGCGCTGTGGGCGGACGGCTTGTCGCAGGCCGCAAGAATGTTTACAAGGTCGAGACCGTCATCGAGAAACCAACGCCGACCGAGGCTGAGCAAAAACTTATTGTGCCGGGGCTCAGGGCAGGTCATTACCTGTGCTTCTTCGGGATGCACGTTCTCACGCCCACGGTGTTTCGGCTACTCGAGGGTCTGTATGCCCCCCCCGAGGAAAAGAAAACGATTCATCTTTCAGACGCGCTGGCAGGTTTGGCTGCACGAGAACGGTATCTCGCCTGCGAACTGGCGGGAAGACGATACGATATCGGTGTCAAATACGGTTTTATGATTGCGCAATTGGCCCTCGCTTTGACCGGCAAGGAACGCGATGAGGTCCTGACCAATCTGGTCGAGTTGCTGGCATTGCGCAAAGTCTAGTCACGCACTGAACCTGCTCGTCTAATCCCTCAAACTCAAGCATATGCAGAGCCTGGTTGCGATCATCACTTCGCCGGATCAAAACGAACGCAACACATCGCTCGACCGCGTTTGCCGGGGAGCAACCGTTGGCGAGTTGATGGCGGCGTGCGCGGAGCTTGACAAGTTCCGCCGCCAAAGCAGCAACCTGTACGAACGGGTGCGGGCTTTGTTTTTCCTGTACGCCATTCACAGGTTTCATTTGCCGGCCCGGCCGGATCTGAGCACGAGCGGGCGCATACCGTTTCGGGCGTATGAGCAGCTTTTGCAGCGCCGGTTCGAGGAGGCGATTGACACTCTGCTGAGCGTGCAAGCCGCCGAGGGGCCGAGTGACGCGCTCAGCAGCGCGCTCGCCGCGGGCTATCAGCGCCTCGGATTTCAAACTCTTGCTGACCAGGTCCGGCGCAGTGTGCGATCAGTCAAAGGCAATCAATGGATGTTTCGCGTCGGCCATCCGGCCGATCATCCGCTTCGAATTCGGCCCGAGCTGCTCAGGCGCGCCGGCGATGGCACGTTCCCAATCCTCTGTGAAAAAACGCCGGTCCGCATGGACCTCAGCCACAGCGGTTGGAGCGATATTTTCTTCCTCGGCATGGATTACCCGGAGGGCGCACGCGTTTTGAACGTTTCGATTGACCTTGGCGTGCGCGGACGTGACAAATCGCCGAGGCCACCTGTGGAAGCTTACCTGCGCGTTATCGACGAGCCCGTGTTGCGGCTGACCAGCGTTGATTTGGGCGACACAACGGACATAAGGCACTTGTCCGAAGTGTTCGATTTCGCGCGTGATTACCTCGGCTTGCTGAAAGCAGCAGTAATTGCGTCGGGCATTATTCCTCCCGGGATAGAAGGCTCTGGGCAGGACCTTGCTGACCTGCTAGCGCGCATCGTTGGGCCGGGAATGGGCCTGGAAATCATCAGCAATGTTAACAACATTCCCAAGGGATCCAGGCTTGCGGTATCGACGACGCTTCTGGCGTCGTTGGTTTCAGTTTGCATGCGCGCCACGGGCCAGGCGAAATCCCTTGTGGGGCAACTGGCTGAAGACGAGCGGCGGCTTGTGTTGGCTCGGGCGCTGTTGGGGGAATGGCTCAGTGGGTCCGGAGGCGGCTGGCAGGATTCAGGCGGCCTTTGGCCGGGGATGAAACTCATCTGCGGTGTTCTGGCCAGCGAAGGCGATCCCGAGTACGGAATCAGCAGGGGCCGTTTGATGCCGACGCACCGCATATTTGGCCCCGATGAAGTTTCTGAACAAACGCGGCTGGCGCTGCAAGACTGTCTTGTGCTGGTGCATGGCGGCATGGCTCAGAACGTTGGCCCCATACTCGAGATGGTAACCGAGAAGTACCTGCTGCGTTGCGAGGCTGAATGGCGAGCGCGACTCGAGATGGCCGGGATTCTCGATGGCATTATTGAGGCTTTGCGCGGGGGCGATGTGCAACGCGTTGGCGATCTGACAACAAGGAATTTTTTTGGTCCCATCCAAACGATCATTCCATGGGCGACCAACCTTTACACAGAAACACTTATCGAACGGGTTCGGAACAGGTTCGGGAAGAAGTTTTGGGGGTTTTGGATGCTTGGGGGCATGTCGGGCGGGGGAATGGGATTCATTTTCGCTCCTCGCCAGAAACCAAATTCTCAGGATTGGCTTCAGGAAATCATGTCCAACACCAAACAAAGCCTCGAACGGGCGCTTCCTTTTGCCATGGAACCAGTGGTGTACGACTTCGCCATAAACGAACGCGGCACATGGTGCGAGCTTGTTTCCGGGCCGGAGGCTTTGTTGCCACGCGTATATTATGCTCTGCATGTGCCGCGTTGGCTGCGAATGCCCGCCGAGCAGCTTTCGCCCTCGAGACGAATCGAGCTGGACAAGTTCGCCGCTGCCTGTCGGACGCGCCCGGAACTAAATGACATGGTTCAGGTGCTTTTCGACAGGTTGGTGCCCCGACTCAAGACGGAGGAAGGCGCGACAGACAGTCTCGAAGCGTTGCTTGAACGCTACGGTTTCGACCGCGTTCAGCACGAACAGGTTCGGCAAGACCTGCGAAATGGCCGGATCGGCCTTGCCCAGAACCGACTTCCCGTGAACGCCGATATTCGTGACGTTGAATCCGGCGATGTGGCCGATGCAACAGCCGGTCTTCCTGACACCTGCCGTGAGACGGGGCTAAAAGCGCTGCAGCAAGGTGAGGTTGCAGTTGTGACCCTTGCCGCAGGCATCGGCAGCAGATGGACCCAAGGCGCAGGCGTGGTCAAGGGGCTGCACCCGTTCTGCAAACTCGCCGGGCGCCACAGGTCATTCTTGGAAACTCACCTTGCAAAGAGCCGGCGAGCCGGGCGGATTTGCGGCACACCTTTGCCGCACATAATCACAACCAGTTACCTGACACATGGCGCAATCCAGGAATGGCTGGAACGCGCTGGTAATTTCAACTATCCTGGGCCGCTCATGCTTTCCCCGGGCCGCGCAATCGGTCTTCGGCTCATTCCAATGGAACGGGACCTCAGATTCCTCTGGGAAGAAACAGCACAGCAGGTGCTAGACGAGCAACAGCAAAAGGTTCGTGACAGCCTGCGTAATGCGCTAATCAATTGGGCTCGGTCGATGGGCGAAGGAAACGACTACACCGACAACGTCCCTTCGCAGTGTTTGCATCCGGTTGGGCATTGGTACGAGGTACCAAATTTGTTGCGGAATGGCGTTTTGAAGGAGTTGCTCGAGCAACGCCCGCAATTGAAGCACCTCATGGTGCACAACGTTGACACTGTCGGGGCTGATCCGGACCCGGCAATTCTCGGGCTTCACATCCAACAGAACGCGTGTGTGACATTTGAGGTCATCGGACGCAGGATTGAAGATCGCGGCGGCGGGCTGGCGCGCGTGAACGGCCGTGTGCGACTGGTCGAAGGGCTGGCTATGCCACGCGAAGAAGACGAATTCAATCTCAGGTATTACAATTCGAACACCTGTTGGATCGACATCGACCGTCTGCTCGAGGTGTTCGGCCTGAGCCGGTCAGACCTTGATGATTCCAACAAAGTCGCTGCTGCGGTGCGGGCCATGACCACCCGGGTGCCCACTTACATCACCATCAAAGATGTCAAGAAACGGTGGGGCCACGGCCAGGAAGACATTTTCCCCGTTTGCCAGTTCGAGAAGTTGTGGGTTGACATCACAGGACTGCAGGAAGTGCAATGCAGGTATGTGGTCGTGCCACGCTTCCGCGGCCAGCAACTGAAGGATCAGGCACAACTTGATGGTTGGCTGCGTGACGGCTCGGCGCAGTATGTCGAGTCAATTTGCGATTGGGAGTGACTGTGGCGCGAATTCGGGTAACATTGGTGACGTGAGCAATGCCGGGCTTCAAGGTTGAGAGGGAGTTGCTCGGCACATGGACAACATCGGCGGACGCGGCTTTTGGATCAGCCACGACGCCAATTATCGGAAGTACGCATGAAAATACCCTTGGCCCTTGCTCTTGTTCTGGCGTGGATCGTTTGTGGTTTCACTGTCGAACCATGCCACGCCCAACAACACCGCGCTGTGCGTCTTGGGAATCCTTCGACGCGTTTTGCTCCCCCGCTAAAAACGTCTCAGGACCTGCGCAATCTGTTCTCGAACGAAAAACTCAGGCCGGACATCGAGTCGATCCTCAAGCAGGTGAATTGGCAGGGTAACGTTGATGATCTGTATAAAGCTGCCGCCACAGCAGAAATCAGGGAACACAAAATCCCCGTTGGCACGCGGATGCCGTTCATGTCTGCGCGCAAGAACGGGCAGCCGGTGGCGCTTGTGGATGTTCTTTGGGCGGGGGACAAACCCGCGGATGCTTACGCCTTTGATTTCAGGTCGAAGGGACGGCGTTATCAGTGCATCACGCCCAAGGCTTGCAGCAATTTCTACCTCGAAGACCTCGGCCCCGAGCGGCTCACAATCGCCCTGACCAAGACGTTGCCGCCCGAGGTCAACATGTGTGAGCCTTTCGAAATGAGCGTCACTGTGCGAAACACCTCGAGCCAGGCCCTGACGAATGTCCGTGTCACTGACAATCTGCCCGATGGTTGGCAAACCACAACTGGCAAGAAGACTCTGGATTTGGCGGCTGGCGATCTCAAACCTGGCGAAGGCATGCAATTCAAAGTGCAATTGACCGCCTCATCACCCGGACATTACGAGAACCGTGCGCGGGTTTCGACAGCGGAAGGCGCCAACGCAGAGGCATTGGCAGCGACCAGAGTTCAAGCTCCTGCGCTTGAAATGGTATGCACGGCACCGCCACAGGCTCAGGTCAGACGGCCGTTCAACGTCTGTCTGTCGTTGAAAAACACCGGCACAGTAGCCGAGCGGAAAGCAACGCTCCTGCTGTCGATTCCTCGCGGGGTAACCGTCGTCAATACCACTGCAGGTGGCGCGGTGTCGGAGAACAATGTGTCATGGGAAGTCCAAGACCTTGCGCCTGGAACAATCCGCGAGGTTTGCGCCAGTTTAATGGCCACTGAACCCGGTCAACTCAGGTTTGCGTCGAAAGCGCAGGGTTTGTGCGCGCTGGCGACCGAAACCGCATGCGAAACGAAGCTGGTCGGAGTCGCGGGCATTCTGCTCGAAGTCGTCGATCTTGAAGACCCTGTTCAGGTCGGTGACAATGTGACGTATGAAATCAGAGTGGTCAATCAGGGGTCGGCGCCGCTTGCGAACATCAAGCTTTCTTGCGAGGTACCTGAACAACAGGAGTTCGTTTCGGGTGAGGGCGCAACACAGGTGAGTGCTTCCGGCCGGTCGATAGCAATGTCCACGTTGCCGCTGCTTGAACCGAGAAACACGGTTTCGTGGCGTGTGGTTGTCAAAGCCATTGCTCCCGGCGATGTCCGATTCAAGACAGACCTGCGCAGCGACGAATTTGCTGTGCCCATACAGGAGTTTGAAGCAACACAGCAGTATTAACCCGCTCGTGAACGGCCGTTCTTGGCAACGGCATGGCTGGGTCCATTGCATCTGACACCCGTCAAAGTTCAGTGCTACGCAGGGTTCAAAGGTGAGGAAGAGCCCCGGCTCTTCATTCTCGACCAGCGCGTGATCGAAATCGAAGAGATCTTGGACAGGTGGTACCAGGTCGAGAGCAAACCCGAATGGCCACGCGCAAATTACTTCAGAGTCAGAGGCTGTGATCAATGCATTTACATGCTCAAACACGATCTCGAGTCAGACGAATGGTATCTGGGATCACGGTAGGAAACCGACCGTCTCCTCACCCGTTTCTGCTGCGTTGATCTGTGCCCACGCCCGCACCCGACAGGACTTGCTGGCACGGGCACAACATATGCTATTTCCATGAACGCATTGCGATTTGCCGCTCTGACCGCGGGCGCGCTTCTGTTTGTTGACACTGCCAATTGCGCACAACGAAACCGGCCGGAGTATCTGGTTTTCACCGGCTTGTGCGATGCTTCGGCCGCAACCGCCATCGATCAGCAGCATTTCCTTGTCGCCAGCGACGAGGACAGCAGGATTCGGATTTACCGCAACGACGCGCCAGGTCCGCCGGTCCAAATGTTTGACCTGCGCGGTTTCCTCGAGCTCGACACCCAACACCCCGAAACGGACATCGAGGCTGCTGCAAGGGTTGACGATATCGTCTATTGGATAACCTCGCACGGCAGAAACGCCGAAGGCAAACCTCGGGTCAGCCGCCAGCGCTTCTTTGCAACGCGAATAGTTCGAAGCGGAGAGAAACTCGACCTCGTGCCAGAGGGGCGGCCCTGCAAAAGCCTGCTTGGGGCTATGAAAACACACCCGCACCTGCGCAAGTTCGATCTCTCCGAAGCAGCCACAAAAGCGCCCAAGGACGCCGGCGGACTCAACATCGAAGGCCTTGCATCAATGCCCGACGGGCGATTGCTGATCGGTTTTCGCAACCCAGTGCCGGACAGTCTGGCACTAATAGTGCCGCTGCTTAATCCGAGAGAAGTAATCGCCGGGGCAGAACCGCGGCTTGGCGACCCGATTCAGGTCGATCTAGGCGGACTGGGGATACGTGACATGGTTTGGACGGATGCAGGTTACTTCATCATCGGGGGACCAACCGGCGGCAAACCCCAGGGCAAGGTGTTCTTGTGGGACGGCGTTTCCTCAACAGCGAAACAATTGGCACGTGTCAGAGGACAACAGTTCAACCCGGAAGCGTTCGTCCTGTTCGATTCGCCGGGCCCGCGCAAGGCGCTCTTGCTGAGCGATGATGGCACGCACCGCATAGACGGATGCCCATGCAAGGAGTTAAGGGACGAGGGACGTCGCCAGTTCCGCGCAGCATGGGTTGACCTCGATGGCGAGTGATTTGGCGATGCGGGCCAATGGCCGCGATCCGCGAACGTCCTTGCCCTGAGAATCTCACCGCCCGGCCAAACCAAAACACCCAAAGCTTCATTCCGGTGAGATTTCGGGGTGAGGACATTATGAGACCGAATGCCCGGTCGGTCCGGGGCGGAGCCCTGCCAAACGCTCGGCAATTTCGGCGAACACCCGTCCAGCCGGTGAATCGGGCTCCGACGCGGCAACCGGCAGGCCGCGATCACCGCCTTCCCTGATGTTGGTGAATATCGGTATTTCACCCAGGAACGGAATGTTTTGGCGTTGCGCTTCAGCTTTGCCGCCGCCTTGACCAAATATGTAAATGTTCTCGCCCGCAGGTGTGGTGAAAAAGCTCATGTTCTCAATCAAACCAACAACCGGCACGTTGAGCTTGTTAAACATTGCGATGCCCTTCCGCACCACACCCAACGACGCTTCCTGCGGCGTTGTGACGATGATGCCACCATCAAGCGGCACAGCCTGGCAAAGAGACAACTGAGCATCACCGGTGCCGGGAGGCAGATCAACAAAAAGGTAGTCGAGTTCACCCCAGTCAACCTCAAACAAAAACTGTTGGATTGTCTTGTTGATCATTGGGCCGCGCCAGATAACCGGCTGACCGTCTTCCAGAAAGAACCCTATGCTCATGAGTTTCACGCCAAAGTTCTCCAGAGGCACGATCTTGCTTTGCGGGTTCACGTCCGGCACCTGTTGCACCCCCATCATCAACGGAATGGTCGGGCCATATATGTCACAGTCAAGCAGCCCAACCGACTTGTTCAAACGCTTGATTGCGCATGCGAGGTTGACCGACACGGTGCTCTTGCCCACACCGCCCTTGCCGCTTGCCACGGCATAGACATGCTTGATGCCGGGGACGCGACGTTGTCCAGCCCACGGGTCAAGGCCGCGCGGTGATGTTCCTGACCCAAGTTGTACCACGTCAACGCTGACCTTGCTCACACCCGTCAGAGTTCCCAATGCCTGCTCACAAGCCGACTTGATTTGGTCTGAAACCCCCTGGTTCTGAGACGAAACCTCCAAAAGCACGCGCACCTCGTCGCCTTTAACAGCAACGTCGCGAACAACCCCGAACGAAACAATGTCACGCGAATAACCCGGGTACTTGACCGACTGGAGCGCGGTCAACACCGACTCTTTTGTAATGCTCATATTCCGCCCCAAAGATGCAACAATCCTGCTGAATGGCAAAGGAACAAAACTCTGTCCCGATACAGGCTCGCCGGGAGCGCGGCCGTCCCCGGCCGCATTCAACCCGACGACCGATCCTACACCTGTTTCAATCACGCAAATCCGTCGCCCGATCTTTGACCGGCTGGGGGCGGGCAAGAATGGCCGCGCTCCTACACGCGCTGGAAAAAGCAACCGCGCCGGGAGCGCGGCCGTCCCCGGCCGCATTCAACCCGATGACCGATCGCACACCTGCTTCAATCACCCAAACGCGCCGCCCGAACCTTAACCGGCTGGGTGCGGGCAAGAATGGCCGCGCTCCTGCCGACGCCTTCGAGAAAGCAACGGCGCCGGGAGCGCGGCCGTCCCCGGCCGCATCAATCCCATGACCGATAATGCACCCGTTTCGATCAAGCAAATCCGCCAGCCGAGCATTAACGAGAACCTCAAGTCCACCTGCTTGGGATGAACCTGGCCTTCGGCACTATAATCACCGCCACGGCTCGTGTTTTCCTGAACAAATATGCTGTGAAATACAATGAAGCCCACGTGTGGGATTGAACATTCGACGCCGACTTCGGATTTAGCCCACGCCGGTGGCAGGAGCAGGCACCAAAGCGCCAACGGCGCGGCCTCATACCAGCGTGGGGCGCAGCCCCACGAATGGCCCCCACATTCCCTTCCACCATCCGAGGGCTGAAAGCCCGCCCTATTACATTCCCTTCCGCGTCTTTCGCGTTATTTCGCGGTTGAAACCTACCTGGGGCGTTGCCACTGGCCGCGCGTCTTCATTGTGCAATCGCAAGATCTATGAGCAAAGGCAAGTGATCACCGCCAACCTTTGGACCCAGACGGCGGTCCACGACTCGCACGGTTTCCGACACAAGACAGTGGTCGATCGGAATGCGAAAGAACGGCAGCGGCGCAGGCCACGAACCGGCCAATGCACGTCCGCGGGCGGTGTCCTTCAACCGTGTTCCGCGCAACAGCTCCGCAAAGGACGGGCTCCATTGCGTGCAGTTAAAGTCGCCGCAGACAACCACCGGCACCGACAGGGCGCGGACTCTGGTCGCGACAGCGTGAAACTGGGCGTCCCTGAGTCTTGCATTCTCAGCGGTGCTTGGCGGAAGAGCGTGCAGTCCGATAAAGTGGATCACTGTCCTTCCGATCTGGAGATCCGCCTCGATTGACGGCACACCCGAGTCGCCCAACTCCACGGTGGTGTCTGAGGTCATGGGGAACCGACTGAGAAGTGCAATGCCGAAATCGTCGTCGCGCAGTTCAAGAATCGTATGTGGGTGAGTCTCGCGCAGCCGGTCGATTTCGTGTATTCGGGCGTCTCGAATTTCCATCAGCAGAATCACATCTGGTTTCACCTCTCTAATCCAGTTCAGGACAAGGTCGAAGCGTCTGTTGGAACTGGTGACATTGACGCTGGCAACTCGGAGCGGCTGGCCGGATGGGTTACTCAAATCTTGCGTCGGCCAGCAGAGCGAGCAAATCGGGGCAAGGTTGATGCCGGTCGCAACGCCGCAGGCGATCATCAATCCCCACCTCCGCTTGGAGAACCAGATAGCGGTCAACGCCGTGAGCAGTACGGCATACTGTGGTCGGAAATGTGTGGTCAGCTCGATCAACCACCCGAGTTTGCCCATAAACGATAGAACGGTGGTAAGGCACAGAACCACGCCGAATGCCTCCAGCAGACCCGCAAAACTTATTGCCTTGCCATGGCGAAACACAAAGAAGCATTTCCACAGAGGTTGCCGATTGAAAAGCAAAAGATTCATGAACACCGAAGAGGGAGAGATTCACGGCCCGGAAATCTCACCCAACTGAAAGCATGGGTGTATCCCGGAGGATGGCCGATGAAATATATTGTCTGACACCTTGTTCCTGTACTCTCGCGTAAACACGCGGGACTCCGGCAGCGACCGGTTGTCCCGTACTTTGGGCGATGCCGCACCCGCGGCCATTCGAGTACCGCCTTTAGGCGGAACAGTTTCATTAGACCGAGCATCACAGCATGACCGACGATGTGAGTCGGCGGAAAAATGACTGGCAGAAAGGTGCAGTCAGTCTGACAATGGCATGTCGATGGAAGGATCGAAAGTTGAAGTGCTCATCGAGAGGCTGAAGCCGGCGGTCGAACGGGCGGTCGTGGCGCTGCTTGCGGCGCGCAACGACAAAGGGTACTGGGTCGGCGAACTTGCGCCGAGCGCGCTGGCGACCGCAACTGCTGTGTGTGCACTGGCGATTTTGCAGCGAGGTGGAGCGACACTATCGGGCGACGCAGCGAATGCGATTGAATCGGGGTTGGACTGGCTGGCTCGAAACGTGAACGAGGACGGCGGTTGGGGTGACACACCACTCAGTTTCAGCAACATTAGCACAACTGCGCTGTGTTGGGCGGCGTATGGGGCCGTCCAGGGCGCGGACGGCCGATACGGCGCCGTGGTCGCTGCAGCGGAGAAATGGATTATCCGAAGTGCGGGCGGGTTGGAACCGGCGCGCCTTGCCGCAGCAATCGTTCGCCGGTACGGAAGAGATCGCACCTTTGCTGTGCCAATATTGACTGCTTGCGCGTTGTCAGGTCGGCTGGGAAAGGGCAGGGGAGCATGGCGGTTTGTTCCGCAACTGCCATTCGAGCTGGCAGCTTTACCGGCGAAGTGGTTTGCGGCGGTTCGGTTGCCTGTTGTGAGCTATGCGTTGCCAGCGCTGATCGCCATGGGGCACGTGCGACATCACGAACTTCCGAGCCGGAATCCGGTGTTAAGTTATGTGCGCGATTTGACTCGTGAACGGACACTCGCGCTTCTGAAAACAATACAGCCATCGTCGGGGGGATTTCTCGAAGCCGTTCCCTTGACAGCGTTTGTCACAATGAGCCTGGCGGGGTGTGGATATGTGGATCATCCTGTGGTAAGGCTGGGGGCTGATTTCCTCAGGAAAAGCCAGCGCGCGGACGGATCATGGGCGGTTGACTCGAACCTTGCCACATGGTTGACGACTTTGTCAGTCAATGCGCTTGCTGGTTCACGGGGCGCAGATGGCGTGGCGGTTTGGCTGGATCAGGAATCCCGTCGAAGTATTGTCACGTGGCTGCTCGATCAACAGTTCAAGACTGAACATCCTTACACACGCGCTGCACCGGGCGGCTGGGCATGGACAAATCTCCCCGGTGGCGTTCCCGACGCCGACGACACTGCGGGCGCTTTGATTGCGTTGCACAATCTCGGTGAAAGAACCTCTGACGTGCTTGCCGCCGCAGAAAGTGGCATCCGATGGCTCATTGACCTCCAAAACGATGATGGTGGAATCCCGACGTTCTGTCGCGGCTGGACGAATCTACCTTTCGATCGCAGTGGCCCAGACCTCACAGCGCATACGGTGCGCGCGTGGGTTTTGTGGAGGGACGAGACCACGGGCCGGTTGCGACATAGACTGGAAGAATCGATCGGCAAAGCGCTCCGGTATCTCGGGCGGACGATGCGCGAAGACGGAACGTGGATTCCGCTCTGGTTTGGCAATCAATGGCATCCACAAAGCGAAAACCCGGTTTATGGCACTTCCCGGGTCGTCGAGGCATTGCGTTACGCCCTGGCTGCGGACTATCCGCAGGCTGGCGTGCGTCTGGGGGAAGGCACGCGGGCTTTGGTCAGACTGCAACTCCCCGATGGCAGTTGGAACGGCGGTGGCGACGGCGGACCGCCTTCAATCGAGGAAACAGCGCTTGCTGTGACGGCCCTTGCTGGGGTGCGGAACACACCAGCAACACGGGCTTTCATGCGCGATCCGGATGCAACCGTCGGCCGAGGCGTTGAATGGTTGCTGGAACAGTGCAAAAACTGGTGTGAATTGCCGGCGTCGCCGATAGGTTTTTACTTTGCGAATCTGTGGTATTACGAGCGACTTTATCCGCTGATCTTTGCCACAGGTGCACTCTTGGAGGCGAAGCAGTTGTGCAGCGTCTTGAACAGATGAATCAACACCGGTGTCGTCACGTGCTCCGAGGTTTTACGCACAATTTTCTGCGCTGCTATGTGTACCACACTTTCACCTTGACAACAGCTCCCGGCCAATCATAGGCATATGCAATATACCATATGAATTGCAGTGCTTCTGGCGCGCTTATGGCGCTTGCGCGTCGAAAAAGCAGATTCTGGGCGCTTCTGTCATTCTTCGGTTTCAAACTCATTGCTCAAGAGCCGGGCACCGTGCTCTGGACGAATGCGTGGGTCCAAGGTGTTGAATCGTCACCGGCGTTGGGCGCCGATGGTACCATCTACATCGGAACGTCGGGCTACCTATGCGCAATCAGCTCCTCGGGCCAGTTGCAGTGGCGATTCCAGGTTGGGGGCGATGTTCGTTCATCACCCGTGGTGGCCGACGACGGAACGATTTACTTCGGATGCGACGACCAGAAGGTTTATGCGTTGAATCCTGACGGGACGGAACGATGGAGATTTGCGACCACCGGAGCCGTGCCTCACACGGCCGCTCTCGGAGCGGACGGAACCATTTACATTTGTTCTTCGGCGGACAAACTCTACGCGCTGAATCCTGACGGGACGGAACGATGGGAGTTGGCAGCCGGTTTCGGGTTTGATTCGTCGGTCGTCGTGCGCGCTGATGGGACCATACTCCTAGGGAACGCCGACGGAGCAGTCTATGCCGTGAATCCAGACGGAACCAAACGATGGACTTTCGCCACCAGCTTTTTCGGCGCACCGCATCCGTCCGTCGGTGCTGAAGATAGCGTTTATTTGGGCGGTTTTGATGGTAGGGTTTATTCACTGACGTCCGGGGGAACACGGATTTGGGATTACGACACCGGCGGAAACATTCTTTCCGCGCCGGCCGTGGGCGCCGATGGCACGGTGTACTGCGGCTCTTGGAGCAAGAAGTTCTATGCTCTCACACCAACGGGCACGCTGAAATGGGAATTTGCACCCGGCGGGATTGTTGATAGCACTCCCGCATTGGCCGAAGATGGCACCGTTTACATTGGCTCGGAGAACGGGACATTCTTTGCGCTCAATTCAGACGGCACCAAGCGGTGGGAGATTTCGACCGGCAGCGCCATCCGATCGTCCCCGCTCATTGCCCCTGACGGCACCGTGTACTTCGCGTCCCAGTATGGCGGTCTTTACGCGGTCAAAGGCACCGCCCCCTTGGCCGATGCGCCTTGGCCAATGTTTCAGCGGGACATTCGCCACTCGGGACGACAACGGCATCCAGAGCATCCCAAATTCATAAAACAGCCGGAAAGCCGCACCGCCGTCGAGGGGGACTCAGTGACTTTGGCTGCGGGGGTGAAAGGCGCGGAGCCGATGTTTTTTCAATGGCTTTTCAACGGACAACCGTTGCCGGGTGCAACCAATATGGCGCTCGATTTGACGCCAGTGACTCTGGCTCAGGCTGGTTGGTATCAGTTGCGGGCCAGCAACACATATGGGAGCGAACTGAGCCAGGCCGCCCGTCTGACGGTAAATCCGCTACCGCCCAGGATAGTCACTCAGCCGCAAGGGCAGAGTGTCCCGGTAGGTGCTCCTGCGACGTTCGTTGTGGAGGTGTCGGGCGCGCCGCCGTTCGCATATCAATGGATGAAAGACGGCGTGGCCTTGCCGGGAGCAACAAATGCTTCCCTGACAATTCCAGCCGTCACGAGCAGGGATGCAGGAGACTATACCGTTAAGATCAGCAACTCGGGTGGCACCGTCACGAGTGCGGTTGCCCATCTCACTGTGCTGATCGAGCTTCCCGTCATAACCGAGCAGCCGCATAGCCAGGCGGTAGTCGCAGGTGGTTCCGCCAGTTTTTCCGTCACGGCGACGGGCAGCCCGCCCCTGCGTTTTCAGTGGCAGTTCGAGGGTGCAAACATCGCCGGAGCGACAAATGCGACGCTGGTGCTTCAGAATGTATCGGCAAGCCAGGTGGGACTCTACACGGTGGTGGTGAGCAACGAGGCTGGGTCGGTAACAAGTGCAGCCGCCAGCCTTACGCTGCTGCAGGCACCGCGTATCGTCACCCAACCCAAGGCTGAAAATGTCGTAATGGGAGATACCGTTCACCTTCGGGTCGTCGCTGAGGGCAGTGAACCACTCTCTTACCAATGGTACAAGGATTACACGCCCTTGGCGGGTGCCAACCAGGCATCCCTACTCCTGACCAATGTTCAGACGGCTCAATCCGGTTCATATCAGGTCGAGGTCAGCAATGCCGCTGGTTCTTGCTTCAGCTACTCGGTGAAGTTCCTGGTCATTGACTTCAACGTGAGTCCCGGCACCAAGCTCTGGGACCTGAAGACGGGCATCTCATGGGCGAGTGGCACTTTCTGGGTGAAGTCTTCTCCTGCCATCGGAGCAGACGGAACCGTATATGTAGGGTCTCTCGACGGAAAACTCTATGCCGTTACCCCGCTCGGCAATCTGAAATGGGTTTTCGAGACGGGTGACGAGATCAACGCATCGCCCGCAATCGGCCCAAACGGCGACGTTTACATTGGATCGGACGACGGCAAACTCTACGCCGTCGATTCAAGCGGTGCAAAACAGTGGGAGTTTCGCACGGGTGGACGCGTCGAGTCTTCGCCGGCTGTTGGCACAGACGGCACCATTTATGTGGGATCTACCGATAACCGGCTCTACGCATTGAACCCGAACGGCCTGAAGAAGTGGGAATATGCGACCAGCGATGACATTGTGTCCTCACCCGCCATTGGAGAAGACGGCACGATCTACTTTGGCACGGCGGGCGGACTGATCGTGGCACTCAACCCCGATGGGACACGGAAATGGCAATACAATTCCGGCTCCTCCGCCGTCAAATCATCTCCGGCTCTCGGCGTGGACGGCACAATCTTTGTCGGGTCCGACGCGAGTCGGCTGTACGCGTTGAATCCGGACGGGACGCGGAAGTGGTATTACAGCGCTTCCGGTGTCGTCGCGTCCTCCCCGGCGGTCGGATTGGACCGCACGATCTATTTCGGTGCGAACCGGGTGTATGCGCTGGACGAAGCTGGCAAAAAGAAATGGGATTTCACCCCCGGAAGTCGTTGTGATTCTTCGCCAGTCCTTGGGGCGGACGGCACGGTGTATATCGGCTCGGACGATAAGAAGGTGTACGCCATCAGCGCCAACGGCACAAAATTGTGGGAATACTTGACCGGCGGTGCAGTGAAGTCCTCCCCTGTGCTGAGTCCCGATGGCGTACTCTACGTTGGCTCGAATGACGAGCGCCTCTATGCAATCAAGGCAGCCACGGGACCAATGCAAAGCGCTTGGTCAATGTTTCGGCACGACCCGCTGCGCACTGGTAATGCCGCTTTGGCGCTCCTAACTCCGCCCCGCCTCTCGGCACCCTGTTGGAGGGACGGGGCCTTCGAAGCTCTCCTGACCGACGCTTCTCCACGCCCGTGCCGCATTGAAGTGTCCAGTGACCTGCAGACCTGGACGTTGCTCACCAACATGGTCAGCGCCGGCACGAGCGTTCGACTTCGTGATACCTCGGCGGGACAAAGTCTGCTTCGCTTCTACCGGGCGGTGCGGCAGCCATAAGCGCGTGAAGGCTGCACAGAATGTGGCTCATGGCACCGGTTTTCTCTCCACACTGCAATCCTGCAGAATTCGCGCGGCACAATCCATCGCTGTGAGAGCTGTTCCGCGTTCGCGCGGTGGGATTGGCCGGGTCAGATACGGCCGCATTGGGTTCTTCACGGAGCTGTGGTTTCGGTGGCGCACAGGCTCAGGCCGCGGATGGCAATGGCCGTGCGATTAGCGCCGGGGACTTCCCAGCCGACGTTGAGGTGCGCAACGCGATAGTCCGCAAGGTCGCGAGAATCGCACAAATAGCCCTTGGCCCAGGCCGTCCGCAGCGCACGCTCGAGCGAGGGGAGCAGGTCACAGTCCAAGCTTTGCCACTTTCCTGGCTGGAGTGGTCGAAGGCCGACAGCCGCACCGCCGGGATTGTAGATCAGCTTGCCCTTGGTCACGGCAAAGTCCGGCGCAATATACTCCGGCGGGATGTCATAGCGGTCGTCGTACACCGGCACCACAAACCAGAGGTAATCGCCGAAGCCCGGAGAGCTACGGTTGAGGTTGTTCAGGGTGAGAACGATCTGAAACTGGGCGGCATGCAGAGAGGGAGAGTACTCGGCCGGCTTGAACGTTTGCGCTTCGCGGAGACAAACTTCCGCCCGTAGCCGCAGCGACCGCAACGCCGCTATTGGCGGTGCATCCGAGACGGTTTGTTGGACGAGAAGGTGCGGCCAGGGCTCAGATGGTGTGCGGCGGAGCCGGCCATTGTATTCCGGCCGCGAATCCACACCCAGTGTGAGCACTGCTTTTTCGGTGGCGCGGCGGTTCAGACACAGCCACTTGGCCGCGTTGGACAGGCACAGCTCGGGCCCAGCTTCCACGGCGTTGGTAAACGGAAACCGACTGTGCCACTGGGCCAGTTGCCAAACAGGGGTTCCGGCCGCACCCGCAAATTGAATCCGCCCCAATTCGCCACCCCCCACCTTCGGCGCCAGCACAGTGAACCCAAGAGCCCATGTCGGGTCGCGGATCAGCTCAACATCGAGGCCACGGTCGGACGTGGCTCGTGGCGGTCCGACACGTTGGCCTGGGGAAAGGGCAGGGCAGCCAACGGCTATGGCGGACACCAGGATGAACAGCCCAAGTTTCACTCGAGTGCCTCCCGAATACGGATGTTTGGGATCCGAGTCAAGTTTCCATCAGTCGATTATTCGGTAATTCAAGCGGAATTGCAGCTTGAAAGCTGCCGCGGAGTGCGTGCCCTACCATATGCACCGTTTCATGAAAGACAGGGTGGGTGCTCCGCGCTCGGCAAGGGGAGGGTTGCACTCTTGCGTCGAGTCGGAATGTGACATCGAGCCCAACCCGGAGATCGGAGTCTTTGAACGTTCAAAGACGCTTATTGCCTGCGCTTTGCTCCACGGACAAAAAGGTTGTTCGCTTGAAAAAGCGAATAACCGAATCGCCGTGTCGCAACAACCGTGTTTCTTCCCATGCGGCTGAGAAACTCAGTGTCTCCCGAAATGTGTGGCGAAGGACAAACAGACCGTCGGCTTCGACGAGCAGCCACGGCAAATCCTCGTTATCAAGCAACGCCTGAGCCAGTGAACGCGATCTGTATCCGATGTTTTTCTCGCCGAACGGCGGATCGGCCAAAATGAGACTGAAAACGCGTTTTTCGTCCCGCAACTGGCGAATGGCAGTGAACACGTCCTGGCATCGAAGCGACAAGCATTCCCGCGCAAGGCCAAGCGCCTCGTAGTTAGATCGGATGACGGATGCGTGGCGGGACGATTTCTCGACAGCGACAACGTGCGCTGCTCCGCGGCTCAAGCACTCGAGCCCCAGAGCGCCCGTCCCGGCGAACAACTCGAGCACGCTGGCACCCGCGATCATTGTGCCCAAGCTGTTGAAAATCGCCTGCTTGACAGTGTCAGTGGCCGGGCGCACATCGCAGCCCTTGGGCACCTGCAAAATTCGGCCTGCATAAATGCCACCTGTGATTCTCACAAAAGAACCCCCTGCGGTTAGAGCCCCATTTGAGCCTTTTCCAAGAAACTCTTTGTCTGCGCTACTCAATAACAGGACGCAAGCCTGTCCAGCAAGCCTGAAAAAGATTCTCCCTGCGTCTCAGACAGTGGGGGAGAGATTTTGCGGGCGGGGCAGCGGGAGCCACTCATTTGGGTGGAAGGACAGAATGCGAACAGGGCTTGAGCCAGGTCTGGGAGGAGCAGAACGGTGCTGACGAGACAATAATGAGCCTGGCAGCGTCTGCGGCTTTCGCCAGCAACGCTACCCCATGGGAAGCAACTCACCTGGGCGAACGTGCCCAGAGGTGGTCAGGAAGTGTCGTCGTCGTTCGAGTTCAAAAGGCTTTGCTCCAGTTTCTGAATCTTGGCCAGCGCTCTTTGTCTGGCCTCTCCTTCCAGTTCCAACACAAGGCGGGTGAAGTGCGCCAGTGGTATCTGGGCGTAGGACCGTGCCAGGTATATCACGATGTATTGTTTGCGCAAATTGAGTCGGCGGCGCATAAGTTCGGGCGTTTGATCGGGCAGGACCTCCGCGTGCAAACGCCACAACTGCCATTGGCGCAGGGTGTAACTGAGCAGGATGAAGACGACTTGGGCGACAATCACGTTTTGTGCGCGCGATCGAAAACCACTCAAATCATGGAAACACTTGAGCTGGCGATGCCGCTCCTCAATCTTGACCCGACAATGGTAATGGGTTCTGGCCTGTGAGGGATCGGCGTAATCGCGGGTAGTCATCAGCGCCCACTCTTGGCAATGGCCATCGGCGTAGCGCTCACGGATCAGCAGGACATTGATGGGCACCAGCAGTTCGCTCCAACTGTTGAAGCCCTTAATCCAACAGTATTCGTACTAGGTCAGCACCTGGGCGGGGTTCGGGGCCGGACGCCCTTGCGCCAACTTCGCCTGCCGTTTGGCCTCCCGGCGGGCAATGGTCTCTGGCCGTCCCACCACCGGAGGCTTGGTGGGCGGCGGCGGTACCGGAACCTTCTGCCAAGGCTCTCGCTGGCCCAAGGCCCATGCATCGGCCCAAATGTCCATCTTGCGCTTAATGGGGATGAGCACCTCCAGACCCCATTGTTGCTTGCAACGACCGATGTTCTTGCCGTCTATGAAGCCCCGGTCCATGATCAGTAACTTCATCACCCCTGGGCCGACGGCTTGGACGAAACGCTCCACCATCGAGTAGAGCACCGGGGCCTCGTGGCTGTTGCCCGACACGACCCGCAGCCCGGCATAGACGTAATGCTGTCCGCGCAGGTGCAGCAAGCTGACCAATTTGTAGCACCGTTCCCGGTGTGCCTTCTTGCGCTCCTGCGGGTTGAGCTTCTCGTAGTCCACTGGGTGATTGTGCTCATCGAACCACATCACCACCGACCCCTCGTAGTGCGGATTATCCGGGACGAACAGATAGGTGGCGTCGCCGACGAAAATCCCTCGGGGGTCGAAAAAGCCATATTCCTGCAGCACTTGTTGCACCGGTCCGTTGAACCACTCTTGCCAGCGATCGTGCGACACGTCCTTGACCGCCTTGCGCAGCGTGTCGTCGTCGCAGGGCGTTTTGCGCGGGTAGTGGTTCTTGCCATTGAACCCCCTGCATTGGATCCAAATGGCCTTGGTTTGCGGGTCCAGATGTTTGCTGGCCAGTTCCGGAGGCAGGGCACTGAGCAAGCCGCCACACTGCACCACACGCTCGAACGCCGAATAGGAGTTCTCCAGATGCAGCTTGAGGCTCAGATTGGCGGCCAACTCAAACCACAGCGGCACCTCCTCCTTTTTGCGGGCGGTGGGCATCGACTCGGCCAGGCGGGTGAGGATCTTCTCCCCAAAGCACAGTTCGAAGAACTCCTTTTCGTCGGCCTCGCCGATAATCTCGATCTGGTCGAACCGGCCCTGGCTAAAGGCCTCCAAGACATGCTGCTGATGGTGTTCGATGATCTCCAGGTTCATCGCGGTTTGGTTGGCCAGGGGACCATTCTGCGCTGAGCCAGTTGGTCGGCCAGGGCCAGGATTTGGCCGTACCGTTTGGCCAGCAGTGCCCGGGCGCGATGGTAGCGCCGGTATTCCCAGGTGAGTTGGCGCAAGCGGGCGCGTTCCTGGGCCGGGACCATAAAGGTGCGGGTGGCGCCGTCCTGACTGCGAGTGATGACCCAGGCGGCGTGGAGTTGGCCCTGGGCGCAGCGGCAGTTGGGTTTGCCACAGCGGCGTTTTTGCAGATAGAAGGACCCTGGGGTCATGGGCTGGCAGCGCAGCAGATGCTGGAGGATCCGGCCCGCAGCGTCGTGGGCACGGCGGAGCTGCTGGCGCAATTTGGAGAGGTCGTCGGCGCTCATATGCACGTTATATATTATATATAGAGTGCAGATTAGCAGGCAAAAAATGCAAAAAAGTGAAAATAATCAACAAAAGGGGTGTCCGGGTAGCGCCGCGCTCAAAAAAGCCCCGCCTGCGCGAGTTTTAAGAGCCCTCCACCACTGTCTGAATTGCAGAAGATTCTCCCGATTTTTCGAGCCCCCTGTCTCCTTTTGCTTGCCTCATTCTTTGCTCCTCAAAAACCATAAGAACACTGTGCCAGCGGCAAGCAACACGAAGACCTCAGGTTCCGGGATCGGGACAAACCCGAAGATATCGAAAAGATAGAATCCACCGGGGCCCTTGGGGAACACAAACTCGAGCTTCGCTTCCTGGCCTGCAAACTTGGAGACATCAATGCTGCTGTACGCCGGTATTCCCGGTCTGCCAACCTCGTATTGCTCCTCTCCGTTAATATAG
>JAAYVR010000145.1 GCA_012517065.1 Verrucomicrobiota bacterium | reverse complement strand
TCGCACTGCAAGAATGCCCGCGCTCCTCCAAACGCGCTGGGCAGAGCAACGGCGTCGGGGGAGCGCGGCCGTCCCCGGCCGCATCAACCCGACGACCAACCCTACGGCCAGTTTGGATCACTCAAATCCGGCGCCCGAACGCTGACCGGGCGGGGATGCGCAAACTGCGTGTCTGTCCCCATATCGCATTGCAAGAATGCCCGCGCTCCCGCCAAGCGCATTTAAATTCAAACAGCTTGCAGCGCCGCAATCGCCAGTGGGCTAGCCCGGACATCTAACCGGATGAGGGTCTGTGCGTGCGCGGGCTGGCCGGTGGGATTTCGGGGCCAAGACATGGCGATCATTTGGGGAGCTTCCTTTTCCTGCGCACGCTGCGGTTGCGGCTGAGGTGGCGGCCTTTCTTAGAATCGGTCTCCAGTTCGGCGCGCGTTCTATCGATGATCACCTGGGCGTACTGATCGGTCAGTTGCCGGAACAAGCGGTAACCCTCGATGGCTTCCTCCACAGCCTGAACTTGGTCGCGATGGATGTAGCGGGAGAAGTTTCGGCCATTCTCCCAACATTGGAGTTTGTAGTAAGGACCGGAAGGTCCTTGGCGCATAACGGTCAGTTTGCCCCGTTCCATGCGTTTGATTTTCAATATTCGCTTGAGGAGCTTTGTTGCATCCCCGGTTTTCATGCGGTCAACGTCTATGAACACAGGTATCAAGTCAACAAAAGCGTGGTTTTGGTGCGCTCCCAATCGGCATATGATTCACCTCAAACCTGTAGAGCAGAGTTCCCGCACAGAGGTGAACAGTTCGGCTGGTTCAGCCACAACGACGCGTCCGCCGGGCTGGGATCGTTCGCTTTCCTCTTACTCTCCACGAATGGCGTCAATCGCCGGAACGCCCTCCTTGAGCGCTTCGACGTCGCGCAGTTCGAGTTGAACCCGCCGCCCTGCGCGTTCACCTCCCGCCTGAAGGCTCGTTTGACCGGGGAAAACCACGATCAGGTCTTTGCCGATTTGGTCGAACGCCGTCATCATTGCGGTCCCGAAGCCATTGCCATAGGCAAGCAGCAGGACAAGGGACGCAACCCCACCGAGCACGAGTGTGACCACCGCCACCACTCCGAGAAATGTCTGCATCATGTCGTACACGCGGTTGACCATCTCGGCGGTTTCGACCGTGTCCCACATCCATACTGCCCCCGGGTCGTCAGGCGGGAAGTTGTGTCTGCGCCCAAGGACTTTCTTTACCTGCCTCACCGGAGAGCATTCCCGCCTATTCAACAGCCCCGTGAAGACACCCGCCTCGCACAGTATTCAGGCTATGAAATTTGCGGGCTAAAAAATCCACAGAGTTGCACCCTGCGAACCGATGCAAAGCACACTCCGTGCGCATTCATCGTCCCAAAAGACCCGGAACTCGGCTGGAAAGTTTCAAGATTGAGTATTATCGCGAGTTGGGCAAGGCTCTGCAATCGAACACTTGGACAACATGCGCCGAAGCTTCAATTCTTGGTTCGCGAACTGCCGCATCTTAATCTGCTCTGTCGCTCTCGCATTTCTCCAGAATGCACTTGCAGAGCAATACCCGGACAGGTTCGTGTGGGTTTTCGGGTGGAATTTGGGCCGGGACAACGACGTCGCCGAAATCTCCCGTCTGCTCGACACCGCCGCGCAACACGGAATCAACGGCGCTGTGATGTCGCTCGGACTGGACACTCTTTGCAAGAAAAGCCCGGAGTTTTTCCGTCGGCTCGACGAAGTCCAAAAGGCCTGCGACCGCAACCGCATCGAACTGATTCCTGCTGTGTTCTCGGTTGGTTATGGCGGTGCGGCTCTTGCCCACGACCGCAACCTCGCCGAAGGCGTGCCGGTTGAGGACGCCGTCTTTGTTGTGCATGGCCGCGAGGCGCGGTTTGTGCCCGACACATCCGTGCGGATGGTAAATGGCGGGTTCGAAGAATCCGCCAACAACAGAATGAAAGGCTACAATTTCCATGACCAGCCGGGCGAGGTGAGCTTCGCAGACAAGCAGGTCAAACACAGCGGCGACACTTCGTTGCGACTCGAGAATTTCACCTCCAACCCGCATGGCCACGGCCGGATCATGCAGGAAATCCGCGTGCGCCCGCACCGAACGTATCGGGTCAGTCTCTGGGTCAAGACTGAGGAGCTCCGTCCCACAAGCGCTTTCCAAATCACTGTTCTGGCAGGCAACCGTTCATTGGCACCTCGCACTTTCGACCTGCAACCGACCAGCGACTGGCAAAAGCTGACAATGCTTTTCAACAGCCTCGGGTTTGATACTGTCCGACTTTACGCTGGTGTCTGGGGCGGGCGCACAGGAAAACTCTGGCTCGATGACTGGACAATCGAAGAGGTCGGTCCGTTGAATGTCCTTCGGCGACCGGGCACGCCGGTCATAGTCCGCAGCGAAGACGGCGGAACAACTTACGCTGAGGGCACTGACTACGCCCCACTGATTGATCCCGACTACAGTCCATATCGCATCGACAGACCCTCCCCCCCGCTAAAGCTGACCGACAGCAGCCGAATACAAGACGGACAACGCCTCCGTGCAAGCTGGTATCACACTTTGGTCATTCACGACTCGCAAATCACCGTATGCATGGCAGAACCGGCTCTCTACGAAATCTTCGATCACGAATCCAAACTATTGGCAGAACGGCTCCGTCCCCGCCGAGTCCTGTTGAACATGGACGAGGTCCGCATGGGCGGTACTTGCCTGGCGTGCCGTGGCCGAAACATGGCCGAGTTACTCGGCGAATGCATCACTCGGCAAGTGCAAACCTTGCGCAAGTACATCCCCGGCGTTGAAGTCTATATCTGGAGTGACATGCTCGATCCGAACCACAACGCGCATGCGGATTATTACCTCGTGGACGGCGATTTTACCGGTTCGTGGAAGCACGTTCCCAAAGACCTCATAATGGCCGTATGGGGTGGCGAACCACGCGAGCCGAGCCTCAGATTCTTCGCCGCGGAAGGATTCCGCACGCTGGTAGCGTGTTATTACGACGCGGACGATCTGAATGATGTCAAGGGCTGGCTTGCGCTCGCCCGCAAAACCCCAAACGTTCGCGGATTCATGTACACCCCGTGGCAGAAGAAGTACGCGCTCCTGGCCGAATTCGGCGATCTGTGTTCGAACGCGGAACGTTGAATCCCCAACCTGGCACGCCTCGCTACGATGCGGTTCCTCCGCGGCCGCTTCGTCCAGTGGCCAAACAAATGCTGCGGCAAATGAATTGATTCGGCACTTGCCGCTTCCCACCCACGCACATCCAACAAGCACGCAAATAGGGGGACAGGCTCGTTGTTTGGGTTTTGCCTGCGGATTGCGCCGTGGCCCGCAGATTGTCCCTTGTTCCAATCGGCGGCTGCCGAACTCTAGGGAGGAATCCCTCGGTGCCGATATGGGGACAGACACGTTGTTTGCGGCTTCATGCCGATCTGGTTCCAGGCACGTTGTTTGTGCACGAAAACAAAGCGGCAGCAAGCTGCCGCACTCCAAACGCTTCGCGCCTACCACCGCCCGCTGCATCCGCGGCAGCGGGTGAGAAACCATTGGGATCAGCGCGCTCTTCCTTGCGACGGAGTCGCAGGGCATATTTCCCAGCCCGGCGTGGCTGAAGGTCCGGGGTGTGCGGGAGCCGGGGCACTGCCCGTCAGGCGACTTTGGTTCCGGCTACGCCAGGCTGTGAAATCGGCGGGCTAGAAAGCTTGCATCGGACAGGTTTTGCCGTAGATTCTGGTCCTGTTGCTATTCGGCAACTCGATGGTGAAAGATTGCGCCCAGGTCAAGCAGCTCTGCGATATTTTGTTCGACAAGTGGCTAGACGGTTCTCAGCGGTTTCATCCCGAGCTCGAGCTGGTCATTGACTGCTCCGGGTGCAGTTGCTGTCCTTGGCGAGGGTGCACAACACTGTTTTAGCATGCAGAACGACGAGCAAATGAACAACCAGATGTCTGACGGGGGTTCTCCTCCGCCCGTTCCACCTGTCGTGCCCACGCCGCCGCGCCTGAGCGCGCCCCCGCCAGTTTCGACCCCGGCACGACAGAAGAAATCGAGGCGAACGTGGGTCTATGTGGTTTTGGGCTTCCTTGCGATACTGGTTTTGATTGTTGTGATTGGCCTCGGCCAAATCATGTCCGGGTTTGTGACGTTCGGGGGTATCGAGGAGCTTGAATCCGGACCCGCGCTCAGGGAAGTCATGATCGAGAACAACCACGCCGACGCCAAGCTGGCGGTGGTGGACATTCAGGGCATCATAGGCAGTGCGTACTTTACGGGCGATGAGTACGACATTGCCGAATTGGTGCGGCGTCAGCTCAAGCGAGCCGAACAGGACCGAAGAATCCGAGGTGTCATTCTTAGAATAGACTCGCCCGGGGGCGAGGTTCTGGCTGCAGACGAAATCAGCCGCCATATCGCCGAGTTTCAGAAACGCACGGGCAAACCGGTTGTTGCTTCGATGGGCTCGCTGGCGGCGTCCGGAGGTTATTATGTGGCTGCGCCGTGCCGATGGATAGTCGCTCACGAGCTCACGCTTACGGGAAGCATTGGGGTTCTCATGAACGGCTACAACTACCGAGGTCTGATGAACAAGGTTGGCGTGCGCCCCGAAGTTTACAAGAGCGGACGGTTCAAGGACATGATGAGTCCCACGCGCGCAGACGAAGAAATCCATCCGGAAGAACGCAAGATGTTGCAGACGTTGGTGGACGAGTGCTACGAAAGGTTTAAGAAGGTTGTGGCTGACGGAAGAAACAATGCCAATCGCCTCAATGATTCCGACGGGCGGACTTTGGCTTCGAATTGGGCCGAGTACGCAGACGGGCGGGTTTTTTCAGGAAAGCAGGCGTACGAGCTCGGGTTTGTTGATGAACTTGGGAATTTCAAAACCGCGGTCGCACGGGCGCTGAAACTAACCGATCTTGACCGCGCGAATCTTGTGCAATTTCGTCAGCCTGCAGATTTCTTCCGTTTGTTGCGGCTCTTCGGGAAAACTGAGACAAGGGCGCTCAAAATCGACTTGGGCGTTGAGCTGCCGCGGCTTCAACCCGGCCGACTGTATTTCCTGTTCTTGCCCGGCATTCCTTGAAGGTTGCCCGGCCCGGAAACCTCACCGGAGTGCAGGCATGGCCGAATCCGAGGGGGCCGGTGAGATTTCCGGGCTGGGGACCATCGTTTGGCGCCGGTCGATTGAATTGCTGACAGAACACACCTCACCATGGTCAAGTTCCTAACGCCTCTGACAGAACCGGTCGGACTCATTTGGTTTGCACTTATTGTCCTCGCAGTATGGCGGTTGTGCAAGCGACAGTACCGCCGTGCAATAGCCCCGGGAGTTGTTGTGTTGCTGATTTACTTGATCGGGGGAACCAACCTGCCAGCTTACCTGCTCGCAACGCTCGAACGCAATTACGCGCGCTCGGGCATAGCGGATGTGCCGCAGGTTGATGCCGTGGTGATGCTCGGCGGGCTGCTGACCGTCTCGTCCAACGATCCACTCGGTTTCGACCTCTCCGACGCCGCAGACAGAGCCGTGGCCGCAGTCGAGCTGGTCCGCTCCGGAAAAGCGCGCGCGCTCGTGCTGGGCGGCGGTGTGCACGGCCGGCCAGGGCACGAAAAAGCAGAAGGTGAACAGCTAAGGCAATGGCTGGAAAAGTGGGGTCTTGCCACGGTCCCGGTGTTTGTGCTCGGCGATTGTGCCAACACTCGAAATGAAGCAGAGCGAACCATGGCTCTCGCGCAAGAACACGGCTGGCGGAGACTGGCTTTGGTCACCTCTGCAAGCCACATGAGACGCTCCGAGGCGGTTTTCAGGAAGCTCGGTCTGGATGTCACATGTGTGGCGTGCGACTTCCAAGGAATGGCGACTTTTGAACAGCGCCCGCGTCGTTCCATTGTTCCCGGGCTGGGCGGGTTTCAACACCTCGCGATTTACTCTCACGAAGTGGTTGGCTGGTGGCTTTACAAGTTGCGGGGCTGGGTCGATTGAGCCTGCAATCCTCAAACCCTGACCAACAACGTTGGTCAAGACTCGAAAATGTCCGGTTGCGGCTGTGCTGCGCTGAGAATGCTGCGCGGGGTCTGGAGCTTCACCTTGGAATGGATATCACTCCATCGAATTCCCCACACCATGTGCCTTCTGTCAAGCGCGCCTCTCCCCAGAGCTCGCCTGAACCTGTGGCGCCCTCGAATCGACCTGTGCCTCCCACTATCGTGAACGTTCCTCTGTACTGGATTGGCGCCGTCAAATCTGCATTCTGCGAGGCTATTGTGAAATCGATGAAGAGATGCTCGCGATCTGCGCTGACAGCGTCGGTCTTGCCGGTTGCGATGAGGCCTGATTTTTTCGAACTGTTAATGGTAATCGAGCTGATCTGATAGCCGTGCCCGCCGTGAACAGATATCTCGTCGGCCACCGTTGTAAGGTTAACGGGAAACATCTTCTTACCGGGCGAAAACTGGATTGACGTAACCCAACCGTCGGTTCGACCGCGGTACGGAACCGTATTATTTCCAGCTTTGGCGGGATCGAGAATTCCCATGAGCAGTGCGATTCCCAGCACACCCAAGCCAGCAATTTTGCGTCGTGGGGTTTTACGGGGCAAACGTGTGAAGTGCAGGATCGTGTTCATGGTCTTCTTGTCGCACTCTTATGTGCTCATCACAAGCCAAAACTTCGCTTCAAGAACTTTGTGTCTTGCACCTTACCGCGGTCCCGCGTCGCTCGCCATGCGCCATTTCATTCGTTCCGCTGAACGTTGTGAGATGAAATCTCACCGCCTGATCAGACAAAGACATCCGGAGGTTCATTCCGGTTAGATCTCCGGGCTAACCGACATGTTGTCGGCGATTACTGTCTGACTTGGGGTGGGGTCGGAAACACTGCACGCAAAGTGTACCCCTCGGGCGTCATTGCACCTGAACAGATGAACATGCCGAAGTATTCTGAAACTGATTCGAAAGGCGGGAGAAGTGAGAAATCAGCCAAAGATTCCAAAGCTCTCTCGGCTTCCGAAGATTGCAGTGAGAGAGGCCCGATTGAAAGCGGCAAAACAGCCTTGCCATCAGACGACTTGAGCCTGGCAAAGAGAGCGCGGATTGTTTCCGCCTCGTTCTGGTAGCCGAGGAAACCGCCGCCGGCTCCTCCAACCAGTTGCAACGCTTCGTTCCAGCCGGGCAATTCAGAAAGGCTTTTCGCCCGCGACTCTGCGCTGCGCAGGAACTCTTCAAGGACGGTAATGTCGCTGGCGAGTGCGAGGTACCCGTTGGCCGCCGAGATGTGCAGTAAGCCTGCGGTGCTGCTGGCGCTCTCTGCGCCCAGAAACGCCACCGACGGAGGCACAACGGAGTATATTCGCTTTCCGAGGAATTCACGTTCCTTGAATTCGATGTTGTTCAGCGGCGGTGGCATGAGCAACAGCGCGGCCTTGATTCCTGCAAGCATTTGTTCCGGCTTGGGTGATGAGATCAGGTTGATGGTCGGAGGCGAGCTCAGCGCTTCCGGTGTGGAATCGCGGGGCGGCCTTTGGTAGCTCACCATGTCATCCCCAAGGTTCTGCACGAAATACTGTCGGAAATCAAATCCCGGGTCTTTTGTCTTCATGGCTTCGTTGAGTTGGCCGATGAGAAAATCAAGCACCGAAGGGCTGATTTCGTTAATGGTCGATTCAAGCGCGGCCCATGCTTTTTGGCCGTCAATTCTCGAGCGACTGAACTGAACTGCATCGGATGGAATCCACGGGGGCGGACTGGCGTCTTTCTGTTCAATCGATAGGAGCTTGAACAAGCCCTTGCGCTCTTCCTGTGGCACACCAACAAACAAATCCAAGAAGGTCCCATCAGCGCTATGGCGCATTGCAAAAGCCATGCTTTTCAATCCGGCCAACCCGATTGCGGGGAACAGCCGCTCGACCTGCGTTGGCCCGGATTTGCCGGAACCTTGTTCTTCGGCGGCTTTTGCAACTGCTTTCGTAAAAAGCTGGTACAGACCGGACATGTCTGTCCACCCGAATGCGAGAGCATCGCGGGGAACCACTCGACGGGCCGTTTCAAATCCGGGCTTCTCGGACACCGTCGGCACGCTGGCGCCCTGGAGTTTGGCAATAACTTTTTCGAGGTCCTGCTGACATGTGCTCACCAACAGGAGGGAATCGACATGACAAAAACTCAATTCGAGTGTTTTGATGCCGGCGGCGTTGCCGCTCTGACTGTCAGGTGTCGGGCTTTTCGCCCCGGTGCTGTCCGGTCCGCCCTTGTCAGTCGAGACATCGGATGTGGCGCCTGATTGGCTGGCCTTGATCTGCACTGTAACAACTTCGACGTCCCGTATGCGGTCTGTTCGGATTGCGCGCCCGGATTCAGTCAACCTTGTGCGGACAGCGGCAAGGGTATTCTTCAATTGTTCGGCCTTTTCGCGTGTGTCAACAACCAGCGTCATGCTTGGCATAAAGCGCGTCGTGTCGTCCCAGCGGGTTTGGGTGATCCCGAGCGCAATCTGTCCTTGCAACAAGGTAAGGACATCCTTTGCTTTGACCCCGAGTTCGCGTTCGAGAGGGCCCAGATACTTGTTGTTGAATCGTTCGTTGAATGCTGAGCGAAAGCGGGCCATGGCCTCGTCTTTCCAGAACTTTGCTGTGGGGGTGTCACGCTGCGCCGCAGCCAGTCGCGGGTAGTCCGGCACCGAAAACAGCGCGATAGTATCGCTTGGGAAAAGCTGTTCTGCTGGCAACGAAGCTGCCAAGGCTCGCGCAGCAAAGGCTACAACCAGGATAGGACAGGCATCGAGGAATTGTTTCATGGAGAAGATAAAGTCATGAATGGCGGCAGGGAGAGATCACGGGCATTTGAGGCCGGGTGAACGCGCTGCCGAGCGTTTGTCACGGGTTCGGCTGGTTGGGCTGGCTTGGTGCGCGGCGCGGCGGTTCGAGATATCGGTAGCCGCTGTTCGGGTTTTCGTTGTCATACGCAAATGCATCGCGGTTGTTCAGGAAAAACAGAACCCGTTCGACAGGTATGGCAAATCCGAGGCCTTCGCCATAGGTTATTTTCATGTTGGTGACGCCAACCACTTCGCCGCGCATGTTGAGGAGCGGCCCGCCGCTGTTGCCGGGATTGATTTGCGCGGTGGTTTGCAGAAAAAGATCGCCCTGCATCTGGCGTGTCTTCGAGCTGACAATCCCTTCCGTCACAGTTCGTTCAAGCCCCATTGGACTGCCTATCGCGAAAACCCGCTCGCCAACCGACAATGTCCCTGTTTGACCCAGAGGCACATAACTGAACTTTGGCGCGCCTGCGTCCTCGACCTTCAACAGTGCAAGATCGGCAAACTTGTTCATCGCAACAATGCGAACCTGGCGATAGATTCGCCGCTCGAGCTGGCGGGCGGTTTGCACGAAAACCTCGACGGAGATTTGTGTCTCGCCCTCGATAACATGGAAGTTGGTGATCAGGTAACCGTCTTCATTTACGAAGAACCCCGATCCCTGCCCGCTCGGCGTTCGAACCTGTACGACGGCTCCCCCAAGTTTCTGTACAAGCTCTCGCACCGACCGTTCGGGCGCACCAGCACTTGCCGTCGAGTAAAGGGCCGATCGCTCAGCCGTCGAATTGTCGGTTATGCCGGACTGCACCGCGACCGCCTGCGCGGCGGGAGTGTCCTGCTGTTGGGGCGTCGGCTGTTTACCGGCGACAGCCGCGTCCGGTGTCCCGGGCGCGCCCTCAGAGTGGCTGATTTTCAACACTTCCCTTTTTGGGACGACCAAAACCGTGTAACCCACGTCCACTACGAACAGGTCCTCTTTCTCGGCGATGATGCGGCCGCTGATGGCTGCGCTCTCTTTAAGGTGCAACGTGTCGGCTTCCGCCGTCACACACAACGCCGCCAGCCAAACCAGTAATGTTGCCAGCACAAACACAACTGCAGACTACAATCTTCCTCAGCTCCTCGCAAGCGGGGTTGCGATCTTTTCGTGTTGGCTCAGATCAGGCTGCGACGTTACTCTCACCGCGATTGGCAGGTGACGAATCGATGTGTCTCGCACCTGTCGATGTCGCAGCAAATGTTGGAAGCACACAACAACTTGACGCAGCAGGTTACCCGGATCGAGAACCCGGCGGGTTTAACCCGGCAGCTTGTGTCGGCCGACCTCGCCTCGGTCTGGAGGCCGCTTGCGCGTTTTCAGGCTCCGGAAGTTGTGGATGCGCGGTCGCTCAGGGTTTTTCTTGAGGATTACCGTGATCAGGTGTTGGTTGCGGTTGAGCTACCGGTCGTCCACGATGCATACTGGCACGCCGCAAGATATGAGGTTCGGGAGCTGATCGCGCTTGACTCATCACTGAGCCGCGCGACGGTCTTGAGCCGGTTTGCAGAAGCGAGTCGAGCTGCTGGCAGACATCAGCTAAAACGATTGCTGCCGCTGCGCGACCAGCGGCTTGTGCGAAGATACTGGCAGGCCGTCGAACTGGGGCAGGCGCAGGGATGGCACGCCGTCGTGTTTGGGATGGTTCTGTCCCTTTTCTCGATTCCACTGCGCCAAGGGATGATTCATTACGCCCATCAAACACTGAGCGGGTTTTTCCGTGCCGGGGCGGCCAGACTTGCTTTGCCGGAACCGGACACCGGGCAGTTGTTGGAGAAAGTCACAGAACCATTGCGTGGCGCGGTTGAGTTGGCGCTTTCATCAAAAGGATCCCAGTTCCATGTGATCCGAAAGGAGAAGTGAAAGCGAGAATGGCGGCATATTACCACGCCTGATATGGAAGGAGCATTTCGTTTTCTGGACGGCAGGGATTGGCTCGTAATAGTTCTTTACCTTCTCGGCATTGTCAGCCTTGGCCTGTGGTTCGGGAAGGACCAGCGCACGACGCGCGACTATTTTCTCGGGAGCAAGAACACTTCGTGGTGGGGAATTGGTTTTTCGATTGTTGCCGCGGAAACGAGCGCTTTGACGATCATTGGCGTGCCTGCGCTGGCTTTCGGGAGCGATCTGGCGTTCATCCAGATGATAATTGGGTATGTCATCGCAAGGATAATCCTTGCGGTTGTGATGGTGCCGCATTACCTCAAGGGCGAGATTTACTCGCCGTATCAATTGTTCGCGAACCGATTGGGTGCGTCGGCGCGCAGAACCGCAGGCGGTTTCTTTCTGTTGAGCGAAACACTCGCAGCGGGTGTTCGTGTTTATGTGGTTTCAATCCCCCTGCAACTGATGCTCGGGATAAGCGTGTTGCAGGCAATCCTGATTTTTGTCGGGCTGGCGCTGCTTTACACCTGCGTCGGCGGTGTCAAGGCGGTCATTTGGACAGATGCAGTGCAGTTTGGATTGTTCCTGTTGGGCGGGTTGTTCGCGCTTGTGTACATACCGTCGCTGGTTGACGGCGGGCTACCGGAAGTGTTGTCCCGTGCCGCAGCCGGCGGAAAGCTGCACTGGTTCAACGGCCAGTTTGCACTCCACGAACCGTTTAACATCTGGATGGGCGTCATCGGAGGAACGGTCATGGTGATGAGTTCCCACGGAGCCGAACAGTTGATCGTGCAGCGTGTACTGGCCTGCAAAAACGTTGCAGACGGACGAAAGGCCCTCGTTCTCAGCGCGGTGATGATTTTCCCGCTGTTTTTCGTGTTTCTGCTCGTGGGCGCGATGCTCTGGGTGTTCTATCAAACGCACCCTTTCAAGGTGCCCATCCCGGATGCGCGCCCTGGAATAAAAGCCAACGACTTTGTGTTCCCAATCTTCATGTTGACCGAAGTCCCGCACGTGTTGAAGGGTTTCCTTATCGTGGCGATTCTTTCGGCGGCGATGTCCTCGGTAAGCTCGGCTCTGACTTCCCTGGCCAGTGTCAGCACGATGGATTTCGTAAAGGGCGCACACGGAAAACGGAGCGAACAGTTTTATCTGCGCTTCAGCCGGTGGAGCACAGTGTTCTGGGGCGGGATGTTGATTCTCACGGCTTACTTGAGCCGCGAAGTGGCTTTTGTGTTGAACGCCGCCTTTACGCTGCGCGGGTTGACAAGCGGCGCGTTGCTGGGCGGCATATTGCTAGCGGTTTTTTGGAAGTCCGGCAGAGCGCATCCTGTGATCGCCGGAATGCTGGTTTCATTGGCATTCATGATCTTCGTCAGCCAGTTTTCATGGACAGAAATTGTGGATGGCAATCCAGTGCAACACCGCGTTTTCTGGCCGTGGTACACATTGATTGGCACGTGCGTCACGCTTCTCACCGCCTTCATCTTCGACCACGTGCACAGGGCAATCGCCGCGCGATAATGCATGGGCGGTCGCGCGCGCCTCGGAGACGATGAAACGTCTTGACCTGCTGGGAAATTGGATGTACTGAAAACCCGTTATCTGTCGCAACCGGCTGAGTCAAGAACACCAAACACACCACGCCTATGACCCCAATCAACACCACACACACAAGAAACGTTGGACGCCCGTGTCCGCTCCCAGCAATGGTCTGCTCGATTGCACTTGTCGCTGCATCGAGCGCGGTTTGGCCCGCGACGACACATGCACAACAGGTGTTTAGCGACAACTTCGATTCTTATTCTTCGGTGGCGGACTTTACCGCCGCTGGCTGGAAACTCTCCGCGCTGAATGCGGCATTGGTCACCACCACATTCCCCGCCTTCGAAGGGGGAAAAGCGTTGCGCATCCAGGCAAACCCCGTCCCCGGTGCAGCTCCAGCGGTCGGCATGTGGTACCGGATGCAGGAGTACACCGATTTTTATGTCGCCCTCGACATCGCCAGTTGGCCGGGGACCGACAAGAACCAGGCCGTTGTCTTGTTCGGGCGTCTTACGGATGCCAATACAGGAGACATCCCCGCAAACCTCAATCCGGCAAGCGCCCAGGGCGTGATCTGCAACTACGACACCTCACAGTATGGCGAGAACCCAACCGACCGCCGCCAAGGCCAGTTCCAGATCAACGTCGTAAACGCTGGATTCGCCACCCGAACCATTGCCGTCGCCGAAATCACCTTCGAGCCAGGCCGCCCCTATCGCCTGGTATTCAAATGCGAAGGCTACCATTACACTGCCCAGGCATACGATTTGCACGACCTCACGCGGCCACTGGTAACGCTGGAGTCTGAAGACGGCAGTTTTGACAGGGGCGCGTGCGGTTTCCTCGGGTTCAGCCGACAGGGCAATGTCGGCACAGTGGATTTCGCCGTTGACAATTACTACTGCGGGCCGTCAGATCCGAACCCCGCAACACCGCCCGCTCTCGCACACCCAATTCCCAAAACACCACAGGTGGTCGTGCGCAATCCTGAACGCAGGTTCACCAATTTCCACCCCGCCGAACAGGGCATCAGTTTCACAGCTACTGCCTTCCCGGTAAATGAAATCGACGGACGCGCGACCAAGCTTTACCTGAACGGCGCGGACATGTCGGCATTTCTGCAGCCAACCCCCGCAGCCGGTACCAATGTGAGTTTCACGACCGCCCCCGGCTTGCTCAAGCCCAACAATGTGTATTCCGCGCGCATCGAAGTTCAGGATGTCACCGGAACGCTCAAGTCCGTCAATACTTTCTGGTTCGACACTTTCGTCGAATCTGACCTCGACAAGCCGCCCGCAAAAACAATCGAATGCGAGGACTACAACTACTGGAGCGGGTCGTACCAGCTCGATCCAATTCCCTTGTCGGGATGGAACCTCGACGGATTTTATATCAATGGCGGAGGCGTCGGCTATGCAGACCTCGAAGGAACCGCCGATATCGACTTCCACGACAACCGCACTTCACCGGAAAACGGATGGAGCGACTTCCGCTCGACAGACCCAGTCGGCACATCAACTGGCAATCGTGACATCGAAGACCTCAACCACGCCCAGGGGGATCCGTTGCCGGACTATTTGATCCGACAGAAGTACTCCGCACTACGATTGCAGGAGTATGTTGTCGCCCGCACAGAACCCGGCGAGTGGCTCAATTACACACGGTCTTTTGCCAACACGAATTACCTTGTCTATCTTCGCGTGGGCAGCTTTGGCGCCACCGAGGCCGAACTCAGCCTCGTAACCAGCGATCCAACTCAACCAGATCAGACAACTACACTGCTGGGCAAATTCTCGATTCCAAACAACCTGATGCACGTGAACTACACCTACGTGCCTTTGCTCGATGCCGGTTTGCCGGCGGTCGTTCACCTTGCAGGCACAAACACAATCAGATTGACGATGCGTGGCACGACCGGCCAGGACAACCGCAAGGTGTATCTCAATTACTTGCTTTTCGTGCCAACCGCCCAAACTCAGGTCCTGCCCAGCATCCAAATCGAGAAGCAAGGCAACAGTGTGAAGCTTTCATGGCCTGCCGTTCCATGGCGTCTCCAGTGGACTCCCAGCCTCGCAACTCCTGTGTGGAACGAAGTTACCTCCGGTATCACGACCGCCGGTGATCGCTACGTGCTGGTCGAGTCGCCGACTGGTGAGAGGTTCTACCGGCTGGTGTACCCTTAACCCGGAAAGCCCGCCGCTGCACCAGACCAAGACACCCGAAACTTCATTTCGGTGGGGTTTCCGGGTCCCGCACATTCATTGATTTCTAATAGACACCCGTTTCGCAGACTGCTCAGAGTATATCATCATATTGAAAGTCCTTCACATTCGCGGAGGTTTTCAAGCTGCGAGTTTGGTTAATTCCCCCGTATCTACTTCCCTGGCCGTCGGCAAGGCAGTCACAACAGCACGGCCTTCGGGAGTGAGTCGGATAAAGTGACAGGCCCATTGTCTGGATGTGGACCCAAATAAAGTGACAGGCTCGTTGTTTGGGTTCTGCCCCCCGATTCCGGTGTGGTCCGCAAATTGCCCATTTTTCCAGTGCGCGGCTGCCGAAGTCTGTGGAGGAACCCCTCGGATGCCGATATGGGGACAGACACGTTGTTTTGTGAGTCATGCGGATCTGGTTCCAGGCACGTTGCTTGCGGACTAATACAAAGCGGCAGCAAGCTGCCGCACTCCAAACGCTTCGCGCCTGCCAACGCGCACTGCATCCGCGGCAGCGCGTGAGAAACCATTCGGATCAGCGCGCTCTTCCTTGCGACGGTGTAGCATGGCGTATTTCCCAGCCCGGCGTGACTGAAGGTCCGGGTGGTGCGAGAGCCGGGGGCGTTGCCCGTCATGCGACTTTGGTTCCGGCTACGCCGGGCTGGGAAATATTCGGGCTAAGCGTGAAATGTGCAGGGTGATGCTGTTCCTGCCTTCTTGCGCCCAGTTACCGGGAGGGCTCGCTGTGCTCTTTGACAGCTTCTTCACTCGCCGGTTCTATGTGCACAAGGACATCCTTGACCCGAAGTGGTGAGGACTTGAGTTTTTCCCCGACGTCATGAGCGATTTTGTGCCCACCCTTGACAGACATGTCCCCGTCAACCTCAACATGGATGTCCACGAGATAGCCAAGCCCACTTTTACGAATGCGGCATTTCTCGATCCTGACCACACCTGAAACACCAGCCGATAGTTCGCGCACTTGCTGATGCAACTGCTCCGAGACATCAGCATCCATCATCTCATTCATCGCACTCCTCAAAAGCCGCCAGCCGTTGAAGAGTATGATGCTGCACGCAGCCAGAGCCGCCCAATCATCCGCACTTTCGTAGCCCGGGCCGCCGATCAGGGCGACGCTAATGCCCACAAAAGCGGCTGCGGAGGTAATGGCATCCGACCTGTGATGCCACGCATCGCACTTCACTGCGGTGCTGTCAATCGATGCGCCAACCTTGGACGCCACACGGTAAAGAGTCTCCTTGGTCAGCACCACGCCAACAAGGACCGGCAATGTGAACCATGCCGGTGCATGATGCGGATTGAGAATCTCACGAATGCTCTGAACCGCAATCAGGACAGCCGCCCCAAGCAAGGCCGCCGCCACAATAGCCGCCGCTATGGACTCCGCTTTGCCGTGTCCATATGGATGGCACTCGTCGGCTGGCTTGGAGGAAATCCGGAGCCCTGTCCAAGTGATCAGTGACGAAATAACGTCGGTTGTCGATTCAATGCCATCGGCGACAAGCGCGTAAGAGTTGCCTATCAAGCCTGTTGCGATCTTGACTGTGGCCAGCAGGGTGTTGGCCCCCGCTCCCAGAGTCGTAACAAGCAGGCCTTTCTTGATCGATGACATCGCGATTTCGGTCGAGGCGCAGCGCCTCGTGTTTCCGATTCGAGTTTAGGCCGACCGTTCCCGGGGTCAAGCAACGCCACAAACAGTTAAGTGTCTGTGATTAATCTTATTGCGCAGCTACCGGTGAACTGGACACACGCGCACGGCGATTCTCGGAAGACGGTATGGGGACAGGCACATAGTTTCTGCATGCCGGCCGAACAACCGCCGAACGTCGCCTTAGCGCGATCGAAGCTGGGATGTGGTGATATGGTGACAGGCACGTAATTTGCGCCTTTGCCTGAACGGTACGCGTTAGCCCGCAACCGTCAACCCGCGTGCCAATAATGTGGATGCTTGACAATGGCAGGACTTCGCCAAATGGTGTCAATTCGTGAACCAGACCGGAGTTCAGTCGCTAATGGCCATGGACCGTCGCCGGTCATGGCGTTGTCCACCCTTCGCTTTCACGTTGATCGAGTTGCTTGTTGTTATTGCCATCATCGCGATTCTTGCCGGTTTGTTGTTGCCAGCGCTTGGCCGGGCCAAGTCCAAGAGCAAGACCGTCCGCTGCCTTTCCAACTTGCGGCAGCTCGGCATAACGATGTCAATGTACACCTCGGAGAATGACGATCGGTTCCCTTATTCGGGTCGGACGTGGCCGCACATGCCGTTTGTGGACCTGCTCAAGCTGTTCAGTCCGTACATCAGCACCAATGGGGGGGTTGCGTTTTACTTGTGTCCCGCAGACACACCGCCGCCATGGAATTTCGCGTGGGTTAAAAACCACGGCAGCTCTTTCAGCATCAGAACAAACGACCTACTTTTTGGCAATTCTTACTACTACTACCACCAGTTCTACAACGACGACACCCAAAACCCTCAGTTGCGACAGAGGCGCGCCACAGAGGTTCGGTTCCCGTCAAAGAAAGCCATCATGCCATGTTTCGCTGAGCCTGAATTCGACGAGTTGCATGCGCCAAACCTCGCTCACGGGAAGGACGGGTTCCCTCTGCTGTTTGTGGACGGCCATTCGGCTTTCGTTAAATACAAACAACTGTATCCTGGGACGCTCGAGCCTTACAACCTCGACTGGACCCTTGGCGGGTTGGGAGGTGAAGACCTCAGGTAACTAACCCGGAAATCTCACCGGAGTGAACGCACGGGCGAATCCGAGGGGTTGGCCGGTGAGATTGCCGGGTTGGAACCCGTAAAAACATTGGGACCGCAGACCAAAGTCTGCAGTCCCAGCATTCAATTCCTACAATCTCAAAAGCAGCCGGACTGTGAGATCAGACCGACTTATCTGACGGAATGCGCATTGAATAGAACGATCGGTAAACGAATATCAATGCGATCACGAAGAATACACCGCCCACGACCGGGGTGTACGCCTTGAGCGCGTCGTTCTGCATCATTTTCACCGCAATTTCCGTCGCCAGCAAACCAAACAGCGTCGTGAACTTGATCACCGGGTTCATTGACACAGACGAGGTGTCCTTGAAAGGATCGCCAACGGTGTCGCCCACAACTGTCGCCGCGTGCAGATCAGTCCCCTTCTGTCGCAGGTCAACTTCGACAATCTTCTTGGCGTTGTCCCATGCGCCACCTGCGTTAGCCATAAAGATGGCTTGGAAAAGGCCGAAGAACGCAATACCAATCAGGTACCCGATGAAGAAGTAAGGATTAAAGAAGGCCAGCGCCAGCGCCATGCAGAAGATGACGACGAAGATATTGATCATCCCACGCTGTGCATACATCGTGCAGATTCTGACAACCTCTTTGCTGTCCTGCACCGAGGCCCGAGCGGCATCCAGTTTGATATGTTCCTTGATATAAACAACCGCCCGATACGCGCCCGTGACGACGGCTTGTGTCGAAGCGCCCGTGAACCAGTAGATCACAGCACCACCAATCAAGAGCCCCATGATTACCTCCGCCTGAACCAAACTCAGCGCCCCAACAACTTCCGGGAACTTGTTCGGGAACAGCGTGTGCAGGCCCTGGAGCAACATGATGATGCCGAAAACCATCGTGGTCGCTCCCACAACGGCCGTGCCAATCAACACCGGCTTGGCCGTGGCCTTGAAGGTATTGCCCGCGCCGTCGCCTTTCTCGAGCTGCAGTTTTGCATTCTCGAAGTCCGGCTCGAACCCAAAGTCCTTCTTGATTTCTTCTTTGATTCCGGCCTTCGATTCGATCTGGCTCAATTCGTAGATCGACTGCGCGTTGTCAGTGACAGGACCGAAGCTGTCCACCGCGATCGTGACCGGTCCCATGCCGAGGAAGCCGAATGCGACAAGCCCAAACGCGAATATTGGCGCGGCGAACGGGTATTCCGCAGGCATCAACTTCGCCACCGGCGAGCCAGCGAAAGTGGCGAACTTGAAACTCAAGAACATGAGCAGCAGAATCACCAATCCCATCCAGAAAGCTGAGAAATTACCCGCAACAAAGCCCGAAAGTATGTTCAGAGACGCGCCGCCGTGCCGCGAACAGTTCGTGATTTCCTGCACATGGCGCGAATGTGTGCTGGTGAAGATTTTGGTGAACTCAGGTATCAGCGCGCCTGCCAGCGTGCCGCAACTGATAATTGCCGCCAACACCCACCCGAGCCCCGGATAATCGCTCATTCCGCCCAGCATCAGATTGCTGGCAACGAACGTAACCACGATGGAAACAAGTGAAGTGATCCACACCAGGTTCGTCAAAGGCGCCTCGGGATTGAAATCTTTCTTGTGGCCGTAAAGGGCCTTGCTCGTCTGCCTGTTTATGAAGTAAGCGAACAACGATGTCAGGATCATCAGAATGCGCATCACGAATATCCAAACTATCATCTGCGCGCACATGACCGGGCTGTTGGCCAGGGCCAAGGCAAGAAACGCGATCAGCGCCACGCCGGTCACGCCGTAGGTCTCGAAACCGTCTGCCGTGGGCCCAACCGAGTCGCCCGCGTTGTCCCCCGTGCAGTCCGCAATCACTCCCGGGTTCTTCGGATCGTCTTCGGGTAGCTTGAACACGATCTTCATCAGGTCCGACCCGATGTCGGCAATCTTGGTGAAAATACCGCCGCAAATACGAAGCGCGCTGGCGCCCAGCGATTCGCCAATTGCGAACCCGATGAAACACGGTCCGGCCAGGTCTTTCAGAAATGCGAGAATGCAGATCATGAAGAAAAGCTCGACGCTGACCAGCAGCAGCCCCACGCTCATCCCGCTTTGGAGGGAAATCAGCAGCGTGTTCAACAGGTTGCCGCGCAGCGACGAGAACGCGCCTCGCGAGTTCGCAACAGTGTTAATCCGGATGCCGAACCATGCCACACCATAAGACCCGAGAATGCCCAAAATCGAGCAGAGCAATATCACAATCAGGTTCCCGAAAGACTCGTGCTGCAGCACAAGAAAGTAATATGTCATGCACAACGCGACCAGGAACCACAGCACCGCAAGGAATTTCCCTTGTTGGAGCAGATAGGTCTTGCATGTCTCCCAGATGATGGACGACACGCTCCGCATCCGCTCGTGAACGGGCAGATTCTTGGTTTGGACATACTGAACAAGTCCGAAGATTGCCCCGATCAAGCAAACTGCCAGGCCAATGTACAGCAACAACAGCCCGCTCGTGTTGCCGAAATTGGCCTTTGTCAGATCAGGAATCTTAATGTCGGCTTCACTGGCCAACATCGCCGGAGCAAACGCTCCCAACGCAAAAAAAACGGGTAACGCCCGCTTCATCAGGTGTTCTTTTCTCATATGTTTCGATCTACAATTCAGAATGCCCGGTGACAGGTTCGTCCATGAACCCGGCCGGACCGATCCAACGTCCGAATCCCTCCCGCTTAAAAGAATGAGCCGCGCAAGTCAAGTATCATTTCCCGCCAAAACGGGTCGTTTTGTCGCAAACGACGTTGGTGACGATGGTTGGCGCGCGAGATTTTTCATGCGAGGTTTACCGGGTCGATGTCAACCACCATCCGAACGTCTTCCGGCAGAGTCAGGTCTTGGATCAGTTTGGCAAGCCGTTCGCTTGCAACTGTCATGTGCCTTGTTCGGATCATTATCTGATGCCGATAGTATGTCTCGGCCCGTGACAGCGGCGCAGGCGCGGGCCCCGCTATTATCCGGTCTTTGCATTCCTCCAACACCCGGTCCAGCTCGCGCCTGACATGATTTGCCGTGAACCGGACTTTGTCTTCATTGCGGCCCAGCAATGTAATCAACGCAATCCGGCTCACCGGCGGGTATTTCAGTTCCTGTCGAAACTCAATTTCCTGCTCGTAAAACCCGACATAATCGTGGCGACGCGCGTATTGGACGGCTGGGTGGAAAGGCGTAAAAGACTGAACCACAACCTCACCCTCGACATCTCCGCGCCCGGCTCTTCCCGAAACCTGGGTCAGAAGTTGAAAGGTGCGTTCGCCCGCGCGGAAATCCGGGATGTGCAAACTCAAATCGGCGTAGATTATCCCCACAAGAGTCACGTTCGGAAAGTGCAGGCCCTTGGCAATCATTTGTGTCCCGACAAGAATATCAATTTTGCCGGTCCTGAAATCGCCGAGAATGCGCCGATACTCCTGTTTCCGAGTGAGCACGTCCGAATCCATCCGCTGTATTCGCGCATGGGGGAACAAATGTGCCAGTTTTTCTTCGACGCGTTGTGTGCCCATGCCCGCGTATCTGATCGCCGGGTTCCTGCAGTCTGACTTCGGACACACGGATGGAGCCACGGCCTGATAGCCGCAGATGTGACAGCATAACTGTTGCGTTGTTCTATGGTACGTGAGCGCAACGCTGCAGTTTGGACAGCCCGCCACGTAACCACATTTCATGCACTGGAGCGAGGTCGAGTATCCCCGCCTGTTCAAAAACAGAATCGTCTGTTCCTTCCTTTCGAGCCGCTTCAAAATCGCCTCGTACAGCATTTGCGAGAATATCGGCACGCCACGGTCTCCCTTCGCTTCCCGGCGCATATCGACAACGCGGACGACGGGTAGCCGACGGTCGTCAACGCGCGTGGGGAGCTCCAACAAAACGTATTTCCCGCGGCGCGCGTTATAATAGCTTTCCATGGATGGGGTGGCCGATCCCAGCACAACCACCGCACGCTCGCGCTGGCCGCGAACAACCGCAACGTCCCGGGCGTGATAACGCGGGGCTTCCTCCTGCTTGTACGAGTGCTCGTGTTCTTCGTCCACTATGATCAATCCCAGCGGATCCACGGGCGCAAAAACCGCAGACCGCGCGCCGATCACTATTCTGGCTCTGCCCTGGCGAATCTTGTGCCATTCATCATGGCGCTCGCCGGCCGAAAGATGGCTGTGCAACACCGCCACCAACGTCCGCAAACGCCCGCTCGAAAACCGCGCCTTGAACCGTTCAACCGTCTGTGGCGTTAGCGAAATCTCAGGAACAAGCACAATCGCTCCAAACCCGCGCTCGAGAGCGTATGCGATGGCCTGCAAATACACCTCCGTCTTCCCGCTTCCAGTGACACCGTGCAAAAGGAATGTCGGAATTCGTTCATGCGCTTTTTGCGCATCGCTGATGTCATCTGACTTTGTGTCACTGGGCGGCAGACTCCCTGCGCCGGGTGAACCGCCATTTTGGACCTTGTCCATCGCAGCGCAGATCGCGTCAAGGGCGGCCTTTTGCTCCGGGTTCAACGCGAGAGGTTCAGTGGGGAGAATCGTCTCACGCCCGTACGGGTCACGCTCGGAGATTTGAGGCGCAATTCGAACCAACCCTTTGTCTTCCAGCCGGCGGACCGTATCGGTCGTGGTTCCGGTCAACCTGAGAAGTTCCTGCAGGGAAATCTCGCGCCATTCTTCAATGACGTTATAGACATCGCTTTGGCGCCGGGTCAGCTTCGGCATCTCTCCAACGACAGGCAAAAGGTGAACAAACAACCTCTCCTGCCAACCGGCTTCCTCCCGCCTGACCGCCTCGGGCAATACGCTTTTCAGCGCTGTCTCGACCGGACAGCAATAGTAACGTGCAATCCACCGGGCCAAATCGAGGACTTTGGGTGTTATGAGCCCCGGTGTGCCAAGCACCTTCAGTATCGGCCGCAGGTTCGTCACCGGCGAATGCTCAGCCAATCCAGTCACAACCCCCATTACCTGCCGCGCGCCAAACGGCACTTTGACACGCGTTCCAATCTCAACCTGCCCCTCCAATTCGGCCGGGATCAGATAATCGAATTCCTTTCGCAGTGCGATTTCGAGTGTGACACGCGCAACCATGCCGGACTTGAGCGTCGGACTACCATCGCCCCGAGTCAAGCAGACGCAACACCGCCCATGCCAAACCCGGAAATCTAATCGCAATGAGACTTTGGGTGCCTTGGTCTGGTCAGGCGGTGAGATTTCCGGGTTGGGAGTTACCGTAGCAGTGCGGCGTTCGGTTGGGGGGCTTGATCATAGTGGTTTTCCTGTTGACCGAGCCGCGGCAGATATTTCGCAGCCCGGCATGGCTGAAAGTCCGAGGGGACGCAGGATTTCGGGCCGTGCCCGTCAGGCGACTGTGGTTACGTCGGGCTGGATTGTTATATAGATGCCGATATGGGGACAGACACGTTGTTTGTGCATCCCCAGCCGGTGAATGTTCAGGCGCCGCATTTGCGTGATCCAAACGGCTCGTAGGGTCGGTCGTCACGTTGATGCGGCCGAGGACGGCCGCGCTCCCGACCGCCGGTGTTTACTCCAACGCGCCGGCAGGAGCGCGGTCATTCTTGCCCGCCCCCAGCCGGTGAATGTTCGGGCTCAGGATTTGCATGATCGAAACAGGTCGTAGGATCGGTTGTCGGGTTGATGCGGCCGAGGACGGCCGCGCTCCCGACCGTCGGTGTTTATTCTAACGCGCTGGCAGGAGCGCGGCGATTCTTCGCCGCACCCAACCGGTGTATGTTCGGTGGCCCGATTTGCGGAATCGAAACGCGTCGCATGACCGGCCATCGGGCTGATGGGGAATATGGGATATGGGGACAGACACGTTGTTTGGGTATAAGGCAAAGCGGCAGCAAGCTGCCGCACTCCAAACGCTTCGCGCCGACCAACGCCCACTGCATCCGCGGTAGCGCGTGAGAAACCATTGGGATCAGCGCGCTCTTCCTTGCGACGGAGTCGCAGGGCATATTCCCCATCCCGACGTGACTGAAGATCCGGGTGCTGCAAGAGCCGGGCGCGTTGCCCGTCAGGCGACTTTGGTTCCGGCTGCGCCGGGCTGCGAAATATGCGGGTCAGAACCCCAAACCCGCCCCTCCCCCGCGCCCCGCGATGCTCCAAACAGCACACCGCGAAAATTTAGCTATAGCCAGCTTCCCCCAAGTGTGTTCAATAATTGGCGCCGCAGATGGAAGACAAGCCGACATTGTTAATCGTCGATGATGAAAAACCGACCCGAGACGGCCTCCGCGCCGCACTCGAGGACAGGTACGACGTTTATGTCGCCGAAGACGCAGCCACTGCCACTGCCCTGCTTGAGCAGCAAAAGTTCGACGTCGTGCTGACCGATTTTCGCCTCCCGCGCGAGGACGGAATGAAAGTGATCACTCGCGCAAAATCCCTGTCGCCGCCGCCGGTTTGCATCCTGATGACCGCTTACGGTTCCGAAGACCTCGCCGTCGAAGCAATGAAGCGCGGCGCCGACGATTATATCGCCAAAGGACGCCTCCAAATTGACGAGCTTGAAATGCGCATAGCTCGCGCGCTGCGCCAGCAAAAGTTGGAGGCCGAAAACAAGGAACTCCATGAGCGCCTCGATGAAAAGTTCGGCCTCGAGAACATTGTCGGCCGGTCGCCCGCCATGCTCGAGGTGTTCGAGACAGTCAAACAGGTGGCGCCAACGCCAGCCACAGTATTGATCCAGGGCGAGAGCGGGACCGGGAAGGAACTGATCGCGCGGGCAATCCACCAGTTGAGCCCGCGCGCGCGACAGCCGTTGGTGATTGTGCATTGTGCGGCTTTGGCGCCGACTGTTCTCGAAAGCGAACTGTTCGGGCACGAGAAAGGCGCGTTCACAGGCGCACATGAACGGCGGATAGGCCGGTTCGAACAGGCAAACGGCGGGACTTTGTTCCTCGACGAAATTGGCGAGATCGACGCCACTACTCAGGTCAAATTGCTGCGCGTTCTTGGCGAACGCACCTTCGAACGCGTCGGATCAAACAAAACCATCTCCGTGGACGTGCGTTTAATAGCAGCCACAAACAAGCCGCTGGCAACCCTCGTCAAAGCCGGCACCTTCCGCGAAGACCTCTACTTCCGCCTGCGAGTCGTCGAGCTGTGGTTGCCGCCCCTCCGCGAAAGGCCCGGAGACGTCCCCATTCTTGCCTACCATTTCCTGCGCACAATTTCAGCCGAGTACGGCAAAAAGGTGAACGATTTCACCATGGACGCGCTCCAAGCTCTGGTGCGATACCACTGGCCCGCCAACGTTCGAGAATTGCGCAACGCCATCGAAGGTGCAGTAGCGCTTTGTCGCGGCGACAAAATCACATTGCGCGATCTGCCGCCCAACGTGCGTGGAGCGCTGCATTCGGAATCGACCACACCCGCCCCAGCCACCAATGCGCAGGCAGCCGATAGCACCCTGACATTGCGCGAAGCGGAAAAACAGCTCATCATACGCGCGCTCCAGGAAACACAGGGTAATCGCACAAAAGCCGCAGAACGCATAGGCATAAGCCGGCGCACCTTGCACCGTAAGCTGCGTGCTTACGGGCTCGAGCATCTATGATACGGATACAAGAGATTATCCACAAATTCGAAGTGGGAGAGGGAACATGGGCGATTCGCGCCTTCGTCGGGTTGCTGCTAATTGTGACCCTCGGCGTTTGGTATGACATGACTGAATACCGAAACTTCCACGCTCCGGAAGCGATGGAAGCCGCCGCTTTGGCCCGCAACATCGCAAGAGGCGAAGGCTTCAGAACCCGATGCATTCGCCCACTCAGCATCTACCTCGTCGGCGAGCAGGGCCTGAAGGAAAAGAAAGATACTCGCCTGTCACGAATGCCGCATCCGGACATCGCCACGCCCCCCGTTTACCCGCTGCTCCTCGCCGGGTTGATGAAAGTCCTGCCATTCAATTATCAAATCGGGCCCCGTTTCTGGCAGTACCAACCAGAATTGATCATCGCTGTTTTCAATCAGCTACTCTTCCTCCTGACCATCTGGCTCACTTATAGAATCGGATCACGATTGTTCGATCGCGAAGTCGGCGCTGTGGCCGCACTCTTGCTCGCAGGCGCAGAAATCATGTGGCGTTTCTCTGTCTCCGGCCTCTCAACAAACCTCGTAATGCTCGAGTTCACCGCGCTCATGGGATTGCTTGTTATGCTCGAGCGCGCCACAAGGGAAGAACAGAAAACTACCGGTTGGTATGTCCGGGTGGCGGTCCTGACCGGAATCCTGATCGGTTTTGGAACTCTGACGCGATACTCGTTCGGTTGGTTGTTGCTCCCCGTGATCGGCTTTTCACTGTTGTGGATTCGCCCGCGCGGCGTGCTCGTCGCTGCTTTGATCCTTGTCGCCGCTGCTGTTGTAGTGACACCTTGGCTTGCCAGAAACTACAAGCTAAGCGGAACGCTCTTCGGAATACCCGGTTACGCAATCAAAATGGATACCCAGGCTTTTCCGGAAACACGGCTCGAACGCTCACTCAAGCCCGATCTAGCCAGCGCCGGTTTCCGAGACTACTTCCGTAAGTTCTGCGGCAACACATCTCAGATTCTTCAGGATGATTTGCCCCGCCTCGGCGGCGGCAATTGGGCTGCAGCGTTTTTCCTTGCAGGCATCCTTCTCCCGTTCAGAAATAAATGGCTCGGCAGATTAAGGTTATTCCTGGTCGGTTCCCTTGCCCTGATGGTCGTTGTCCAGGCACTCGGCCGGACGCACCTGAGCACCGATTCGCCCGCGGTCAACACTGAAAACCTGCTGGTCATTCTCACACCGGGCGTGTTCATTTTTGGAGCGGCATTCTTTTTTGTCATTCTGGAACAAATGAACCTCATCTTGATCGAGCTACGTTACTTGGTCGTAACGTTGTTTGTTCTCCTATGCTCCGCGCCGCTGATCTTCACATTCTTGCCCCCCAGGACCTATCCGATCGTCTATCCGCCCTATTTACCGCCGTGGATACAGGAAACATCATCAATGCTCAAGACCAACGAGCTCATGATGAGCGACATGCCATGGGCCGTAGCATGGTACGGCGACAGGGAATGTGTCTGGACCCCTCTCGATACCAGCCGATCGTTCTACGCAATCTACGACGAACAAAAGCCCGTCGCCGGACTCTATTTGACACCGCTCACCACCGATGCCCGGTTTCTCACTGAAATACTCCAGGGACCAGACAGGGAGTGGAGCCGGTTCGCAGTGGAAGTCTTATTCCGAACAAATGTCCCGCCGCGGTTCCCCCTCCAACACGCGCGCAAACGCTACACCCCAGATCAGCTCTTTCTTAGCGACCGCCCCCGATGGCAACGATGACCGGACAAACAACGTGTCTGTCCCTCTATTTGTGCGCAAAATCGCGCAAGACACTTCGGGAGTCAAACGGGGGCAGTGTGTTGGCGAGGCTCAGTGATAAAGTGGTGCGCATTATCCGCGTAGCCCGTCACCATTGCAGTCCACCTACCAGAAAATGCCTGGAACAACGGCGCTCTCAAAATCCCATTCCGGTGCGATTACCGGCGAGCGCCGGGGCGCTTGCCCAATCGCGGCCGACGCTTGCTGCAGCAGCGCAAGGTCTGGTCTTTACGCGGCGTCCTTGGCACCGGCAGAGAGATTCGATTTGGCTACTGGACCTTGAGCATGAAACTCTCGCTGTGACTGTTGAACTCGGGCGCGTAAAGGCATTGGATTGATGCCACACCTGTCTGATACTCCCCGCGATGCTGCACGCGGACCGGGTACTCGAACACATAGGTACCCTTCGGGAGGTAATCGATGAAAAAGTGGCTGGCAGTGTCGCGCGTTGATTCGTAGTAGCCAAGGCCATCCTGATGTTTGTATCTCGAGAGCACGTTGACAGGCTCGACCCCGCTGCCCCGATGATCCTTCAGGTGAACGTACTCCATGTCCCGATCGACTCTGAGCTCGATTCTGACAACAAGTTCGTCGCCGACCGACACCGGTCCTGTAACCGGCCTGAGCACCGGCCCACTCGACGTGTTCACCTTGGTGAACAATGCCTTTCGCAATTTGAGCGGCGTGCCTTCGTAGGGCGCGATTTTCCCGATGTCTTCAAAGTACTGCCAGTGAACGCTTCCCCAGGCGATGCCGTCGCTGGTCTTGCTAACGGTGATACGGCTCATGTCCGGGTGTACTTCCGTGCTGGCAAACCGTCGTTCGAAGAAGCCCGTGCCTGGTTCTGCCGCGGCTGGTTCAGTTCCGCCGCGCTCTGTTGACTGTGATGAATCCGGAGTGAGCCTGATGTTGCCGACGGAGATTTCGACCAACTGATTGTTTTCGAGGAAGTTTTGTCCGCGCAGGAGCAATGCGTAGATTGCGTCTGCGGTGGCCTTGGTGGTTTTCCAATCCTGAGTCTGCTTCTGTTTCAAGAGCCACACCTTGCATTCCTCGACTGCTTCGGTGTCGTTTGCGATTTCGGCAAACGCTTCGATCATGAGCGCGTGCGTTTCGATTGGCGCGCGATACCACCACCAGCTCAACTCGGTGTCGCGCCAGAACCTGCCAAGTTCGGCGTCTATGACAGACCTTTCCTTGAGCGACCTGACTATTGCGTTGGCTGTGTTGGTGTCACCGAGCCGTTTGAGTGCCAGAGCGATGTGCGCTTGTGACTGGCGTGACTCGAGTTTTGGCCAGTGTTCCCTGGCCTGGCCGATGAAGAAATCGAACGCGGGTTTGACGGGTGGAGCGATCGGCCGTTCTTTCACGAAGAAACTTCGTCCGTACAGGTAAAGAGCCACCATGGAAGTCAGGTGGTTTTGGTCTTCCGTCTTTCGCCGCAAGATTTCCTTGTGTGACTGATCCAGCCATGAATCCAGTCGTTGCAAAGCGCGCAGGGCCGGATCGACACTGACATCCAGTCCAAGGTGGCGCAGGCGGCCGAACCCTGTGCAGATGTACAGGGTGATGTAGTCATTGGGCGGGCCGCCGGGGAACCACGGCCATGCACCGTCGGGCAACTGAGCGTTCTTGAGTTCGTCGAGCGCGCGTGCGAGCTCGGCATCCAAACGGTTATCGTCGAACAGCACGCCGATGTTGTGCCGGGCCTGAGTTTCATCCTGGGCCTGGCAGAGCCACGGCGATTCCTCGAGAGCGACGGCCTTGAGTTCGCTGTTTTTCTCGAGGGGACTCTGGAGCGCAGGTGTACTGGTCCAAAGCTCGAAGACACGTTTGATTTTGGGATCGGAGTTGGCGATGAACCTTGCGAGCGCGTTTGCGTAATAGCGGTTGAAAACCTGTTCACTGCACTGGTACGGGTATTCCATCAGGTATGGCAATGCGAGCACGGCGTACCATGCAGGATTTGAAGCCATTTGAACGGTGAGGCTTTGATGGCGCAGGGTTGGGGACTTTCCGGACTCGGCGAGCTTGGTGAACTCGAATGTCCGAGTCTCACGCCCCCGGATCGGCAATGGCAATGATTCTGTGACCAGCACACGTTTTGTCAGCACCGGGAGCATTGCTTCCTCGCCGTCCGACAGCGTGGCAGTGGCTGCAACGGCTTTGTATGACAGAGCGGTTAAACCCTCCGGCACGCGCAGCGGCCACGAAAACGAAGCCGATTCCCGCGGACCGAGATCGAAGGTTTTCTCCGGCACGGCATTGTTCAGAGCAGCATCGGCAGATTGGCCAGACCATGGATCGGCAAGGGTGAGCCGCACGACACCCTGTTGGCGACGGTCGCTTTGGTTCATCACTTTGACGGCGAACTCGAGCAGATCGCCTTCGCGGAGGAACCTTGGTGGGTTTGGCTGAACCATCAGTTCCTTGGCAGTCACTGCGGAATCTTCGAGGATTCCGGCGCGCAAGCTGCGATCGTGAGCGAATCCGAGAAACCGCCATTCGGTCAAAGCTTCTGGCACGGTGAAGCTGATTCGCACATGACCGTTTGTATCTGAGACAAGATGCGGGAAAAAGAACGCTGTCTCTGAAAGAACGCGCCGCGCAACGACGTTGTCGAGCGCGGGTTTTCCTTGCGTTTCAGGAGCAGTTGATGGCTGCGCAAGATCGGACGCGCCGCCTGCCGTGGTTTTGGCTGCAGCAACATCCAAACCGGCTGAAGCAACCGGCGCTTCGAAAGCACTTACTACGGGGGCGGCGGATGGCAGTGCACCGGTTTCCACGGCGCCAACCTCGACACCGCGAAAACTTGTTGCACGGTCAGAGGCTCTGGTCAGCAGTCGGAATTGTCGGAAAGACATTACGCCCTCAGGGAACCTGCGATAAGTAATGTTAACTGGCTTTCTTTCTGTTCTCCAGCTCTGGTGGAATGTCTGGAATTGGCGCGGCTCATTTCCGAAGAGCTGCTGAAGGTATCGGGTTTCCTGGTTGAAAACGCCGAAACTGTTGGGCCAACCAAACGGCAGGAACTGGTCAAGCGACCGGTCGTACAGGGTGGCAACCATTTCCGCTGCGATTGACTCTACAGATTGGCTGGTGGTGCGGCCAGGTTGCAAAGGCTCGATGATTGCAGTCCATGTTTCTTTGCCGCCAGGGTCGAGCTTGGACGTGAAATGCTCCCAGCGAACCTTGAACTCCTTGTTTGTCCATGGGACCTCAACGTGTTTCGACTCGAAGTAAGCGCGGTTTTCCCGCACGAAAGTCACGCGCAGATCAAAGCCGCCGCGCATGGCTTCGGTTACGCCCTGTGAAATTCGAGCTTGCGTCTCGTCCTTGTTCGTCCAATACGCCTTGAGCGGCTTTCCGCGATGTTCGATCTCGACATAAGCGCGCCCTTTGCCATACCCCGTTCCAAAGAGAGCCATGAATTCCTCGCCCGGCTCGATTCTCCATTTTGGGGCGCCGACATAGAACGGGATTGGCGTGCGGAACCTCGTGTCTTCAGGTTGCACAACAACCATGGGCACAGTCGCTTCAATGCGCTTGCCGAACCTGTCTTTTGTCTCGATGGCAACTCGATACGCGCCGGCCTTCAGGTTGGCTGTGACAGCGGCGTTCCCGGCGTTGTCGGTCGCGAAATGCTCTTCGAGCACGACGTCCCCCGTTGGCCATGAACCGACATCGGTAGAACTTTCGTCTGGAGTCTTCTCGGTTTCCCAATAATCACCATCGCTGTGCAAGGGTTTTCTTTGGACTCTTGGCGGCGGGTTGAGCATGTGCACGCGGAGCACGCCCTCGGCGGCTTGGGGTTCGCCGTCGAGACTTGTTGTGCGCACCTTCAGTTCAGCGGGGCGGCCTTCGACCTGCCAATCATCGAAGCTGATTCGCGCTTCGAGCGCTGTGTAGCCTGCATAAACTGAACGTTCGCACGATCTGGTTTCGCCTGCGCTGTCGGTTACATTCACGTTAACCTGAAAAACGAACCTGGGATCATCCTTTTCCGGCACACGCCGGTCTGGGATCGCTTTGAACCGGATGTTGAAAGTGCCGTCCGGGCCGGTCGTGGTCGAACCGTGCGCAATCTCCTGGCTGGGCGACCGAATCCACGGACTGGCGAACGATCGGTATCCTCTCCACCACCACGGCATTCGCACCAGTCGAACCACTCTGTAAGTGACTTTTGCGCCGTCCACAGCAGCGCCGGTGTACGACATGGCACGCCCGCCAACAGAGATAATCTCATCGAGCCTTGGCGCTTCTTTTGGCGCATCGAGAGTGACCTGAAACTTCGGGCGTTTGTATTCCTCGACGCGAACCCATGTTGTTCCCGGCGGCCCTCCGACGACATTAATGCACATTTGACCTGTGAGACGACCCGACGGCGCCACGAAGCTCCCACTGAACGATCCATACGCATTTGACTTGTGCAGTTGTCTGGCGATTTCCTTTCCGTTCGCATCGGCGAAGACGACGGTGATCTCTCTGCCTTCGGTGGTCTGATAATTGTCGCGGTCGCGGTCAACGTCGATGCAGATGCCTTTGTACTGTATGATTTGGCCCGGGCGGTAAAGCGCCCGATCCGTAAAGAAAACCGTGCGTTCGTAGGGTTGTGGTTTTGGAGTGTCCCATGCGGGCGTGTACTCCGAGCTCGAGGCCACTGTTTGACCGCGGGCGGTGATCTTGAGCAGAAGCGGTCGGTCTTCGCTGGTTTGCAGCGCAAACAAACCGTTGGCATCCGTTGCAGCGGCCTTGACCGGCACCCGGTTGCCATTTCGGTCGAGATACCATCCTTCCACATTTGCATTCTCGACCGGCTCGCCCGAGTTTGCTTCGAGGACAAAGCCTTCGATTCGGCCGGGCCTCGGGCGTGTTACAAAGGTAAGATCACTCACCCACACGTCAGCGAGTGACAATTGATTGTCTTGCTGCGTGAAATCTGGGTTGCAACTGGCCACAAGGAAGTAAAACCCGTGCTTGAGGTCCGCAGGAACAGGCACTTCCACAGTCGCAGTTTGGTAATTGGTGGTTGGCGGCAGCGTGTGTGACCATGCGTAATCGGGTTTGCTGGCCAGCACGGCGGCACGTTCTTTCTCGTCAAGAGATTCGGGCCGATGATGGCGGCGCTCGAGGAACTCGTCCCAGTTCCACGAAACAAGCCTGAAACAGATGTTTGTGATGTTTTTGTACCGCACCTGAATTGTCGGCCACGGCTGACTCCAGAGCCGTTCCGTAACGATTGAAGCCGATTTGGCTTCGATCTCCGCGACAAGATTCGAACACAGCTTGCCGCCGGTGCTGTCAGGGTGAATCTGTGCGCCGCGAAGAGCGAGTTTTCTGGCCTCGGCAAGATCGCCTTCGGCGCGGACAACTTCTGCCCACTTGAAGAGCGCCATTGACGCCAGTTCATGATCGCCCTCCTGCTCGGCGATGCGTTTGAGAGCGGCTTTGTAGCGACTGTTCTTGGTTTCGCCGAACGCGACATTTGCGGCCCATGTCAGCCGCGCAAGGTCAACGTCCAACAGTGCTGACGCTTCGGTGTCGTTTTGGTGAAAGCGAAGCAAATCCTGATAAATGCGGATGGCTTTAAGTGCTGGCGATTGGCGTGCTTCGGGGGACGCTTCTGCGCCAGCATCCCATGCAAGGAATGCGTCGATCGGATCGAAAACCGGGCTGTCCGATGCGACTTCAAAAGTGTCTTGTGGCAATGCGGCTGCTTGTTCGCCCGAGGTGTAGAACTGCAAGGCTTCGTGCGCGATGAAATCGTAGAGCGTCGGGCGATACGAATCCGGCACCGTTCCTTTCTCGAGCAAATCGTCCCATGCGCCAATGGGGATGGCCTTGAGGGTCTGGTGTGCCGAAAGAGCCTCGGCAAACAGCTTGTCAACGTGCGAAAAAAGTCGTGGCAGGTCCCATGTGGTGAAATCCGATGTTTCAGTGCTGGCTGTCGGCGTTCGGCGCATGAACCGCCATCGGTTTTGGCGGAAGTAATCCCAATACCAGTGCGCGAGAGCCGTGCGCAGTATTGGCAGGGTCTGGGAAGGTGCGCTGTTGATTTCATTCTCGAGAACCTTGATGCGTTCTTCTGGTCGGTTGCCTTGGATGGTGCCTTCGATGACAGCTCGGCGGAGGATTGCCTTGGTGGCCTCAGCCCATGCCTGATCTCGGACTGCAGCGCGAATGATGGGTTCCAGATTGGTTATCGCCGTTCGCGGCAAACCTTGGCGGACCGCATCGTCAACCTTTTTCCATTGTTCGTCACGTGTTCCGGCGCGCGATTCGAGTGTCATAGCGAAAAGCAACAACGCAAGACTGATGGCCACATTCATATTCGACTGTTGTGATGGTGCTCCGAATCAGGCTCGGAGGCAACCAGCACATTTGACGGAATGCGTGTCAAAAAGCTCCCCGGCGTCTTTGCCGCGGGTGCATATGCGAGGCAGGGGTAGCCCGGAAATCTCAGTGAGTCAAATAAGGTGACAGGCTCGCTATTTGGGTTCTTCGCCCTGATTGGGGTGTGATCGGGACATTGCTCCTTGTTCCGGTCCGTGGCTGCCGAGGTCTGTGTGGGAGCCCGGAGGACGCCGATATGGGGACAGACACGTTGTTTGTGGTGTCATGCCGATCTGGTTCTAGGCACGTTGTTTGCGCATAGAAACAAAGCGGCAGCAAGCTGCCGCACTCCAAGCGCTTCGCGCCCACCACGGCCCACTGCGTCCGCGGCAGCGCGTGACAAACCATCGGGATCAGCGGCCAGATCGAATGGGGCCATCCGGGGACAGACACGTAGTTGGTTCGGAGCGCCGCGGGTCGCCCCTTGGCGCTGGCGCAGAGCGTTCGGGTGCCACAATTGGGACGAGAAAGCTTTCAGTTTTCCGCGTAAACGCGGAACTCGAACGGCGATGGATTGTTCCGTGCATCGGGCTAAGCCGCGGCCGCGGCGGGTCAGAGTGCCGCCTTTAAGGCGGAAACGTTCCATGGGGGTGCGAGTTAGTCTGGCAACGCCGCTTCCAGTGTGGGCTTGATCAGAGCGCTTTTCCCGGCAACGGAGTCGCAGGGCATATTTCCCAGGTCGGCGTGGCTGAAGGTTCCGGGGGCGTTACCCGTGAGGTGACTTTGGTTCCAGCTACGCCGGGCTGGGAAATATACGGGCTGGCGGTTCGTCGCATGCAGGAGTTGGCAGAGAAGGCCGTTGCGTTCGGCGCGCACCCATTCTATGCGCGAGCCAAAGTGCGGAGACACCGCCCTGCCTTTTCGAAAAAGAGAAAGCCGGACGAGATACCCCGTCCGGCTTTCCTGACTAATTGTTAATCGGCCCTATTTGGAGCGTGCGCGATAGAACTTCTTCGCGGCGGTGGGCGCGATTGTCTGCGGGCTGGTACCAGCCACATCAGAATACGGCCCTGTCACTTCGTCAGCCGCCTGCAGGACTCCGGTGTATGTGATGACCACATTGCCGTTCTGCAGCGCGATGCTGCTGATGACCGGCTTGGGCTGAGGTTGGACAGTCCGTGCCCAGTACGTCTTCAGGGCGGCAGCTTCATCCGGATCGTTGAGCAGAATCTTCTGACCCGATGATGTCACGCTGAACCACTCGATGTTGGCTCCGCCACCGCCTTCGAACCACACGCACCGGAACGGATAGAGCCCCGCTTTCGGCACGATGAAGTAGAAGAGCGTATCGGAAGCGCCACGACCATCATTGAACTCGCCCAGTGACGGCGTTGCGTCAGGCGTGATGGAAGCGGTCAACCCACTGGCAAGGCCGGTCTTGATCTTGTCGCCATCGGGCTTTGAGATCATTACGGCCGGGATGTCCTGATAACCCACGGCTCCGACGCCCATTTCAATTGGCCAGACGCCTTCGCTGTGGTCCGGCGCGCGGTTGTTCACGACGACCACGGCGATTGCACCAGCGTTCTTGGCATTCAGAATCTTGGTGGAGAACTCGCAAGTGCCGCGGTCAATCAATGCAATGGCTCCCCTGAGGGCATCCGCGTTCGATGCCTCGCTGCAGCCTTCAGCAGGGGTCATGTACACGAGTCTTCCAGTGATGGGGGCTGTGATCGGTTTCGCCGTGCCGGACGGGGCCATCACAGCGTAATAAGCTCCTGCTGCGTTCGGGTCACCCGTGATCACAAGCGCCTGATTGTTTGCCGGCGGCGTGTCGGACGCGCTGACTTTGAAACCATCATCGCTGTTTACTCCCATGCAGTAGAAGCCCGGTGTCGGGAATTCCACGTAGGTGATGATTTCGGCCGCTATATTGTCAGTGTTGTACGAGGGATTCCCTGTGCCCGGGATACCCGGGATGCTCGTTTCGTATTTGGCGGCGCCAAAGTTGCCGTTGCCTGCGAGGTCTTGGTCCCAATTGATCACGCCGTCAATATAGAACCAACCGTCGGTTGCCAATGAAAGGTCGGCAACGTTTGGTCCGATGACACCGGCCAACTCCTGCTCGGCACGATAAATGCGATTGACCGTTCCGTTGCTTCCTTGTTGATCAACCTCATAGACGCGGGCTTTGAACCCTTTCTTGGTTGCATCGCCTGTTCCCGGCGCTGTCCAGAGGTCTTCAGGCAGAACCGTGTAGGTCGCTACTGTGAACGTCCATTCGGTGCTGTATGCGACGGGCGGATTGCTTTTGTCGCTGAACTCGATTCTCACTGTTTGCGTCGATGCCGATGGCAGCAGATCGGTGGCGCTGCGTGTTATGGTCGTCTTGGATCCGGCAGTGGTCACAGTAGCCGGAACCTCGACGCCGTTGAGTTTCATCTTCATCGTGGACGGGTCCACTTGGACGGAGCCGTGGCTGATTTCAGCCATAACAACCGCATTACCAGCAACGCCAGTGGCGCCACGGAGCGGCGACAAGTTGGACACATACGGTCCGGCGGCTGTGCTTTCGCGATAAGCTTTCAGCGCGCCTGCCACATTGGCATTGACCGGAATCTTGACCCCGTCTTTGACACTGAAGAATTCGAGGTTTGCTCCGTTGCCCGGAAGCTCGCCATTGCCATTCTCCCAAATCAAGCGGATCGGGTAAATTCCGGGCGGATCGACAACCACCGAGAACACTGTGTCGGCAGAACCGCGCCCGCCGTCGAAGTAACCAAGAATCACGCCCAGCAGGTCACCAGGTGCGCGCCCGGCAGTCACCCGGAAACCGTCGTCGCTGTTGACGCCGAGCTGATACAGACCCGCGGTCGGGAATTCGACGTAAGTAAGTATCTCCTCTGTTGAATTACCCGTGCTGGCGGTAGTCCCGGGGAATCCGGGGAACATTTGATCTTCATATCCAGTCGTAGCGGTGAAGTTCCCGATTTCATCGGGAGCTGCCATGTTGAAGTTAATGATGCCTTCCCAAGTGTAATAACCGCCTGTGGCGCCACTCAGGTCAGCGATGTTCTCTCCGTGCAACCCGAGCAACTGTTCCTCGGTCCACATCAGTGAGTTTGGCTGTGCAGCTTCGGTCTGGTACGGCCGGAGCAAGAATCCCGGCTTGCTCTTGTTGACAGAAGCGGTTGGCACCATGTAGTCGGATGGAATTCTGGCGTACGCGGCCACCTTCGCCGTGCGCGTTCCGGTAATATCAACACCGCGAGTGTCTTTGAAACTAACGACCACCGCTAGGTCTTTGCCGGACGGCAGATAAGTTGGCGAAGTCCACTTGACAGTTGTTGTTGTGCCTTCCTTGCTGAACGACAGCGGCGTTGCCGGAGCGCCATCGACAGTCATCGTTACCGTGCTCTGGTCCACAACACTTGATCCCGCGTCTTCGAGCGTTACTGTAACACTGATGGCATCCGCCGTCGCGTTCCCAACGAGCGCCTTGTCGGCTGGAATCGTGGTCAACCTGATGCTGTCGATGTGTTGATTTTGATTCGCTCCACCAGTCCGTCCGCCAAAAACGAGCCGGCCGGCGCTCGGATAGAACTCGACCGCGAGGTTGTCCACAATCGCTCGGCCTTTCCACCAGATGGAAAGCTTCTTGTCTTCGGTCAACTGGACCTTGAAAGGCTGCCAGCACAACACTGACCAGTCGTCCGGACCCCAATCGCTCATCGGACCGGTCTGCAATGAGGTGTTGTCATCGCATGCGCCGTTAAGCGTTGGGAGCGCTACTTGGGCCACCACTTTGTTGTCAACCCGAACACTGATTCCGATAACGTCATTGATCCCGGGATTCAGGTCCGCTGGCCACAAAGCGCTGTTGCTGTTCCAGCAGTCAAACCCAATAGCCAAGCCGGTCACGGTGCCTTCCTCGGGCAACCCAGCCATGTTCCCTGGACCGGTCGAGCCGGGCTCGTTCACCGTGCCTGACCAACCGCCAGCCTGATAATTGCCATTGCCGTCCTTGGTGAACGTGGGATCATTGGCCCGCGCGTAGTTGATGCTGAAACCGTCTGCGGGCGAGGCTGTTCCATTGCCGATCCGCAGCATGCACTCGAACGTGAAAGCGGCGATCGTCACCCCGTTGTCTATGTCGGGGAAAATGATTTTTGCCCATTGACTGTTTTGCGCAGCAGTGATGAGAAGGAAGCCGTCATCCGCACCTTCAGCACCATCGTAGCTATACCAATACCCCCCTCCCTCACCGCTGCCCAGCAAAACCAGTGGATTTGCTCCTGTTGTAGGGTCCTCCTTGAAGTCCCAGTATGCTGATCCAGCCATTGCTTGGAGCTGGACCAACCCGATTCCGACAATCAATCCAATTAAGTGCTTCGTCTTCATGGGTTGTTTTGTTTTTTTCTTTTGTCGCTGCCAACGCCCAACCAGAACCGGCCCGCATGCGTCGCCTACACCCATAGGCTCTTGTAACGCGACGCCGAGTCCTCGCGTTGGACCATTGGCTTACGTCTTGATATGATTTCCTCACTTGTCGGAGCACCAGTCAAGACAAAACATAAAACCTTTGGTCAAATGCAAAGCCGCTGCGCACACACCGAATTGGCCAAGCAGCGGCTCAAACCAAGCTCTCGCGGCAAATCCGTGGGCTAATTGTATGTAATGGCTTGAAGTTTCAGCCAGGAACGGGTTGGCTCCTCACATGCACAACGCCGCATCTGGCAGCATTTGCTGTTCGAGGACCGCACCGGGAACCGGCGTCCGATACCGTATTGGTCTTTTCGGCACACACAGGAGGTAACTGACGTGGATAGAACAGGAAAGACCATCTTTGGATTCTTCAATGGCAAGCTTGCGCCGGTTCTCACCGCATTGAGCGAAAACACCTATATGTCCGCCATCCGGGCGGGCATGGTGTCGATCGTCCCGCTCACAATCATCGGCGGTTTCTTTATTATCATTACTGAGTTCCCCGTTTCAGGCTGGTCAAAGCTGATCGAGCCGTGGGCGCATTTTCTCAGGGTGCCGGTCAAAGCCACATTCGGGCTGCTTGCTGTGTTCGCCTGTTTCAGCATTGCCTATGATCTTGGAAAGCGGTTGGGACAAGAAGCCATTGTGAGCGCGTCGATGGCGACATTGGTTTTTCTGATGATTCAACTGCGGCTGGACGACCTCGCGTTTGAAATGGACGGCCTCGAGTCAAAAGGCCTTTTCACAGCGATTCTGGTCGCGCTCATTTCTGTGCGCATCCAGAAGTGGTTCACCGACAAGAACCTCGTCATTAAACTGCCGCGGAATGTGCCTGAGATTGTGTATGAGTCTTTCGTGTCGCTGATTCCGATGTTTGTACTGGTGGTTTTGTTTTGGCTGCTGCGGTTTGTGCTCGGGGTGGACATCAACCGCATGGTCCAGACGGCGATTTCGCCTTTGGTTTTCGCGCTGAACACGTTGCCCGGCATTCTGGTGTATGCGTTCCTGGTCACGTTGCTCTGGTCTGTAGGCATCAACGGCGACAATGCGATGGACGCGATAGTGGCGCCAGTCTTCCTCCAATACCTTGCCGAGAACGTGAACGCCGCCATGGCGGGCCAGCCGTTGCCATACGTGACTGCACTGGGGTTTTTCACGATATTCGTCAATGTCGGCGGCACGGGCGCAACGATCGCGCTTGCGCTGATCATGCTCAACTCGAAGGACCCGGGTTATCGGAAGGTCAGCCGATTGTCTCTTCCGACGCAAATCTTCGGTATTAACGAACCGATCTTTTTCGGGTTTCCGATAGTGCTCAATCCGGTCCTGATGATTCCGTACATTCTGAACGCGCTGGTCTTGACGACGGGCACGTATCTGCTGATGCATTGGAACATCATTCATCGGCCATTTGTGAATGTTCCGTGGACGACCCCGCCCATAATTGGCCATTACCTTGTGTCCGGGGGTGACTGGAAGGCTGCGGCATGGGCGGTGTGTTCGATTGGCATTGCGATGGTTGTTTATTACCCGTTCGCGAAAATTGCCGAGCGCCAGCGTCTGGCGAGTCTGTCTAACCCGGAAACCTCATCAGATTGAAGCTGCGGGTGCATCCGGTGGGGTGGATGACCGGTGGAACTCGGTCAAGTCCTGACTTAAATTTGTCACCCTGAGTTGCTGATGTGTGCTGCCGTGCCCGGCAATTCTTATCCCGGGGTTATACTGGTGGCGCGATGGAGAGGATAGGGCTCTTCAGGAGTGCAACCCGAGCGCTCCGCCGCCCGTGGATTGCGGACGCATTCCATTCCCGATCGGGGCGATCAGCGCCTCGGTCGGGATTCCCTCTTGCGGGAATGCTCAGCAAACCACGGCCCCATGGCCAGTTTGACTGATTCAATCAATCCACTCATCGGCGGGATCAAACGCAGGGATTGCCACATTGATTATCCTGAGTTGACCAATTGCGCGGTGTGTGCACCCGGGGCGAATCATTACTGCAGTGAACGGCTTGAGCGGGTAACGGTGGCCGTTCAATTCGATCTCACCAACACCCTCCAAAACGATGTAAATCTCCGTCGTCCGCTTGTGATAATGCGCGCGGGCGTCGAGGTGTATGTCGGTCAGATGCACACTGGCTGTTTGGTTGTCGGGGACGCAAAAAGCGCGCCGGGCCTCGCCGCATGGACAGTCAATGCCTGTCAGCTCATCCAGTTGTGCCATCATGAAAGGCTGCGCCGGGGAAGGTTTCATCTTATTCGGCTTTGGTGTTTTCCTGGTTTTGCGATTCTGGACGCGGCCTCATGAAGCGGTGCACGAGAAAATAGTACATCAACCCGAGCACAACCAATGCGCCAACCAGCCACAGCGTCACACGATGAAGCTCTCCTCGCAACAGCCGTTCGTCCTTGCCCGCCATCACGCCTACCCAGCAAAGCACTGCGCACCAGAGACTCGATCCCAACAGAGTGAATATCGAGAACAGCCGGTAGTTCATTCGGACAATCCCCGCCGGGATTCCGATCAAATGTCGCACGACCGGCAGGAGCCGCGCGATGAAAATGCCCGGCGACCCGAATCTGTTGGCCCACAGTTCAGCGGCGATCACCTTGTGTTCGGGCACAAAAAAATACTTCCCGTAACGCAGCACAAGGGGCCGGCCCGCCAGCCGCGACGCCCAATACATCGCCGTTGCGCCAATCCACGACCCGATTGCTCCGGCGATGACGATGCCGACCATGCTGAGGTTCCCCTGCTTGTGGGCCATCATGGCTGCAGGCGGTATCACAAGCTCACTTGGCAATGGAACAATCGAGCTTTCGATTGCCATCAACAAAGCGATCAGAGGATACCCGCCCGCATCAAGCGATTGCAGGTACCAGTCGATGAGTCCTTTGATCATGTCGGCGGCATCCCTAACCTATCTTGTGCCGAATCTGCAAGCATGATCGTCTCATGCACGGTTCCATGCAGGTTGGGGCGCGCCCTCCACTAATCATGGCTCGCTGACGACGGTGCGCAGCACGGCACGAATCTCTCGAATCAGTTCAGTCGGCGACAGGCCGCCCTTGCCCAAAATGCGGTTCACGCAACCGTTTAGTCGTTTTCTCTCGTCCTCCGTAAGCTCTTTGGCGGTGAGCACGATCACCGGGACCCGCGTCTGCCCAACGTCACGTCGAATGACATCGAGAAACTCGAAACCGTCCATCTCGGGCATCAACAGATCCAGAAGAATCAGGTCCGGCGTTGTCGTTTTCGCAAGCTCGACAGCAGGGCGTCCGTTGACCGCCTCGATGACTTCCCATCCATCTCGTTCAAGGGCGCGCTTCAGCCAATCGCGAGTGGTAGCGTCGTCTTCAACGATCAGCACCCGGCGTTTTTTGGTTTGCGCGCGAAATCGGGCCATAACTTTGCTGAGGCGATCGCGGTCAATTGGCTTGATCAAGTACTCGTCTGCGCCCAGCGCAAAGGCGATGTTTTGTTGATCAACCACGGTCGCCATCACCACTGGAATATCAGCGGTGGCCGGATTGTTCTTGAGCATGGTGAGCACGGCCCAACCGTCGGGCGGAGGCATGATCACATCTAGCGTTATTACCGCGGGTTTGATCCGTTCCAGCAAGCGGACTGCCTCGAGCCCGTCAGAGGCGGTGACGACATCAAAACCTTCGCGGCGCAGCGCCCGCTCGAGCAGATCGCGCGCTGAAGGATCATCATCAATTACAAGCACGAGCGGCGGGATTTCCCCGCTCTTGCCTTGCCTTTGGACAAGCACGGGTGGTTTTGGTATGGCCGCCGCCGGCGGTTCTTCCTTGCACGGCTCGAGTTGTGCCGGGAGTTTCACTGTAAATGTTGACCCTTTGCCCGGCGAAGTTTCGACGCTGACCTCACCACCGAGGAGATCGCAAAAGCGCTTCACAAGCGCAAGGCCAAGACCCGTTCCGCCGTGTTTTCTGGCGGCCGCCACATCGACCTGCGCGAAAGGCTGGAACAGGCACTTGACCTGTTCTTCTGTCATCCCAATACCGGTGTCTGAAACCACGAATATGATCTGATCACCGTCCCTTTTGCCGGCGCCGCCATTATGTTCCTCCGGGCGCGGGCGCGCTTTCTCGGCGTGCTCCAAAACATCCGAAACCACGGCGCCTGTTCCGGCGACGGTGCTGAGCCGGGCAACCCGGACTTCGATTTGGCCCCGAGGTGTGAACTTCGCGGCGTTGCTGAGCAGATTGAACAGTATCTGCCGCACTTTCGTCGGGTCCGAACACATCCGGCCGACGTCCTTCTCGCAATGCACAGATAATCTGGCTTCGCCTTTCGCGATCAACGGCTGAACAGTGGAAACAACGTCGTTCACAAGTTCGGCGACGTCGAACTCCTCGGCTAACACTGTCATCTTTCCGGCTTCGACTTTCGACAAATCCAAAATGTCGTTTATGAGTGTCAACTGATGATGCGCAGCGGCGTGAATCTTCTGCAGGTCGCTCAGGTACTGGTGGTTGCCATCCTCGGTCGCGATTTCCTGAAGCATTTCGCTATAGCCAATGATCGCGTTCAACGGCGTGCGCAGTTCGTGCGATACGCTCGCAAGAAACCTCGATTTTGCCTCGTTTGCTGCTTCGGCGGCGGCCTTGGCTTCAGCAAGATCGTGTTTCTGTTGCTCGATAGCTTGGTTGGCTTGTCTCAGGCGCGCATTCGATTCGTTCAATTCTGCAGCTTGGAGGGCAAGCCGCCGATTTGCCATGGCAAAAGTTTTCGCAAGGTGAACTGACATCGCGCAGAAGAAGATCACCACACCAAGCTGCCCAAATGTCAGTCCACCAATCCGCGGGATCGGCGCTGGAATCTCCGACAGGACCAGCAGCGCGCCGAGGCCCAACCCAATCAGGCGCGCGCCCTCCCGTCTCTGCCTCCACGAACCCCATGCAATCCGCAATATAAGCAGCGCAGCCCTGATCAGTATGACCAACGCCACCAACCGCGCCACTTCCATTGCCAACCCGAGCGACATCACGTTCTTGTCGATCACGCCCACCGCGCACACGATCAACGCGCCCAACACCATCGTCCGAAAACGGCGATGGCCCGAGCCAACGAAATGCCTGTACAGACTCCGACCGGATTCTTCGACAGATTCTTCGCCGGGTTCTTCGCCGTTTTCCCGGGCTTCCGACCCCTCCGGCTCAAACAGCGACTGAAAAAGACGCAACGTCAGCACCGCAAGCAAAGCCAGCCAGTGTATCCCTATCCCGCTTCTCTCTGAGCCGGGCCATGTTGTTCCGGCTGCCAAACCGCTGATCAGTGCAAAATAAAGGTGATTGCGCGCGGCCGGCTGGAACGCGAACAGCAGAGCGTGCATCACGCAAAACGCGCTCAGCAGACCGGTCAGAAAACCGAGCGGCGGCGAACGTCCACGCCATCCTGAACCGCCAAATCCGCCCGGGCCTCCTACGCTGCCCGGCCCAATTCGAGGACCGAATCTGGGCGGCGCCTCACGCAATTCTTGAGGCTTGGGCAAGTCCTCGGCGACCAACCGCGCGCCGCCTGCCAACTTGACTCCTTTCAAAGTTCCATCAGTTTCCTCCGCCTTGGGCTCGAAATCTGCGAAGAAAACAAGCCCCGGCTCGCCCTCTTGCGCTCTCCGGAACATGTCCCGGCGAATGGCATCTGGTCCGCGCAAATGGTTCCACACCCTGAACTCGTCGATTGCGCCGGCCATGGTGGGCTCGCTGTCTGCCTCCGTGACAGACTTCCCGAGGTAGCAACGGCCGTTCGAGTCAGCCGTGGCGAAGCTCCCAGTGCATTTCTGCGGTGGACGCAGCGGAAAGCCATTGAAGTAAAGTTGCATCTGGCCATTGCCTATGACTGCCGCGATGTGACACCATTCGCCCCCCATCAACACATCAGGCACGCGCACCCAGTTCAGATTTCGCTCCTCGTCAGCAACCACCAGTCCAAGACCGTTTCCGTCGATGCTCAGAATGCTGACATCACGCCAAGGGCTCCCATAATTGAACACCCGCCGAACGCCGCGCATGCCCCGCAAGGCTTCTCCAAAGTTGAACGCCTGCCTCCTTCCAGCCAGTTCATCCCAGCGCACCCAACATTCGATCGTCGCGTTCGTAAGTCCCCTGAACGGTTCCGTGGGAAGCTCGGCAAATCCGCCATTGCCGGGAAGAAGCAAGACATGATTTGTGGCGCGCGCTTCTTCTGCTGAAACCTCACTGGCGTCCGCGGACGATGTCGCTTCAGAGCCAGACAAGAGGACCATGGGACAGGCCAAAGCGACGCTCAGGAGAAGAACCAAAGTTGGTGCCTTGCGGTTCACCATGGCAGTGTGCTCCCTTTTCCTGCTCAGTTCAACGCAGGAATGCAACAGCTTTACCCCGCATATTCCCCAACCCGGCGTGGCCGGAACCAAACTCGCCCTGCGCCCAGTGCACCGCTGCCTACGCCCCCCCGGGCTGCATGCCACGCCGGGCTGCGAAATATCTGTTGCGATTCCGTCACCGAGAAAACCACTCTGACCAAGCCGCACACCGAACGCAGCGCTGTCAGAGTAATCCCAACCACATAAAACTCTTCCGCCTATAGGCGGGGCTTTGGCAGCCGCGGGCGTGGCTTCGCCCGATGCGCAGGACAACCCATCGCTGTCAGAGGAACCCGACAGCGTGTCTGTCCCCATATGGCCCCATTCGATCTCGCCGCTGATCCCAATGGTATCTCACCCGCTGCCGCGGATGCAGTGGGCGTTGGCAGGCGCGAAGCGTTTGGAGTGCGGCAGCTTGCTGCCGCTTTGTTTTTATGCCCAAACAACGTGTCTGTCCCCATATCAGCATCCGAGGGGGTCCTCCACAGAGTTCGGCAACCGCCCATTCGAACCAGGGACAATCTGCGGGCCACGTCGCAATCCGGGGACAACACCCGAACAACGAGCCTGTCACTTTATCCGACTCACCGCCTATAGGCGGGGCTTTGGCAGCAGCGAGCTTAGCTTCGCCCGATGCACGGAACGGCCCATCGCCATTAGAGTTCCCCGTTTACGCGGAAAACCGAAGGCTTTGGTCCTGACTGTGGTACGCCAGCGCTTCGCACCCACCAGCGCCCACTGCATCCGCAGCAGCGCGTGAAAAACCATCGGAATCAGCGGCAGGATTCTCGGGCTAAGATTTTATGTCGCGCACTTGGAATGCAGCGACGCCGATGGTGAGGAATGTTGCGTTAAACCCGGCCAAAAGACTCAATGACTGGAAAATCCGCCACCATGGAATTGTCTCTGCAAAAACCAATTGCCAAAGGTTGAGGTGATGAGTGAAGAACCAGTTTTGGTAGTCTTTGAAATACGGTATGTGCTCCATTATGAAACTCACAAACACAAAGGACAAAGCAAGGATGGTCGCAGCCGCTGGTTTGATGTTGAAACACGAGAACATGAATGCAAGGCACATGATTGAAGCGGCTTCGCTTACAAGCATGAGGTGACCTGCCACATATCTGCTCAGACCTGTGCTTGGGTCAAAAAGGCTGAATATGGATTGCTCCGGCATCCAGACGAACAACCCGCCCCACTGAAAATGCATGCGCGAAAACGTCAGTCCAAACACCCCCAGAGCGGCCACCAACAAAAGCGAGAAGACCACACCGGCCAGGAACTTCACCATCAACAACCGCACTCGCGAAACCGGCCTGCACAATATCATCCGGAGAGTGCCGTCCTCAGCCTCCTTTGCAACAAGATCGCCTCCAATCAGCGCAACATACAGCGGCAGCAGAAACGCAGCAGATGGCACGAGCATGATCGTGGCAATCGTCAGAGCCGAGATGTAGTGCTCGGCAACCTGGCCGCCGGCTTCGAGCATTCTCTGCATTGGACGCGACGCGTGGGTGTACTTGAAGACAAGAGCAATCACGTTCTGGGCCAGCAGGAACATCACGAACCCGATGTAGGTCCGTTTCTTGCCGAACAACTTCCAAAGCTCGTTGCGGAATTGAAGCAGGAACATGTTAGCGCGTGTTGCTTATGTTGGTTGTTGGGGCGGGACTGATGTCGGCATTTGCCTCGGGCGCTGATTCGGCGTCGCGCATGAGAGAAAGATAGAATGCTTCGAGAGTGCTCTCCTCGCGGGCTATTTCGTGCACATTGAACCCGGATTCCACAAGGAACCGCACCACGCGATCGGAGGCGACGCCGTCAGCCAGCTCGATCTGATTCTGACCGGTGCTGCTTTTGACAAGGCCGGCGGCACGCAAGCGCGCAACAGCTATGTCAAAGTTGTCTGTCACAAGCCGCCACCAAATGGTTGAGCGCCGGGCCTCGGCCACCGGGCCTTCATAAACCTTGCGACCGCTCCGAATCACGGCAATCCGCGTGCAAAGCTGCTGCACTTCATGAAGCAGATGCGACGACAACAGTATTGTCAGGCCCAGCTCGCGGTGGAGACGAAGAATTGTTTGGCGCATTTCATGGATGCCTTCTGGGTCAAGGCCTTCATTTGGCTCGTCCAACAGCAACAGGTCCGGTTTAGGAAGCAGCGCCTGCGCCAACGCAAGCCGGGCGCGCATCCCGTGCGAGTAGGTTTTGACGCGACTGTGCTCGCGGCCTGACAAGCCGACCCAGTCGATCACTTCCTTGATGCGCTGCTTTGAAGTGGGCGCGGTGTAACTGGCCAGAATCACCAGGTTGTTCCAGCCGCTAAGGTAATCGTAAAACGCGGGCGTCTCGAAAATCGCACCCACTCGCTCGAGCGCCCTGCGCCGGTTCCGTGTCACATCGTGACCGCAGACGATCACTTCGCCGGAAGTTGGCCAGACCTGGCCGAGCATCATTCCGATTGCGGTGCTCTTGCCGGCGCCATTGTGGCCAAGGAGACCGAAAATCTCGCCGGATTTGACATCCAACGTGAGGTCTTGCACTGCCACGCGAGCGCCAAACCGTTTTGTTACAGAGCGCAAATGGATCATTTGTTGCCCCCGATGATTGTTCCCTCGATCGCAAGCAGGTTCCGGATGTGGCCGTCGGCGTAGAGGAAATTAATGCCTTTTCCGGGTCCTCGCGCGGCGTGGAAAGCCTCCTTGTCATACACCACGGGGATCTGGTGCGGATTAAAATCAATTGTCAAAACACGCAGATGCTCCGCATCCTGACCGTTGAGCAGGCTGTTCCATGCATAACTCGATCCTGTTTGCTCGAAAATCCTCTTGAAGTCGGACGGACACCTCAGCACTTGAACTGAACCGAGGTAATTCGAAAGCACCACGTGCATACCGGGAAGCGGCGAAACGTTTGTAAATCCATTTGTTCCCGGCACCACGTCACGCATTTCCGGCATCCGGTTCCCGTTGTCCTGCACGTACAACTGCAAAGCTACGCCTATTTGCCGCAGGTTCCCAAGGCACGCCGTCGCCCGACCGGCTTCTTTCGCCTTACCCAACGCGGGTAACATCAGCCCGGCCAATACCCCGATGATCGAAATCACGACAAGCAACTCGACGAGCGTGAACGCTTTCTCTTGGGTCTCGATCGGCCCTGCACAGTGAAACGACGGCCCTGTGTGCATGACGCTAACGCTTCAACGGCCCCTCAGGAAAGCCCCTCTTTCCATCATCCGCTGCAATTCCTCGAGAACAGGAGCCAGTTCCGCCTTTGCCTGCGCTGAGCTTTGGCTGTAGAAAGACTTCAAACCGGTCGTGATCAGTTTCTGTCTGAGCTCTTCGCTTATGACTGGCGGCGGGTTCGTGGACCACTCCGGTGGAGGCTGGAAATCGCCATTCGCGAGCTCCGTTTGAACTTCCTTGAGGCGTTTTACAGCCTCGTCAATCGCGCGCCGGCGGCGCTCCGGCGGGAGCTGTTCGAAAGACTCGAGGGCGTGTTTCAGTCCGGTTGGCACCGTGGCGTCTATGAACTCCCCTTTTTCCTGGTCGGTCATGGCTTCGTACCACCTTGCCCATTCGCTGTCGAACCGGGCGATCCGTCTTTCTTCGTACGGCAGCGCGTTGAGCTGCCGTGCCAAATCGCGCAACGCTTTCGCCCGCGCTTCCCCTGAGAGTTTGCTCAAATCCACGGATTTCAGGTAGGAACGCAGCTTTTCTGCGGTTGCACGCTGGTTTTTCGCAACCATGTAGCCGCCGATTGCCACAGCCCATAGCAGTGCCAGACACGCGAGAGCCCAAACGACCGGCCGTTGTCTCGGATGCAGCATGCGAACATTATAGCCCAAATACGACCTGAGGCTATACGAAAAGCAGGCCAAGAACGGATAAAGTGCCAGACACGTTGTTTGCGCATGAAAACAAAGCGGCAGCAAGCTGCCGCACTCCAAGCGCTTCGCGCCTACCAACGCCCACTGCATCCAAACGCTTCGCGCCTACCAACGCCCACTGCATCCGCGGCAGGGGGTGAGAAACCATTGGGATCAGCGCAGTTTTCCGTGCGATGGAGTCGCAGGGGATATTTCGCAGCCCGGCGTGGCTTGCAGCCGGGGGGCGTAGGCAGCAGTGCATTGGCCGCAGGGCGACTTTGGTTCCGGCTACGCCGGGCTGCGAAATGTTCGCGCTAAACCACCGCAATCCGTTCAGATGAAAGCTCCAATCCGAGACAGTGTTTCCAGGAACAAGACATCAGCCACTGTTGACCGTGGCCCGACGCCGCCAATCGCACAGGAACAGTCATTGTTCAAGCGCGGAATTGGTTGGTGACAAGATTTCTAAAACTCCGCGGTTTTACTTGTCGTTTTGCATTTCTTGGTGGCTTCTCAGTTCCCAGTATTGTGCTGTTCGGCGCATGCAGGGAAGTTCTCTCAATCTCGGCATGCCTTTTGCTATGCGCATTTTCTGGAAAGGCAACGACGGTAAGGGAAAATGACACGTTGCCACCCGCCCTGAACTCGGGCGGAAGCGGGCGCCAAGGAGGTGGCCCCAAAAGGAGGAGGGGAAATGGGGAACGCTCGGGACGGTCGTCCCCACCGGCCAACCCGAGCAGCGCGAACCGGGATGCTTGTCATCCCGGTTCATTCTTTTCCCGCAGCGGGATTATTTCGCCTGGTTTGCGCCTTTGACGCGAAGTCTGACAGCGTACAATCCCTCGCTTGCAGTGATAAACAAGGTGCGCTTGTCGCGCCCGCCGAAGCAGACGTTGGCTGTCCACCTTTCCGGGACCTCGATCTGCTCGATCTTGACACCGTCTTTGTTGAAAACGATCACACCTCGCCCTGTCAGATAGAGATTACCGTCGGCGTCGATCGTCATTCCGTCCGACCCGAGCTCGCAGAAAAGGGTTTTATTGGCGAGTGTTCCGTCGGGTTGAATGTCAAACTTGTAAGTTTTCCCAGCGCCGATATCCGCGACGTACAGCGTCTTGCCGTCCGGCGTGCCGATAATGCCGTTGGGTTGCTTCAGGCTGTCCACGACCCGGACAAACTTCCTGCGGTCAGCCGACAAAAAGTAAACGTGCTGGCCGTCCTGCGGCATCTTGTCGTGCTGCCACCATGGCCGTTTGTAAAACGGATCGGTGAAATAAAGGCCGCCGTCGGGGCGTACCCAGACGTCGTTGGGGCCGTTCAGCGCCTTCCCCTGGTATTCCCGCACAAGGACAGTGACTTTCATGTCAGGTGCTATCGACCATAGCTCGGTCTTTTCGTCCGCGCACGCGATCAGGTTTCCCGCAGAATCGAAGCACATGCCGTTTGCGCGCCCCGCAGGCTGCATGAACGTCGTGAGCTTCCCGTCCACGCTCCATTTCAAAATCCTGTTGTTCGGCTGGTCAGTAAAAAACACATTGCCCGCCGAATCGCAGGTGGGGCCCTCGGTGAATTTGAAATCGCCGGCAAGTTTCTCCACTCTTGCGCCCGACTCAATCAAGCTTTCAGCAGAGAGCGACTGCATGGCCACAACACCCGCAACAAGCAAAACCAAAAAGGTCTTCGCTGATTTCATGGTTCAGTCCCAGTTTTCACAACGAATTCGAGATTCCGTGACAGCAAGACGCGGCTCGGCTAAAGCTTCCGAGCCTTGAAACCGCCATCTTCGCCCACTGATATCTCAACGGTCTTGGTGGCACCGGAAAAATCAAACTTCGCCTGGACATCAACCGTCTTTGCAAAGAAATGGGTTGGCGATTCAGCGAACAGCACAAACTCGTAACCGAAAAACTTCAGCAGCAAATTGCCGTCCCGCCGGGTGATTTCGGCAACGTTGTCTCTGTTGACCTGGTATTTGCCGCAGTAGCTGTCCAACAGCTTGTCCGCAAGATAAAACTCCGGTTTCCCGGGCTGGCCAAGTTCACGCACCCATATGTTCCTGTAGCGAACCGGATTGCCGTGGTCCTGGAGTGAGATTGGCAGTTTTTCCGGATGCGCCTGATAAGGGGGCCGGCTCAGCCAGTCAGTTTGCCCAAACAACTCGGCGTTGTGATGTATCAAAACGCCATTGTGAAACGCTGTGATCCGTGCCGGAGCAACAAGTTTTCCGGAAGCGTCGAACTTGGGCGGTGTCCACAGAATATCGTAGGTCTGCCATTCGCCCGGAGGACGAGACGCATTCACCAACGGCGGGTACTGGTTGTATATGGCACCGCATGACCCGTCGGCGTACGTCTTGTTGTTGTACGAATCCAACACTTGCAGCTCATATCTGGTGCCGCCGAAAAACACCCCGCTGTTGCCACGTCCCTGACTTGATCCTTCCACTTTCGCCGGAGTCGCAAACTCGAGGTGCAACTGGCACTCCCCAAAACAACGCAATGTCCTTGTGTACCCACTGCCGGGCACGCATTCCATCGCACCGTCCTTGATCACCCATTTGGTTGGTTCCCCGTCCATCGCAACCCATTGCGACAAGTCTGTCCCGTCGAACAACACTATCGCATCAGACGGTGCTTTGCCGGGTTTGTCAGGCGTGCTCGGATAGCCCGGATTCACAACCGGCGGCAAAGGCCGGGTGCGGTCGTGCCCGAGAAAACCCGGTTGCGCCAGGCCAAGCTCAACCAAAAGCAAGCCGGTAAGCGTGGAAGCCACAAAACGAGCGTTTAAAGAATGGGTAATTGTGCGAAGTTGACTTTTCATGGTTCGTAAGCGGCGAATTCGCTCGCCATCTAAACACGTTCTGAATCCCGGCGCAAGCCCCCGATGTCTTTCCATTCTCAAACCATGGCCGACCTCTTGGCCGCAGGTTGAGAATTGAAAAACATTTGGTTGATTTCTGGCCCGCGTTGTGCACTCAATTGAACGGTCGCCACATGGAATCCACGTCGCGCAGCCAAACCGGGTCAAGACTGACCGCGAGCCAGAAATCGGCGCTCTTAACGCTGCTGGCCGACGACGATCCAGGCGTGTATCAAACGGTCCGCGCGCATATCATCGCTTCCGGATTCGGCGCGGTCCAGTGGCTGCGCCCCCACATGCTGAGCAGCGACGTCCAGCTCCGTCGCAGGGTACAGGAAATAGTCCGCCATCTCGAGCGGCAAGAAGCTGACAACAAGTTTCTCGCATTCTGCCTCAGCCACGGCGAAAACCTTGACCTCGAAAACGGCGCATGGTTGTTGGCTCAGACACAGTACCCGGAAATCAACATCGAAGCATACCAGGCTCTCCTTGACGGCTACGCCATGGAACTGCGCGAACGGCTCCTGGGCCAGACATTGCCAGTGACAATACTCTCCGAGATCAACAGTTATTTGTTCAAGGTTCTCGGATTCCATGCAAACGCTGACCATGCGCGCGACCCCGAAAGCAGTTACCTGAACCGCGTGATAGACCTGCGTTGCGGGAGCCCAATAACCCTTTGCACACTCTATTGGCTCATCGGAAAACGGCTCAACCTGCCAATAGTCGGCATCGGATTGCCGGGTTATTTCCTGTGCCGTTACCAGGGCGCAAGAGAGTCGGTCTTCATCGACGCTTACAGGCACGGCCGATTGTTGACCCGAGCCGATTGCATCAGAAACCTCCAGCAGTCAGCACACGGTTTCCAAGAAGGGTTCCTCGCTCCAATCAGTCCCGGGCGCGCTTTGCTCCGAATGTGCTCAGCACTGCATCAGATTTACGCTCGATTGAACATGCAGGAGGAAAGCGCCCGGACTCAGCGATACGTCATTGCGCTCGCCAAGTAGCGTCCGGCCTTCAGGCCGCACATTCTTGTTCTATGTGCAGGCTCGGGTTTACTTCTTTTCTGCCCCTTGCTCGTCCGATTTCGCTGGGGCCGTCAGTATTCCCGCCGGCGCAGACGCGTTCAGCTCTGTCAACACTTCGTCGGTCATATCGGGCGCGCCCGAGCTGAACAGAATGATGGGAGTCTGATTCAGGCTGTCAGCCGCGGTATCGAGAACCAGTGTGTAGCCGGCAGTCTTTGCCTTTGCGGTTATCACCTCGCGAATTTCGCGCATGATATTGTCACGCATCCGCTTGATCTGGTCGGAAATCTGGGCGCGGAACTGTCGGTCGAACTGGCCGATGCTCTGTTCGATTTCTTTGATTTCAAGGAGCTTGCTTTCGGCGGTTTTCTTGCGCCTGTCGCGTTCTTCGGCCGAGATGGCCGGATCAGCAGCGCTGTCGCTGAGTTTGCGATATTCGTCGTTGGCCTTCTGGTAATCCTCCACCATCTTTTTTCGTTCCTTTTCGAAATCGGCCTGGCGGTCTTTGACAGTTGCGTCGGACTGTTTGGTTTTCCAGTAACCGTCGAACACGGTGCGGAGGTTTATAACAGCGATTTTCTGCTGTGCGTGGGCGGCTGCAGCCAATCCAAGAGTGAGTGTTGCTATCAGAACCAACTTCGTAACGTTCATTTTGCGTCTAACTTGTTGCTTGTTAATCATTAGTCTTCCCTGAATAACCCAACGCCGAACTGGAATCGTCCGGAGCTGCTGGTGAACCTGTCATGCGTGATCGGTATCGCGTAATCGAGTCGAAGCGGCCCCAGCATTGGGATGTTCAATCGCACCCCCACGCCCCAGTTGTCACTGTAAGTGCCATACTCGGGACCTTGCGTCGAAAAACTGTAAGCTTCCGGATACACATTTCCAACGTCATAGAAAGCCGCCAACCGCAAACGTTCAATAATCGGTATGCTGTACTCGGCAGACCCGTACCAGTATGTGCGGCCGCCGATTGGTTCAATCCCTTGACTGTCTCTTGGCCCGACGCTCCGGTACCGATAACCTCGCAATGAATACAGACCGCCAAGGAAAAACCGGTCGAACAAATGCACCGTATCATCAGAACCGTAATTGTCAACCACACCAATCCGTCCCTTGAGCTCTAAAACGTGCCCCGGCGCAAAACCGCGGATGTACCGCGACGATGTAAGGCTGAGCTTGTAAAAATCCGTGTCTCCGCCCAAGGGGCCGCCAGCTACCTGCACCTCGAAGGAAGTTCTTTGCCCCCGGGTCGGCAAGAACACGTTGTTCCGGGTGTCATAGGCCAGCGACGTGATAACCTTCGAAGAAAGAGTGTACCCTTCTTCGGCCCGAAGTTCAGGGGGAACAGGATCAATCGTCACTGGTCGCCCGTCGCTGCCGATCACTGTCGTCGGATCCGGCATGTTCACTATGCCAACGTTTTCTATCGCGTAAGCAACAGTCCCTTGCCAGAACTCGTTCCAAAGCGCCCGGGTCAAACTCACACGCGCGCCTGACAGTTGCACGTCATAAAGATCACTGTAGTACCGCAAATCGCGGTGATAAAGGTCCACTCCAAGAGCCAGCTTCCGGTTCAAAAACCACGGTTCAATAAACGTTATTTGGTAATCTTGGCGCACCGTACCGACCTGCGCCCTGAGCCGTATTTTCTGGCCGCCGCCTGTCCCAAGAAAATACGGCGGCTTGAACAAGTCAAAGTTGCCCTGCGTAACCTCGACAAACCCAACCAGTTCGTCCACGGAACTGAACCCGGCGCCCAGCCGCACATTACCGGTGTTCTTTTCTTCCACGCCGATCACCAGATTCTTGGCCTCGCGCTGAGTGTCGCGGACATCGGTCGGCTCTGGCTGCGCATCAACCTTCGAAAAGTAATTCAATCCGTAAAGCCGATTCGTGCTCAGTTTCACCCGCACCATGTCGAAAACTTCGCCCGGGTTAACAGCCAGTTCCCTCCGAATAACCTTGTCGCGTGTCTTGGTGTTGCCCTTGATCTCGATCTTCTCGATGTACGATTGCCGTCCTTCGGTTATCCGATATACCAAATCAATCGAGTTCCTCTCCGTGTTCGGAATTCGGCTGATATCGACCCGCACGTCTATGTAACCTTTAGCCCCGTAAAGGTCTTCGATCCCTTCTCTGTCTGCTGCCAGACCCTTCGGAGTAAAAACAGCTCCGGGCGTCAGCATCAGCCCCCGTCGCACACGCGATCCCTCCCGCACGACTGTCCTTGTCATGATCTCGTCGCTCGTAAACAGGGTGTTGCCCTGAAACTCGACAGAGCCAACCCGATACCTGGCGCCTTCGTAAACCACAAACTGAATCACCATCCAGTGAGGGTCAACCTGGTCGAACTTGACCTCCTTGATCTCGAAGTCCATGAAACCCTCGTTTCGGTAAAACTCGGCCAGCTTCTCCTTGTCTTCCTCGAATTGCTCCTCTTTTAATATCCCGCTGCCCGTCAACCACGAAAACATCCAACGCCGCCGCGTTTTGATCACCCGGCGCAGTTTGCTCTCCTTGAACGAGTCGGCGCCGATAAACCTGACCTCTTTGATTTTTATCTTGGGTGATTCGGTGATCTGGAATGTGACGGTGCCTTTGCCGAGTTTTTCGTCAATGACCGGCACGTACTTGACCTGGGTCTTCTGCAATCCCTTCTTTTGGTAAAGCTTGAGGATTTCCTGGGTGTCGTTGAACAGCTTTCGCTCGTTCAACGGTTCACCGATCTTGGACGAAATCGTCTTTTGGAGTTTGGCCGAGCTAAACCGCTTGTTCCCGGTGAAGACTATCTGCGTAAGTGTCGGATTCCCCTGAAGCATGTAAATCAGCTTGATCCCGTCGTCCAGCGGCTCCTCCGCGACACGAATGTTGTAAAAATAGCCCGTTTTCCACAGCGTGCTGACATCGTCATCAACCGAGGTCCTGCTGTAGGTATCTCCCTCACGCACCCGGATGTTTGCCAGAATGAGCGCTTCACTGGCTGCGGGCGGGCCTATGTGACGGATTTCGATTTTCTTGACGATGGGTGCTTGCTGAGCCGCAATCAAAACGGGACACAACGCCAACAGCAAAAGACTGCATGCGCACAGCTTAAACCACTTCAGGTTCATTCCCATGCCCGCATTGTTCTGGTTTCTAAAAAACATCGTCGGAGATTTTCGAGGCATTCTCAAACCTCGTGTAAGACCGGAAAAACGTCAGTCTCACATCGCCCGTCGGGCCGTTTCTCTGTTTCGCCACAAGCAGGTTCACCGGAATAACGTCGCCTTCGGGCGCGCCGCCCTCTTCTTCGTCGTCACCAGCAGCAGCCTTGCTCGGGTTCTTCGGGTCAGCCCGATAAAGCAGCCCAACAAGGTCCGCATCCTGCTCAATCGCACCCGACTCGCGAAGGTCCGACAAACGAGGTTTCCGGCTTCGGTCGCGCTCGACCTCGCGATTCAACTGGCTCAGCACTATCACCGGGACCCCAAGCTCTTTGGCCAACGCCTTCAGCCCGCTGGAAATGTCCGCGATTTCCTGCTGCCTGTTCTGCTCGGCCCGGCGCGCAGTAGAATGCAGAAGCTGCAAGTAGTCAACGATAAACAGCTTGATCCCGTACTGCTGCCACATCCGCCTTGCCCGCGCCCGAAGCTGCAAAATCGACAGCGCCGCCGAGTCGTCGATGAACAAAGGCGCTCCCGACAGCTTCCCGGTCGCCGTAAGCAGCTTGGGGAAATCATGCTCAGACATGAACCCTTCCCTGATGTTGCGCAAGTTGACCCGCGCGTGCGAACAAAGCATTCGCATTACCAGCGATTCAGCCGTCATTTCAAGGCTGAAGACGCCGACCGGTTGCTTCAGCTCAATCGCGACGTGCTCGGCAATGTTCATGGCAAGCGAAGTTTTCCCCACGCTCGGCCGCGCCGCGATAACAATCATGTCCCCCCCATGTAGCCCGCTTGTCATCTTGTCGAAATCCGTGAAACCGGTCTCAAGGCCGGTCAGAGCACCGCGTCTCTGAAAGTATTCCTCAATTCGCGTAACCGCAGTCGCAACCAGTTCCTTGATCGGCTTCGAGGTCGGCTCAATCCTGTCCTCGCTGATCCGCAGAACGTCCCGCTCAACTTCGTCCATCAACTGCTCGATTTCGTCCTGCTCCTCATACGCACGCCCAATAATGCTGGTGCAGGTCTGAATGAGCCGCCGCAAAATGAATTTCTCGCGAACAATGTCGGCGTAATAAGCCAGATTCGCAGCGCTCGGCACCGCGTTGATGAGCGAACTGAGATAAACATACCCGCCAACCGCATCCAACTGTTGTTTGTCCCGCAGCCGTTGCCCTACCGTAAGTTCGTCGATCGCCTCCTTCCGCTCCCACATTTCCACCAAAACACTGAAGATCGTCTGGTGCCGCAGATCATAAAAAACCGAGGCGTCTTTGAACCTTTCGACGCAATACGCCACGCCTTCGTTGGCCGATTGCAGCAAACATCCCAGCACACACTGCTCCGCCTCCAGCGAGTGCGGCGGCAGCCGGTCAAGCCCGCCTCCGCCCACCGTTCGCGACCGGGGCCGCCCAGCCCGCAAATCAGCAGTTGCTTCAACAGGAACAGGCGTAATCGATGTGGTTTCTGGCATGGCGCTAAAAGAATCCGATCTCACTTCCGCGCACAACGAGAAGTTGTTGGAAAAAGCCGACAGCCTGTGCGCAACATATTAACTGCTTCTTCGCAAATCCGCGGCGTCCAAAAGTTGGGCGCGTCGATCCCCGCCGCAAATCAGAATAAGGTGTATATGAACGGCGCCAAAACCGTCCCGGACAAGAACACCAGAAGGCCAAACACCAAAAGCATCACAATGATCGGCAACAACCACCATTTCTTGTTTTCCCGCAGGTACCCCCAAAGATCCTTCAAAAGTCCGCCGCCGCCGACGTGATCGGCACTCGCTCGTTCAAATTCGTTTCTGTCAGAGTTGCTCATAACGCACAGCATGTGTCTCAAGCCTGCACAAGAACAATCAGCGCCGCAAACTTAATACTGCCTGAAATAACGGCGCAAATCGGCCGGTGTTTCTTTTGGCGTCCAGAAGCTGGGCCGATCGGGCGCGCGCTTTCTGCAGAGTGGATCGCGCCCCTTCAACCGCAGCACAAAAGCTATCGGCGTAATAATGCAGTAAAACATCAACAAAAGCATGATCTGCGACACAGTCCAGCCGATCGGAAACACCAGCATCATCCAGCCCACGTAAATCGGCCGCAGAATCCTCGGAAACAGTAATCCCGGTCCGCCAACTACGACCGCCAACACCGCCAAACCCAAACCCCACCCGGGCTTGTTTCGGTACCAGCCCTGATAAGCTGCAAGGGCAAGGAAAAACACAAGCCAGACGCCCGCAAATTGACGCAGAGTCTTGGTCGAAGGATTGCGTTGTATGTCCGCCCACGTCATGGAAATCAATCGGGTTGAAAACTGCCAATGTACTTCTGTCTTTCCGCTTCGGTCATCGTCCGGTCAAACTTCTCCTTCAACAGCAGGAAATCTTCAAGCACAAGCGCGTCCATGTCGGTGGCAAGGAAACACCGATACGCATCCGCGGGGGAGCATACAATCGGTTCACCGCGAATGTTGAAGCTCGTATTCACGATCACCGGACAACCCGTAAGCCGTTCAAAAGCCTTCATCAGTCGGTAAAAGCGCCCGTGCCGCTGTTCATCCACAGTTTGTATCCTTGCGCTGTAATCGACATGCGTAATCGCCGGAACCGTCGAACGCACAATGTTAACCCGCTGCCTCAGGTCCGGGTCCTCCGTCATGGTACGCAATTGTGATTCGGTAAGAGGCACCCTGTGTTTCTCAAGAACAGGCGCCACAAGCAGCATGTACGGGCTGTCCTGGCCCGGACGCATTGCGAAGTACTCGTGCACCCTCTCCCGCAGCACACATGGCGCAAACGGCCTGAAACTCTCGCGGAACTTGATCTTCAGGTTCATCGTGGCTTGCATCGTCGGATTTCGAGCGTCCCCCACAATGCTCCTCGAGCCAAGTGCGCGCGGACCAAACTCCATCCGGCCATGGAACCACCCTACAATGCGCCCTTCCGCCATCAGACGAGCCACCCGATCCAACAGCGCCGCTTCATCGTCGAACCTGTCGTGCGGCGCCTTCATCTCGGCGAGAAACCGGGCGATCTCATCGTTCGAATACCGCGGCCCCAACAGACTGCCCTTCTGACTGTCGTTAGGATCCGGCTGCCGCGGCTTGTCCAGTAGTTGATACCAAACGAACAATGCTCCGCCCAACGCCCCGCCAGCGTCACCTGCAGCGGGCTGAATCCACAGGTTTTCAAATGGTCCTTCGCGCAGCAAACGCCCGTTGGCAACGCAATTCAGCGCCACGCCGCCTGCAAGCACCAGATTGCTCATCCTTGTCTCGGCATGCACCATCCGCGCCATCCGCAGAAGCACCTCTTCGGTTAACTTCTGGATGCTGGCCGCAATGTCCATGTGCCGCTGCTCGAGCATTGATTCCGGCCGGCGCGGCGGGCCGCCAAAGAGCTTGTGAAACCGGTCGTTCGTCATCGTCAGCCCCTGGCAATAGTTGAAATAGTCCATGTCCATCCACAGGCTGCCGTCCGGCTTCAGATCAACGATGTGATTCAGAATGGCTTCCAAATAGACCGGTTTCCCATAAGGCGCAAGCCCCATGAGTTTGTATTCGCCACTGTTGACCTTGAACCCGCAATAGTACGTGAAAGCCGAATACAGCAACCCGAGCGAATGCGGGAATTGAAGCTGTTTCAACAGGCGCAGCCGGTTGCCTTCACCCACACCACAGGTGGCGGTGCTCCACTCGCCAACACCGTCAATGGTCAAAATTGCCGCCCGCTCGAACGGCGACGGGAAAAACGCACTGGCGGCATGGCTTTCGTGGTGATCGGTAAATACTATCGGTGTCCGCCGCGCCATGTGAAACCTGTTGCGCAAGGTCCGGCGCATGTGCAGCTTGTCTTTCAACCACAAAGGCATCGCCAGTCGAAAGCTCCCAAACCCACATGGCGCATAAGCAAGGTACGTCTCCAGCAAACGGTCAAACTTGGCCAGCGGTTTGTCGTAAAACACTATGTAGGCAAGGTCCTCAGCCTTGATCCCGCCCTCCCGCAAACAATATGCAATCGCATTCTCCGGAAACCCCGGATCGTGTTTTCTCCGAGTGAACCTTTCTTCCTGCGCAGCGGCCACAATGTCTCCGTCCACCACAAGCGCAGCCGCGCTGTCGTGATAGAAAGCCGATATGCCCAAAATCGCCGTCATCTGCTTGATTGTCCGTCCGGCTCCAGCGCACCGGACTGTGGTGGTTGATTGCGCCACATCGGACCATCTCATACAAGCTCAATTGGCGCCCTCATCACCGCGCGCTCGAGAAGGCCCCCTGCCGTTCACGTATGTTTGCGTCAGGTAAGACCGCCGCTCCGCCACTCTGCACTCTTCGGCCTGGCCCGGAAATCTCACCGCTTGACCAGCCCAAGACACCCAAAGCTTCATTCCGATGAGATTTCCGGGCCAGGGTTAACGCACGCCGAACAAATAATGTGCCAGGCTCGCAGTTTGGGCTCGTAGTTCCGCAAGGCGGTCCTCCCCCCACAGATTCAGCCCGGCGCCGTTTTGCCTGGATAAATCGCAACCCGCACAATATCATCACTGCAATGTGCACGACCGACGCCGACAGGGCCGATCAACAACAGGAATCGACCGGCAAGGGTGCGCCTTCGGGCGCGCCGCTTGCCTCGAAACCCGCGTCGGGTCTGCTCCGCAGAATTGCAGGTAGGCTAACTCTGCTGATCGTTAGCGTCGCCGTTTGCGTCGCCGGCGCCGAGCTGGTCTTCCGCTTCTTTGGCATGGCCAACCCTGTCCTCTACAAGGAAAACCCTCAATGCGGCTACGAACCCGCCCCAAATCAGGTTTCACACCGCCTCGGGATCGCAGTCCACATCAACGACCTCGGCTTGCGAGACGACGAGAAATCCTCCGCATTTCGCGATGCAAAAAGAATCCTTGTGGTGGGCGACTCCGTGACGTTCGGCGGAAGCCGGGTCCGGCAACAAGACCTGTTCACTGAAGCCCTGGAACGAAAAATCAATTCCAGCAACCGCGCCCCAATCAAGGTCCTCAACGCCGGCGTGAACGGCTATTCGGTCACACAAATGCTGAATCGCGCCAAAACGCTTATCCCGATCGTCAAGCCCGACTACCTGATCGTTTATGCGATTGAAGACGATTTTCATCGGCCGCCGCTGACCTTCCTAGCAGACGGCAATTTTGTGTACCCAACCCGCAAACCTTCTTCTGCCCTTGGCCAATTCATCCTTCTATCCGTTCACCACCTGGACAAGCGTTACGGCTTCCTAAAGCGGCTCCCCAGCAAAGTGTCGCGCATTTGGGAACGCCCCAGAAACCGCGACGTACCTTACCACACCAACCGCGTCGTTGACATTCACGTCGAAGCCATCGCGGACTTCGTGCACAATTCGTGGGAATCGACAGGTCACCCCAAAGAAAACATCATGATCTGCATCGCCCCGACCTCGTCGGTCCTGAACACCAACGCCACCCCCCAACAATCCTCAATATCAACCATGCTCGCCCACGCAAACCTGCCGGTCCAAGATTTGACCGCAGATTTCCACAGCGAAATTTCCAAGCTTGGCACAGATACCCGCCGCTATTTTTGGGACGAGGTCCACTACGTCGAAAAGGGACATGCGCTCGCAGCCGAAATACTGTTCCGACACATCCTCCAAGCCGGCTGGATAAAATGAAATTGGTCTTGTTCGCACATACGCCGCCGCCCGTGCATGGCCAAAGCCTCATGGTGCAACTCATGCTCAATGCGTTTGGCGGGGATTGCCGACGGAAAACCGCGCAAGCCGGTCCGCACCAGCTTAACACCAACCCTTATGGCATCGAGGTTTACCACGTAAATGCACGCCTCTCGTATGACCTTCCCGACGTCGGCCGCCCGCGCCTCGCAAAAATTCCCAGGCTGATCTTCTACTGCGCGCAGGCGATCTGGATCAGATTTCGATACGGTGTCACCGCCATGTACTACGTGCCCGCGCCCCCCAGACGCGCCGCCATATACCGCGATTGGATCGTGATGCTCCTTTGCCGCCCTTTTTTCAAAACACTGGTTTTTCACTGGCACGCTGTGGGGCTTGGAGCATGGCTGACCCAGCAGGCTACGGCCATCGAACGCTGGCTCACGCACCTGCTCCTCGGACGTGCGACAACCGCCATCGTGCTGTCCCGATTCAACCAGCCCGATGCCGAAGTCCTCCGTCCGCGCCGCACTTTCGTTGTCACAAACGGAATTCCGGACCCGTGCCCGGATTACGTCCCCAGCCTGGCCGCCAAAAGAGCACATCGCGCATCCCACCTCCAACGCCTGTTCCAAACCCAAACACCCGCCACCAATTCAACGCAACCCCACGAAACCGTTCACGTCCTGTTCCTTGCCCATTGCACACGCGACAAGGGATTCTTCGACGCAATCGAAGGTGTCAAACTCGCCAATGCCAGGCTCGCAGCCGATAAAACCCCGATCTCTTTCCGGCTCACAATGGTGGGGTCTTTTCTGCGAGCAGATGAACAAGCCGAATTCGAAAAGCTCCTCGGTGACCTCGGCGATGCCTCATGGCTCAGGCATTTAGGTTTCATAAGTGAACCTGAAAAATGGGCGCTGTACCGCGAAGCAGACGTGTTCTGTTTTCCCACCTATTTCGCCTTCGAAGGCCAGCCGATGAATCTCATCGAAGCCATGGCGTTCGGACTTCCCATAGTCACCACCCGATGGCGGTCAATCCCAGAACACATCCCGAGCAATTACCCGGGACTAATCGAACCTCGGCACCCAGATCAGATTGCCACCGCCTTGCTTGCCGTAACGACCATCGACGGCACCATGTTCCGCCAGGTATTCGAAAATCAATTCTCGGTGGCCCGCCACCTGAATGACCTCGCCAACGCCATCAAATCCACATCTCTGTAGGTGTGGTTTTTTTGACGCAGAACAGCTGCCAAGTCCAATCCGCACTTCTGGTGGTGGTTGTTGCTAAGACAGAGCAGGCTGCGCCCCATGATGAACACTTCGAAGAAACCCGAACCAAAAGCCGCCTGCCACAATTTCCCTTTCTTTCTACAGCCCCTGCCGGCCGCAAACAAACTCAATCGGGCCTTCACCTCCCATCGTGCAGAGTCAGAAGACGCACCATGATTGCATGTTTGCTACGGCGCTGACAGATCTTAGCGAGGGGGACCAGGCACCGAGAGCAGCGGGTACCCATCGAGCATTATGGAACCGCATGCAGCGCCGGTTTGAGGCGCAGATTCGCTAACACCCCAGCCCCGTTTGACTCCCGGAGTCTGTTGTGCGATTTTACCCCCAAATAGAGGGACAGACACGGTATTTGGGCGCCCCGGGTTCCGACCCGGACCCGCCCGACCAGTCGGCCAACGGGAGGCACGGCTGCGTGCCTGTCGCTCTGTTGCAAGGAGAACAACAATACAAATCAAGGAGGTTGTAATGAGACTGCCCAGAATCAAAGTTCAGGGTAAAACTGTTCTGTATCACTGCATGTCCAGAATCGTCGGCAAGGAGCATCTGCTGGATCAACTGTGCAAATACAAGCTCGAGGGATTGATCAAGCGGTT
>JAAYVR010000144.1 GCA_012517065.1 Verrucomicrobiota bacterium | reverse complement strand
GGCTGTTAGAGTCCCGCCTTCAGGCGGCTTTGAAACGAGCATTCATCGAGCAGTAAAACCTCTGAACGTTGCACGTTGAGCGTTGGACGTTGGACGTTCTTAAATACTTAACCGTCGGGAAAGATGCATGATGCGGGCTTTCAGCCCTTACTCATACTGATCTGGCGCCTTTCACTTGGGCCGCTGGCCCAGGTTGGTATGGGGCCGGGCCTTCGGCCCTCGAGTTACTGGTCCACGAACACCAACGGTCTGGAACACAGTCAGGGGTGTGCATGGCTGAAACGATCAACTGCGCTGCCATGCACAAGGCGGTTGTCTTGGTCGGTCATCGAAGCGCCAACGGCGCGGCTTATACCAGCGTGGGGCGAAGCCCCACGACAAGGCCTATCTCGAGGACACTTTCCACAAGCCAAGGGCTGAAAGCCCGGACGATCACAGCACCTTTTTCGTGTGTTTGGTGTTTTTCGTGGTTGGGAGTTACCCTTTCGGCCCCCGGTGCGGTGGGGGGCTTGATCAGAGTGGTTTTGCTGGCGACGGAGTCGCAGAGGATTCTTCGCAGACCGGCGTGCCCGACGGCTCGATGGAGTGCAGAAGCCGCCGCTGCACGTCGGGCGACTTTGGTTCCGGCTGGGCCGGGCTGGAAAATATGCGGTCTAAGCTCGCAGGCTCTGCTCGAAGATTTCGCGGACGCTGTTGAGTAGCAGAAGTTGAGGATCAATGATAAGTTCGATGTCGAGCTCGCTTGTGGCGGACTTCAGCGCATCGGCTACGCGTTGGTGCTGGACGTAAATTGTTCCTGGGCGGCAGTGCAGCTTCTTCAGGGCGCTGACGAATGCGCTGGACAGCGCATTCTTGCCCTGTCGGTCAGTGTTATCGGAACAAGAATGGGCGCAGATAATCCCTGAATCGCGCTCTATTGCCAAAGCAGCGTTGGGGAAATACGGGCGGTCGGGAGCCATGCAAGGGAACGCCAAGTAAGACACATCCAATTCCAACTCGCACTCAGCCTCTTGAGGAAGCTGACGCAAAGATTCAAGTGTAACCGAATCGATCACAATTGGTTCTACCGGCATGGCTGGCGGGGGAAGCATTGTTTCCCACTTCAGGTCCCCAGCGTTCATGGGGCGTTTAGTGGTGTCGTAGTCTTCCACGAGAAACGCGATGCCTGATTCGAGAACACCAATGTTGGGCTGGGCCAGCTCGCGCAAATAGATGGAAAACGCCCGGACATACGGCAAGACATAAAGCAGGATTTCCGCTTCTGCCTGGGTCAAATACCACGGGTAACAACCGGGAAAGCTGCTTCGAAACAAGGGCCAGCGCCCTCCACGGCTTTTCGAAGGTGAGAATCCTATCGACGAGAAGACCCGGCGGTCCACACTGGTTAGCTCGGCCTTGCTGACAAACTCAACTTGTAGAAGGTCACGGTCGAATCCGCGATTGCGGTCTGCCAGCATCTGATCCGGATTATCCTCCAGAACTGTGGTAAGCAGAAACCGATGGCCTGCTTGATTTCTGAACACCAGCAACCCGTGCACTTGCTGCAGCGCCCCGAGGATACTACACAACAGCTTTTCTCCGGTCTTTGGGTCGCGCAAGCCGAGTATCTGGTCGTCCCACATCCAATCCCAGGGCTCAAGTTTCGCAAAAGCGTCTGCTTCTCTTGAGAGAGCCTGCCATGTTTCGGTTGCGACCCGGGGTATTACCGGCTGGCCCTCCTTGCGTCGTTGCTTTTTCTTTGCTGTCACGGCAAAACTGTCCAACCGCCAGTTCGTTGTGTCAATCAAGTTCGCGCCAAGCACTTCTCGCCCAAGAATCTTGCCAGCCGACCGATCAAGGTACACCCACACCGTGATTCCAGTGAGATTTCCGGGGCCCGCATATTCCTTGGTTGCTTGAAGACACTCGTTTCGCAGGGTGCTCAGGGTATGAAATATGCGGGCTAAACTTCCGTCCACTTTTGACTTTCCCGGCCCGCTGTTTTCGGGCTTACTCCCGGCATGCGAGACAAGTCACTGGAATTCCTACGAGAACTGGTCAACACGCCGAGTCCGTCCGGCCACGAAATGCGCGGCCAACGAGTTTGGCTGAATTATGTTCGACAATACGCCGACAGAACCTACTCAGACGCTTATGGCAACTGTGTCGCAATACTGAACGAAGGCGGGTCACCACGTCTGATGCTCGCTGCACACGCAGACGAAGTTGCGCTGACGGTAAACTACATCGACAAAGAGGGGTTTTTGTATGTTCGGAAGCTGGGCGGGGTTGATCCCGTTGTTGTCAAAGCGCAGCGCGTGTTGATTCACACCGCCAAAGGACCTGTCCGGGGTGTGATCGGGAATGTCGCTCCACATCTGACGAAGAACGAAAAGGAACGAAAAATGCCCGAGATTGGCGATTTGTTTATCGACATTGGCGCTCGTGACCGGCGCGAGGCGGAGAAGCTTGTGAGGATTGGCGATCCTATTACGCTCGAAGACTCGTTTGAACTGCTGAGGGGCGATCTGGCGATTGCGCGGGCTTTTGACAACCGGGTTGGCACGTTTGCAGTGGCAGAAACACTGCGTCTTCTCAAGACTGAAGGCCGCAAGCTCAAAGCCGAGGTCTGTGCCGTGTCGAACATCATGGAGGAGGTCGGACTTTACGGAGCGCGTCAGATTGCGTATTCAATCAAACCCGACGTTGCCATTGTTGTGGACGTCACGCATGCAACCGATTATCCCACCGTCAGCCAGCAGTTGCACGGGGACGTCAAGATTGGCAAAGGGCCAACCCTCACGCACGGCGGTTGTAACCACCCCGCCATCGTGGAACGACTTGAGGAGGTGGCGCGCAAAGAAAAGATCAAACTGCAGCACGAAGCAATGTCGGCCACAAGCGGGACTGACACGGACGTTATCTTTTGGACCCGCGGTGGTATTCCGAGCGCGCTTGTAAGTTTGCCAAACCGCTACATGCACTCGCCCGTCGAGTTGGTCAGTCTCCGCGATCTCGAGCAAATCCCGGTGCTGCTTGCGGCTTTCGCCAGTTCGCTCAAACCGGGCGAACAATTCAACGTTGTAGTTTAGCGAGATTGCGCCTCGGATTGATCGGAAGCAGAGAACACACTCTCCCAGCGAATCAACCTCTTTCCGAATACCTTGCCAATCTGGGCGAGCGGCATCCGCACGGCGGGAATCATCACTTGACTTGGAGACTGATGCCGTGCTGTTCAAGCGTTGAGCCTTCCGCTTGGGCAAGCCGCACGAGCGCCGTGTTATACTGAACCAACGCAGCCAGCTCTTCGTACCGCCGCAGGGTCAGGTCGCGTTGAAGCCGGATCACCTCGAAGTTGGTGCTCTTGCCGCTTTCGAGCTTCTTGCGTTCGGCTTCAAGCGCGGCTTCAGCATACACTCTCGACGCGCGAGTGGCTTCGACCTGTTGGAAGCTGGTTTGTGCCTGGGCGATTGCATTGTCGATTTCGACAAGGATGTCCTGTTCGAGCTTCTTGAGTGCAAGCAGGGCCTGCTCGATGTTCTCCTTCGTCAGGCGATATGAAGTTCGCGCGGCGCGCCGGCTGAGCGGCATCGAAAGCTGCAGCCCGAACCCGTAGGTTGGATTGCTGCGGTCGCTTACGACGCCGAGGGCATCTGAGAATTCATTGCCGGACCCTGCGAGGCCGAAGCTGCCCACCAGGTCAAGCTGCGGATACAACTGATTGCGATCGTACTTCAGAGTGACATAGTTCTTTTCAAGCTCGATGCGTGCCCGGATCAATTCCGGGCGCATCGTGAGCCCTTTGATCCAACTGTCCTGTCGATTGAATATCTGCGCCACGCTGCTGAGCTTTTCGGCGGGTTCAAGCTCGATGTCCTTCCAATCGTCCCAATTGTCTGTAATAAGCTTTTTCAGGGCGTTTTGCGCTGTGCGCACGTCGTTTTGGGCCCCCAGAAGAGCAGCTCGGCTGGCAGCAACCTCGGACTCGGCCTGCTTTTCATCCAGAGGGGCGAGGACGCCGACTTCGATTCTTTTGCGGTTCTCGCGGAGCAGTTCTTCGCTCAACTCGAGGGCCATTTCTCGGACTTTGACCGCCTCGCGCGACGCGATCAGCGAGTAATAAGCCTGTTGCACCGCGCTAATGGTTGAAATGACAACCCGCCGGTAATCTTCCTCTGACGATTTGATGTCCTTGCGACGCAAAATAATGTTAAGACGGGCGCTGTCGATCCAGAAGTTCTTCATCAGCGGTTGAGTGATGCTGAACCCGACAAATCCATCGGCTGTGCGGAACGGGTTCGAAACTGATCTGACTCCGGGTTGCAACGTTCGGACGCTCGCGAGTCCCCAGGCAGGATTGACGAACTCGAAATTATTGGTCACGTAGTATGGGTCTGACCAATCAGGGGCTGAGCCCGGTCGCGTGCCGTATGTGTCGTTGAAATTGGCGCTTAGCCGGTAATTTTCGCCAAGCGGCCCGAGTCCGGACAACCCAAACGAAAACGAATCTTTGCGGGTCTCTGTCGGCGCATATGATCGGCCTTGTGGATCGACGCCGGATGGGGATGAACTCGATGTGTGTCCGAAAGAGCTGTTGAAGGTGGGATCGTAGGCCGAATACGCGTTTTCGAGGCTCAGGCGTGCGATCCTTGGCATGACGCGCTCGATCCTAATATCAAGGTTGTGTTCAAGCGCCAATTGAATGCATTCGTCCAACGTGATGCTGCGTTTTGTCTGGGCTGCTGCAGACCCGCCGCCCCACGACAACGCCAGCACAAGTCCCATCGCTATAACAAGTGTGCGTTGCATTGAAACCGTGACTGTGCAGGATTGTTTCATCTTCGTCAAACCATCCTCAAACAAAGAATCATCAGGCCGGCGACGTCTCTCCCTCGCCCAACCCAGCGCCAAGTTGAAAGTGACGGCAGCGCCACCGGCCTTTCCGATAAAGACACGCCATAACCCTCCAAGGTTTCGCATTAGATTGTGCCTCCGATGCTTTCACTGAACCCGGACTGGACTTGCATGAGGCCCGCGTCGTAGCCTGAACCGGATGCGATTCCAACGCTTGAGGCTCCGTGGTGCACTTTTCGGCCTGCTGACTGCAGCCGTCGGATTGGCGACTTGCTCCTGCTCCACCACGGCCAGGAAGGGCAAAGAGCCGAGTCTGCGAAGGTACGAGTTCGAAGAACCGCAAATGGGCGTGCCGTTCCGTATCGTCTTGTATGCGGAGAACCCGGCCAAAGCACATGCTGGCGCTCGAGCAGCATTCCGGCGAATCGCGGAATTGAACGACATCCTGAGCGACTACGAATCGGAAAGTGAGCTGAACCGCCTGACACGGACGGCGGGAACCGGCGTAAGCATTCGATTAAGCGATGATCTCTGGCGTGTGCTCAGTCGCGCTCAGGAAATTGCACGCTTGAGCGGAGGCGCTTTTGACGTGACCGCCGGTCCGTACATCAGCCTATGGCGGCGCGCGCGAAGGCAGCATGAACTTCCCGATCCTGTCCGTCTCGAACAGGCCCGGAAAGCCGTCGGATACAAAAACCTGGTGCTGGACAAGCGAACGCGGTCTGCAAAGTTGCTTGTGCCCAAGATGCGCCTTGATCTCGGAGCGATCGCAAAAGGATATGCCGCCATGGAGGCGTTGCGCGTACTCGAAAACCGGGGGATCAAGCGCGCGATGGTGATGGCATCGGGCGATGTTGCGGCAGGCGAACCGCCGCCTGAGCGGCGCGGCTGGCGAATTGAAATTGCGCCTTTGGATGTTCCCGAAGCGCCGCCGCGACGGTTTGTGCTGCTCAAGAACCATGGGCTGGCCACTTCCGGCGATGTGTTCCAGTACGTGGAAATCAACGGAATCCGGTACTCGCACATAGTCGATCCCCGCACCGGTGTCGGACTAACCGATCACAGTCTTGTGACGGTGATTGCGCCAGACCCGATGACGGCCGACGCTTTGGCGACCGCTGTAAGTGTTCTAGGTCCTGCTAAAGGAATGAAGTTGGTTGAACGTGTCCCGGGCGCTGCAGCGTTTGTTGTGCGCAAACCCGGTGATCGCATCGAGACACACCAAACATCCAGATTCGCACGATTTGTTGAGCGGCTGTCCACCGCATCCGGTGCTCATAATTCGCCGTGACATCGCCGTTCTAGCCCGCATGTTTCCCAGCCCAGCGTAGCCGGAACCAAAGTTGCCTGAAGGGCAACGCCCCCGGCTCCTGCGCCCCCTCGGACCTTGAGCCACGCCGGGCTGGGGAATATGCCCTGCGACCCCGTTGCAAGGAAGAGCGCGCTGATCGCAATGGTTTCTAACGCGCTGCCGCGGATGCAGCGGGCGTTGGTAGGCGCGAAGCGCTTTGAGTGCGGCAGCTTGCTGCCGCTTTCGTTTCATGCACAAACAAAGTGTCTGTCCCCGTATCGTATGCCCCGCCAAGATTCAGAAGCTTGCTATTCTGGACCGCGATTGCGCGCTGTCTTCTCCTCAATAACAGACCAAACTGGCATTTGTGCGCCCAGAGTTTTCTGTTCTGGGGATCCCGCCTGTTCGATCTCTTGACTTGAGCTTTGACCGGCCTCGCCCTTGCGTTTGAAAGACTGATTCTGACGGGTCCAAACCGCACTTTCAGATCGACCGCCTCCAGCCTGCGCGACCAAGCGCTTCAGTTCCCAATAATACCCATGCGCCCGATAGCGGTTGTGTTCGCTGTCCCGGGCATAACCACAAAGCCATGGTTCCGCTCTCCGCCGTTTCGCGCCTCCGGCACGACTTGCCAGTACTGCAACCAGCAAGCCACTCATTAACAAAGCGGCAAGACCTGCCGGCGCAAACTGTGCAGTCCCATCGGCGAATGTGATTCCCCACCATGTGCCTCTTGAAATGGGAATGGCTCCCGCCGTGTCGCCGAGCAATCCGGAATGGCTCATTCGAAGGGCGCTTGCAACCAAACCAGTGCCAAGCGCTGGCCACATGCCCAGCAAAATGCAGGCCAACGCCAAGAACACCTGCGGGAGCTGCATTAGAATCCCAACTTCAAGCCGCCCACGAGCCGCCACCCGATCCTTTACCAACTTGCTGCTGCGCGAAGCGAAGCTGGCTCCGTAGAACTTGATGAACAATGCCAGTGTAATTGCGCTCGTAAGAATGGCTGCGAGGCCGCACACCGCGAGGTACCACACGCATGCGCTGCCCTTGATGCACGTGACGTATATGTGCCATTTGCTTGCAAAGCCGTTCAGCAATGGCACACCCGAAATCGACAACGAACCAACAAGAGCAGTGGCAGCGGTCACAGGCATAAAACGCATGAGGCCGCCCATGCGGTTCAAATCCTGGGTGCCTGTTGCATGCATCAGCGATCCTGCATTCAGGAACAGCAGTGCCTTGAACAATCCGTGATTGAGCACATGAAACAACGCTCCGGTGAACCCGATAACGGCCAGCGCTCCTGCACCGCTGTCGCCGGTGGCCAACAGGGCCATGCAGGCCCCGGTGCCAAGCATAATGTAACCAATCTGGCCAATGCTGCTGAACGCCAGCAGCCGTTTTGATTGTTCCTGTCTCAATGCTTGTGCTGCACCGGTGAAAAGCGTGACGGTTCCCAACACCACAACCAGCCCGCCCCAAAATCCCATCCCAAATCGGGCAGTTCCACAATCCGCCGGCAGCCAGATAAAGTAGCGCATCAGACCGTATGCGCCGGTCTTGATCATCACGCCGGACAACATCGCGCTCACGGGCGAAGGCGCGGCCGGGTGTGCATCAGGCAGCCAAATCTGCCCAAATGGCCACATCCCCATCTTGATCCCAAACCCTGCAAGGAACAGAGCAAAGGCAAGGGCTGTCGTCGCGGGCCGTGCTTCCAGCAGCGTTGGAAGTCCCATCTTGACGGTTTCGAAATCGTATTTCAGACCGCCTGTGGCCGAAATTGACCCTTTACCCCAGGCCAGCAATTCTGCCCCGGCCATTGTGGCCACGCAGGCAATCTGCATCATCAGCAGGTATTTGTTGGCTGCAGTTACATTCTGTCGGACACGGTGCTCGTATCTGATGAGTGCGTAGCCGGGCAATGTCATCATCTGCCAGAAGATGAAAAAGAACCACATCATGTCCGTTGTGGTGAGCAGACCGTACATGGCGGCAAGAAAGAGCAGAAAATGCGGATAATACCTGCGGGCATTGTACTCGGGGTAATGGTCCATGTAGGTTATGCCATATACGGCCGTTGCTACTGCAACAAGCACTGCCAATAACAGGAATACCGCGCTCAAACCGTCCACGTGCAGTCTCAGCGCAAATCCCAGCAACGGCATCTGAAGGAACCGCGCCGGCTCGGTCGAAGGACCCTCAGCCAGGACACGAACGACGGCACTGATGACAAACAATCCGGAAATCGAGGTGGCCGCAAACGTTGCCCAGCCGGCTGTTCGTCTGTTCTGCGCGAGTGGAAGCGCAAACGCCGCGCCAATCAGGCAAACGAGAATCGCCCCTGCAATTGCTTGTTCGGGTGTGAACACCATGCAGCCTCCTTGTACTTCCATCATTGACAAGCGAAGCAAACAGCATGTCTCGCGAAACAGCGGAGAACAAAAAACCGCGACGATTCAATTGCCCCTGATTTCATGACAGTCAACATACTGATCCCAACAGACTGTTCCCGGTTCATGGTTCCACAACGCCCTCCGGTGATTTCCGGCTCCTGGGTTTTCCATCAAATCCGAGTCTCTTGTCCTCGCATGTTCAATCGCCGACAGAGCCCTTGTACAAAGACCGGCAGAGTTAGGTACAACGAGCGGCCCGGCCAACCTTGCTTTGGCTAAGAAACGCCTTTTCTTGGTCTGTAAGCGACCGGTAGCGCCGCATGCGAACCGCTGCTTGGAGCGCGGCCGTCCCCGGCCGCATCAACCCGACGACCGATCTTGCACCACGTTTCGATCACACGAACCCGCAGATAAACATTCACGAGAACCTCAAGAAACTCCGGATTAGGACGGGCTTTCAGCCCTTGCTTTCACTGATTTGGTCCACTTACCTGGGGCGTTGCCCCAGGCTGGTATAAGGCGGGCCTTCGGCCCTATAATCGCCGTCATGCTTCATGTGTTCCTGAACAAATATGGTGTCAAATACAATCAAGCCAATGTGTGGGATTGAACATTCGACGGCGATTTCGGATTCATTCCAGACCGGTGGCCCGACCAGCCACCAGAGCGCCAACGGCGCGGCCTCATACCAGCGTGGGGCGCAGCCCCACGAAGGGCGCCCATATCATCTTCCACCATCCAAGGGCTGAAAGCCCGCTCTATTACATTCCCTTTCGCATCTTTCGCGTTATTTCG
>JAAYVR010000143.1 GCA_012517065.1 Verrucomicrobiota bacterium | reverse complement strand
GGTGCGAGGGCAGCATCGAAGTCCCGATATGGTGAGGGATGTAGGTCCGACCGGGGTCAGAGAGCATGGCAAAGGCGCAATGGGGTTCCCTGGGAACATGAGAGACCCGTCGAGGTCCTGAGACAAATACCGGAGTGGTCGGCACCGGTTATCAACGACCAGGCCACCGAGCTGCGGCTTCCCGGCGAGGTGGAGCGAACAGAGGAAGCGACTCAGGTATTCGTGTTCAACCGACAAAGGGAGAGCGCGGAGAAGCCCGGCGGGAGTCTTAGTCTGCTCATAGTACCGGTGAAAGCCGGCGAACGGGGCCGCCTGGAGCCGGGGAGTAGGGAAGGGGCAGACACGGTTACGGGACCGTCGTGAGGAAACACGATGGACACACAGTGGTCCGAAATCGTGTACACGTGACAACGGCGGATAACAGAGCGGCACGAAGCCGTAACCGGAAGAACCGTGTGCGGGAAAACCGCTCGCACGGGTCTGTGGGGGAGCCGGTGGGAGACCACCGGCTCTACCCGGATCTGCATGCGCGGGGTTCCCACACAGATTTCCGCAGCCGCCGATTGGAACAAGGGACAGTTTGTGGGCCACGCCACAATCCGGGGACAAAACCCAAATAACGAGCCTGTCCCTCTATTTGGGGCCACACCCAGACAACGAGCCTGTCACTCCATTTGCGTCCTTCTTGGACGGGGGGGGCAGGCGGCAAGTGCTGAATCAATTCATGTGCCAACGCTTTCGGTTGCCAGGGGAGGGATGGCTGCGGAGCGGCCACATTCTTTTGTTAGCGAGGGGTGCCACGCGCCGAGATCGGCGTGTTCCAGTTCGACATTGTTGCACCTCATGCCTGGCAGGCCTGAAGCGGAGCCTCGCTAACCCGGAAATCTCACCGCCTGACCAGACCAATACACCCAGAGTTGCTTTCCGGGAAGATTTTGGGGCAAACGGCAATGAGTTGGGATGAGTGAGTGAATGTTCTTGAGGCAGAGGCCTTGAACGATCACGCAACTCGTGGTACTTGCGCGAATTCCGCAGAACATCAGTACCACAAGTGGCGTCAGGTCTGTGAGCGGTTCGACGCCATACAAAAAAAAGAGGCTGGGCGGATTGCCCAGCCTCGTGATTACTCAAGTTTGTACTACCGCACAGCGCGATAGAACCGTTTACCGCCGCTTGGGGCTACGACGAGCGGACTGTTGCCTGGGATGGATGTGTACGGACCAGCCACGTCGTCAGCCGCCTGCAACGTTCCTTCGAATGTGAGCACCACTTGTCCTTCGGCATTCAAGCTCACGGACAGAGTCGGCGGTTGAGGCGGCGCCGCGCCAGCGGCCACCAACTGGATTGCGTTTATAGGCGCTCGCGGCGTTCCACCGTAAGCGTGACCGCCTTCAGTGGTCGCTTCGACTATGATTGCGGGTGCTGTCAAGCCGCTGAACTTGATGTAATTCCCAACGGCCCACGCGCCCGGCGTTGGCACGACCTCGATGTAATTGGTCGGATTAGTTGGGCCCTGAGCGTTCACATAATCCTTCAACACCTTGGTCGGGTCGGCGGCATCCACGATCCTGTAACCACCGCCGCGTCCAGGAACTCCGCCCAAGAGATACACATAGACATCGTAACCCTTGCTTGTGAGTTCGGTTGGCAGGCCGGTTATGGTCACCTGCGTGGTCGTTGCGTTACCGGTGTCCAGATAACCCGTCATGAGAACGAAGTCGTTCTCAGTGAACTTGTTGTTCTCTTCGCCACGGCCCGTCGAGGACCACGTGTTCGGGCAGGACCATTCGACGGCGGCGGAAGTGGGTACGCCTTGGCCTTTGGCATCAGCAACAAGGGCAGAGGCTGAGCCCGAGGCACCAGTCAGATTGTTCCAATGCGCTTGCACCACGCCCGGAACACCTGCGGTGGCTATGGAGGGCAAAACGCCAGCGTTTGCGCCGTTAGGTTCGTCGGCGCCAAAGTTGAGCCCTATGGCGAACGCAGCTTCAGGCGGCCTTGACTGGTAGTCGCCGTAACTGCGCACTTTGGCGACCGAGGAGTGGCCTACGCCTTGGCCGGTGCCGTTGTTATTGAACTCTGGCGAGTAATACGGCCCCACGAGGAGCGTATCAGGCATCGGTTCATCTGTGAACGTAGCCGTGCCGTACTGTGTCCAGTTCACGCCGTCGTTACTGTAGAATGCAGTGAACACTTGGCCTGCTCGTTTCATGCGAAGCCATGCGTTTGGATAACGCGGTACACCGGTACCCGTTCCACCGTAATTGCCGCCTTTGGTTAGGCGCCAATCTGCTTCGAAGGCGTTGTTTCCACCAGTGCCGTTCCATTGTACAGCGGGATTGACACGCTGCATGAAGCGGCGCTCCATTTGCGCGCCGCCATCTACTGCCGCGCGGTTCATGCCTTCATCTGCTGACGGAGTGGCGCACAAACCGATGCGCGCCCACTGGCTGGTCGGGTCTTGATACTCGACGCGGACCACCTTGTCGAAGTCGCCAGTGACCTCTTCATAGATGAAGGTGGCTTCGTCGTAGTTGTTCCAGTTTGCAGTGCCGCTGCTGATCAGGAAGAAATCAGCTTCGCCGACTGCAACGGCGTCATCGGGCCAGAGCGCCGGATCAGCAACAATGCCGGGCTGATCGGCAGGGATTTGGCCTTCGAGGTAGTCGTTACCGCCCATGGCAGCCCATTTCATCTTCTTTGTGACGGTGATGGACTTGCTTTGGGCGGCTGTCATGCCGTTGCCTTTCACGTCCTTGACGTTGTTGACAGTTACGGTGACCCGGTCACCGCCGACGAGGCCGGAAGTTGTCAACACCACAGCACAGCCAGTAAACGGTCCTGCAGTGCCAAGGACGAACTTCGGTGCGCCATCCCAGTGTGCATACTTCTGATAACGCACACCCGTCACACTGCCTTTGGACAGGGTGTAATTTGCCGCGTTGCCCGCAGTAACAGGGTCCAGGTCCTCATCGAATTCGATACCGATTTCGATCACGTTACCTTTCTGGAGCGAGCCTGCGCTTACCACATTCGGCGGGAATGTATCGGGCACGACTGTTAAGGTGGCAGCCGCGCTTGCTTCGCTTAGAGTGGGCACGGTGCAGATCACCCGGTATTTCGAGCCGGTGTCGGCAAGCGCCAGCAGCGGCGTCTCGTACGAGCTGCCTGTTGCACCATCGATGTCAGCAAAAGTTGAGCTGCCAGGTGCTGCTTTCTGCCACTGGTATGTGACGGTGTTGCCGTAGGCAGAAGTGCCCGTGGCGACCACTGTGAACACGACGGTGCGGCCTTCCTGGCCAGTGGTGTCTTGCGGCTGCTGTTCGATTGTAACGCTCGCACCGGTCGGGTCAAGGTAAGTGCCAATGAGGTCGCCGGCCAGCCGCGGAGCAGTGCCGTTTGCCGGGTCTTCCTCCGCATAGAGCTTGAACGTGGCACCGACGTTGTCACCGCCACCGCCTTCGGTGTGGACTGATTCCATGTAATACTTCTTCCCGGCAATCAAGTGGATCGTCCAACCATCAGGCCATTCGGTGTCAACGAACAAATCGGAGCGCTTGCTATCAACGTTGCCGGATCCGACGCTCAGCCAGTTCCGCGCGTTGCTCCAGCCTGTTTCTTGGGCGATGAGCTTCTTGTTCGCAGGGTTATCGTCAGTGCTCAGGTAGAGGTTTGACGGGTCATCGCTACAAGTGAAGAAGACGTAATCGCCTGTAACTTGTGGGATGAACCAGCCGGTGATTTGGTTTCCGTAATTCGAGCCACCTTCGTTGCCACCGTTTGGCGGGTACTCCCAGCGCGGCTCGATAGTGACCCATGACGGATTATTGGGAAACCGGGCATCGCCTTGGAGGGCGGCGATGTTATTCGCACTTACATTCTCCCAATACTTGTGGAGAACGTACCCCGGCACCCAGACGTAAGTCTTGAAATCGACCTTGCTGTTGGCAGCGATCGTGTTGCCCGGGACGTCTTTGACGTTGTTGACGGTCAGCGTGAGCGTGGCGCCTTCAGGCATCTTGCTTGTGGTCAGAATAACTTGGTGATCATATGCGCTGCCCGGCGCGCCTGCGAGCGCTGCAGTACTAATCGTAACACCGCCCGAGATGCTGTAGTTCGCCTTGTTCTCAGCCGTTGTCTGATCAACGGGTTCAGAGAACGTGACAACGACGGTGTCGAACGTCGCGGTTGTCCTTGCCGACACAATTGTTGGCGGGGTGGCGTCCGTCACGACTGTCAATGTGGCTTCGGCGCTTGTGACAGGTGCGCCTTGAGCCCCTGTGACGACTACACTGAACTTTGCGCCGTTATCAGTACGATAGACGCGCGGTATGGTGTACGTGTAGGCGGTCGGACCAGAGGCGCCCGCGATGTCCTGACCGTTTCGCTTCCACTGGTAGTCGTAAGGCGGAGTGCCATCGACAACCACGGTGAAGGTGGCAGGCTGCCCTTCATTGACCGTAATGCTTTGGGGTGGTGTGACGATCGTCACCGGCCCGGTGGTCTTGTCAAACGACGAAAGATACTCACCGGGAATTGGTGCTGTGTAGTCAATGAGATAGTTGGGGTCC
>JAAYVR010000142.1 GCA_012517065.1 Verrucomicrobiota bacterium | reverse complement strand
TCCTGCGCCCGAATGTTCACCGGCTGGGTGCGGGCAAGAATGCCCGCGCTCCTGCACGCGCTGGAAAAAGCACCGGCGCTCGGGAGCGCGGCCGTCCCCGGCCGCATCAACCCGACCACCGATCTTACGACCCGTTTCGATCACGCAAATCCAGCGCCCGAACATTCACCGGCTGGGGATGCACAAACACCGTGTCTGTCCCCATACGGCCCCATTCGCCCTCGCCGCTGATCCCGATGGTTTCTCACGCGTTGCCGCGGATGCACTGGCCGTTGGTAGGCGCGAAGCGTTTGGAGTGCGGCAGCTTGCTGCCGCTTTGTCTTTATGCCCAAACAACGTGTCTGTCCCTATATCCGCATCCGACGGGCCCCCCACAGACCTCGGCAACCGCGGAATAGAACAAGGGGTAAGTTGCTGACCACACCGAAACCATGGGTCAAAACCCAAACAACGAGCCTGTCACTTTGTCCGACTCGATCCCATCTGGTATTGTCCCCGCGGCCCCGGGGAGAGGACCCCAGATATCGGCCAGCAACGCGAAAATCTCAGGTTCCGCCTGCTTCAGTTCGCCGGCGACAAACGGATAGAAATCGTTCGACCCGAAATAACACTCGGTCATTTCCGCGAAAAACTCTTTCTGGTCGGTCAACCCGTAGTGCTCGTGCATTTTGCCGGACATCGTGAGGACGGATTTGTATTTGCCGCTGTCGCAAAACTTCTTCCATGCGGCGATCACTCGGGGCTCATCGAACCCGATCACCTGATCATGAAATCCGTGCGCCAGCTCGTGCAGCACGGCCCACGGCATGCGCAGGTTTTCCGACGGCGAGAGAAAATCCTCAACGGCGGGAATATGAACACACTTTTCCAGTTTCTCACTGTACCCGTGATCCTTCAGCCAGTTGGCATTGGGATGATACTGCATGGGCCGCAGATCGCCATGGTTCAGGTCCAGTTGGATGGTGATAGCGCGCAGTTTCGCCAGCGACTCTTCCGGCACTACTGTGGCGATAGCTACCAGCCGTGCTGCAAGTAGTTTCAATGCGCGTTCGCCAAGCGCGGCACAATCCCCTTCCAGCAGACGGTTGTCCACGCGAACTGTCCAGCCTTCGATGTTGCGTGTGGTGTATGCCGTGGGCAGCGGTCTTTTCTCCGCCGCGAAAGCGGCCAAGTTCACCAACAAGACGAGAAAGGCCAGGTGTTTCATTCTGATTGGTGCTGTGAACACATGAGGCGTTCACCATTGCAGCTTGGTTCCAAGACCGAGTCGCTCGGCATTGGCAAAAGCGCGCGATGCCGCGCACAAATCCTGGATCGCCACCCCGACGGACTTGAACAGCGTGATTTCGTTGGCCGCAGTTCGGCCCGGCTTCAGACCGAGAACAACCTCGCCAAGCTCGGTTGAAAAGTGTTCCGCGCCAATCAAACCGCCGTGAAGCGGCATCAGCAGGTCCCCCGCTTCTTCGAGGGCGGATTGTCGATGGTCCACCACCACTCGAGCGCGGCAGACAGTCGCGGCTGGCACCTCCGCCATGTTCGGCTGAAAAACTCCCACCGCGTTGATGTGCGCGCCGCACTTCACATCGCGATCGTCGAAGACCGGCACGGGCGAAGTCGTCGCCGTGCAGATAATGTCGGCTTCATCTGCGGCTTCTGCTGGTGAAGTGGCGCACGCAACCTCGACCCCGAGCTGTTGTTGCATCTCGGTGGCGAATCGCGCGGCCGATTCCATGTTTGGATCAAACACGCGCGCACGTTGAATGCGCCGCACACACGCGACTGCTTCCAACTGGGTCCGCGCCTGAACCCCCGCGCCGAAGATAGCCACTGTCGCGGATTCCGGTCGTGCAAGCAAATCGGTTGCCAGCCCGGAAGCCGCGCCAGTGCGAAGACTGGTCAGAGTGGCCCCGTCCATCACTGCAAGCGGCATGCCAGTGCAACCGTCGCTGAGAAGCACCGTGGACTGAATAAGAGGAAGCCCGCGGCGTGGATTGTCTTGAAACAGCGTAATGAACTTGAGCGAAAAAAGCTTCTGTGACGCCGAGTGACATGGCATGACGAGCGCAACGCCGTTTTCGGCAGGCGCGTCCATGCGCAAGCGCGGCGGGAGCTTCACGCCGCCACGCGCCAGTTCGGCAAACGCTTCGCGCATGGCCGCGATAGCCTCCGACATCGGTAGCGCCCGGCGAACAGCCTCGGACGAAAGATGCAAAACCCATCTGCTCATTCGGTAAGACAGGCAAAGTGTGTCACAGCAACTTCGATTCTGCAGTTCAAATCAACTGTCCTCTTTTGGAAGTGGCCGACCTCCTCACTCCGGCGCGAGCAGCGGCATGACCTGCCGCCCGTGCCGACGATACCGACGAAAGTGCGTGTCGAGCGTAAACACCTGGCAGTCGGAATGCAGTTCCGAGAGCCGCACCAGGCACGCATCGGCCAGCGACATCGGCGTGTCCTCGTAGCGGCGAACTGAGCGATCCCGCCTGCCGGGCGGGATTCGCTCCGGTGATCTTGTTCGGCCAACAAGAAATAACAAATTCGTGCCCTTTCATTGGTCCGTCACGTAAAGCAACTCGGCAGTTTCGCCGGGACCGCCGGACTCGCTGGGGTCAGCGAACTTGACCATCCCAAGGCCAGGCGAAATCCACTCGTACCAGACGTCCCCAAGGTCGTAAAAGCAATCGCTCTGCACAACCTCGCGACGGTGTTTGAGCGCGTAAAAGGTCCCCGCAGGGACAGTCACCATCTCATTGGTTTCGATCGTCGCTTGGATTCGCGCGCTTTTCCCTTTCTCTATCGTCCAAGTCGTTCCGACCGGGGCAAGGCGAAACAAGGGCTGCTCAACGCCATGCCATATCTCGTAAAGAGCATCGCCGGTGGACCGCGCAAACCCGAGCCCGATGGTCGAAGAAGACGAACCGCGGAAAGCAGCGTACTCATTGCTCGACCAAGGCATAGTCAGCCTCCCTCCAAACCAGAAAACCTGCGTGGTTACCTGCGCCCCTTCTTGCAATCGGAATGCGAACTGCCGATTAACCGGCATCGGAAAGAGCAAGTTTGTTACACATGCAACGCGGTAAAACATCGGGACTTCAACGGTAGTGTTCGACGACTTGGTGGCAATGCCTTGGAGCGAAAGCCAGTTTGGGCGCCAAACAGTATTGCTGCCGAGTGAGGCAGCCCATTCCACCCGACATACGGAGCCGGCCGGTGCTGTCCAAGTGATCTGTCCATTATTGGCTAGAGAGTCAACGTGGACTTGTTGTGCAAGGCCAGTGACCAATGCGCCGAAAATGACAGCCGAAGCTGAAAGAAGGTACAGAATTCTCATAACATGCGTTGTTTGGTTGTTGCCTGACAGTTGTTTGCTGGTTGCCGGACCTTCGCGGTTTGGCCGAACGATCAATATAGGTCATCCGAACTTGTTCATGGGCGGAGCGGCGGACCGACAGCAATTCGCCGCCGCCCCGACGGTGAATAACTTCGCCGCCGCGACGGCCGCGACGACTGATTCAGGATGGCCTTTGATTCTCATTTCCTGTATTCGATTAACCGGTTTCCCGCACCGGCGGGCGAGGTCTGTTAACGACCAGTCGCCACAGCCACTTTGAGTTTATCGGCCGACCCGCTGGGCCGCCTTGGCCCTCAACGACGACTCGAGATGGCGCCGCTATATCGTGTGATGACTCTCGTAGATTGCTGTCGCAGGGTCAAGCTTGCGGGACAAAAAAACAACCGTCCATCGTAAACGAAAGAAAACGCCTGCAGCCATTCCGGTTGGGCAACCCGCAGGCTGGTTGAACGTTGTGAGTTGAAGGTTGTACGTTGAAAGTTTTCATAGGTTGATCAGCTTGATCGTCTTTTTTAGGACGTTGAACGTTCAACGCACAACGCACAACGGTATTACTGCTCGATGAACGCTCGTTTCAAATCCGCCCAACCCGCAAATCTCTCCGCTTGACCAGCCCAAGACGCCCAAAGCTTCATCCCGGCGAGATTTATGGCTTAGTGTTTTACTTTCTGCCTCCGCAGACTCTCCCGCACCAGTTCCGGCAGGTATTTGACAGGGACTGAGCCTTGTCCCAGCACAGCCTCATGGAAGCGGGCAAGGTTGAAGTCGCTGCCCAGTTCACGTTGGATTTGCTGGCGCAGTCGCATGAAAGCCATCCGACCAACGAAATAAGAGGAAAGCTGCACTGAACTCTGCTTTGCCCGGATGATTTTGAGCCTAGCTTCGCCTTCAGATTGGAAGGCGTCGTCGATGAGGAACCGCAACGCCTGCTCGTCCGTCATCTCGCCGCAGTGCATTTTGTGATCCAAGATGGCGTTGGCCACGGTGCGGAGGTGGAACTTGAGTTGCATCAGACGCAGCGCCAGGTCGCCGTCGCCGTAGCCCTGGTCCAGCATCATCTGCTCGCAGTAGTTCGCCCAGCCTTCCTCGAACGTGCCCGCGCCCAGCACACGGCGCACCAACGAGGGGTTTCGGTTGGCGTAATCGAGCTGCACGTAATGGCCTGGATAAGCCTCGTGCAGCGTGAGAATCTGCAGCATCTGGCTGTTGTATTCGCTCAAGAGACTTTCCACACGTGCAGCGTCCCAATCCCTTGGGGGTGGACTGACAGCATAGATGCTCGCGGCGGTCGCGTCCAATGGCGGCGCGGCGTTGAGAAACGCGACGGAGTTGCCGCGCTGGAACTCCGGCATCTCGAGAACCTGGCAGCGATCCGGATCGGGGAGCTTCAAAATATTTCGGTCCGTGATGAACTGCTTCAATCGCGCCACCGTGGCCTTGGCATTGGCGGTCAAGGCATCGGGCTTGCAATGATCGCGGCCGATTTCGCGGACCACGCGGTCAATCGTTTCGCGCCGGCCAGCGTCGTCGTCGGGCGGAAGCGGCGCCGTCGGAAAGTAACGTGACCACAACTGCCGCGCTATCAGCAGCATGTCCCGGCGTACTTGGATGAAATCCGCTTCTGCGATGGCCAGGACTTGATCGGCGGTGAATCCAGCGTCAAGCACGCGCGCGAACTTCTGGCGATAATTCTTTCGGCCCAACCTCCAGTCGCCTGTGGCCCGAGGGAGGAGTTCCCGCTCGAGAAACTCCTGGTGCTGACGCAGCGCCGCTGCCGCAACTGCAGCCGCTTTCTTGACCGTCTCGATTTGCGGCGTGTCGCCCACCAACTCGAACAAGTCGGTCTCGTAAAAAGCGATCGCGCCTTTGTTTTGTTTGATGGCAGTTTCGGTTACCACTCGCGGAGGATGGCGCAGGTTCTGCCGTCCGGCCGCGAGCAAGCCTGGCACGAACCGGATTCGCGCAACAGCGTTGCTGATGTTCATCTCCTTTGGCAGGGTGGATTGTGTTAGCAGAGCGTACACACAATCGGTGGCCAGGCTGGTGTAGATGCGCGGGTCGGTTTCGTAGGGTCGTTCGATTTCATCCAGCCACAGACCGGTTTCGAGATCGTGCCGGAGGATTTCGTAGTCAACTTGGCATGCGCGGGACAGCTTCGCGTAATCCAGCTGGCGGGGCATTTCCTTCAATGTGTGGCGGGCAAGCTCTGTGCGGCGTTTGATGGCTGCGGCGGAGACATCATCCAACAAATGGTCAAACCGGTGATCGCCAAGCCGCGTGGCGCGCATCGGGCTGAGCTGGCAATCAGCCTCGAGATAGTTCTGGAAGAACGCGGCCAGCTTCATGTCAGCTTCCGACGCAATCAAACGGGCTTCCATTGTGACAATCGCCATTCCCACGATGAGGGCTGCGCGAAGTGAGATAAGTTTGAGCATAAGCACGAGCGTTTCAGGCCAGTTGTGTCAAGATCGTCTCAAATTCGGTTTGGATCGAACCTTCACTTGATGCCCGCCATCCGGGGGCACATTGGTTTTGCGCAAGTAAGAATGACAGAGCTTTCATCGTCAATCACAGCCGCACTGCCTGTCGCACGCCGCCGCTCTCTTCACCGCCAACCGACGCTCGATGGCCTGTGAGCTTGGCGTGATCGAAAGCCCGCCCAGCGCTGTGCAGCGCAGCTCGCGCGGCATTTGGCCGCCCACTCGTCGCGCGGCCTCGATGACCTCATCCAGCGGGATGAGCGGGTCGTAGCCGGCCAGTGCCATGTTTGCGCAGGCCAACGCGTTACTCGCTGCCATCACGTTCTTGCCAAGACACGGCGCTTCGACGCGTTTGGCGATTGGATCGCAGATCAGACCCAGCATGCTCTGCAGTGCGAGCGAAGCGGCTGAAACCGACTGCACCAAAGTCCCTCCCGCCATGTCCGCCAGCGCGGCCGCCGCCATGCACCCGGCAGAACCGCATTCGGCCTGGCATCCGCCCACCTCCGCCGCAAATGTCCACCGCGTCGCGATGAAAACGCCAATAACCCCGGCGGCCAGTAGCGCCTTCGCCATTTCCAGTTCCCCGTGTCCCATCTCTTCTGCCACGGCAATGACGGCCCCAGGCAGAGCCGCGCAGGCGCCCGCCGTCGGCGCAGCCACGATGACGCCCATCGAACTTTTCACCTCCATGAGGGCAGTGACGTAAAGGATGATCCGGTTCAAAGCACCGCCGTTCAAGAGCCGTCCGGCTTGCATCAGGTCGTTGAACCGGCCGCACTGGTAACCGAGCAAACGATCATCATAGTTTGTGCCCACGATGCCATGGGCAATCGAGCGCCGCAAAATGCGGACGATATCGACCGTTTTGGCGATGACCTCCGCCTCGGTCAGACCGCCCCGCGCCATTTCGTATTCCACCGCCAGCTTCCACAGCGGGAGGTTCCGGCCCGCGTCGTATGCCAGCATTTCCGCGCAGGTCGTGAATGGCACACGCGCGTCTCTGTGTGACAAGACCGGCAGCACCGGTGACAATCGTTTGACATCACGAACCGCAAAAACCTCCTTCAGCTTGGCGATCGCCTGCTCACTCACGAACTCACCCGCCTTCACTTCCACGAGTTGTTCCCCCCGGCCTTCATGAACAAGGATGGCATCGACGGGCACCAGCCTTGCCAGCTCTTGCGCCAGTTCCGAGCCACGGCTGTTGACCCACAGCAGCGTTTCAAAGCAATCGCCAAACATAGAAACCGAAAAGCCATCCACCTCGAGCACTTCGATCATGCCCCCACCGGTCGAGATCGCGCGCATGAAATGACGTGTCTGTCCCCGGCGCAACGTAAGGCGGTAGGTGTTTGGATGCGGATCGCCGACGTCCACGGTTTCGATTCGGATTTGCACACCCAGATCGCGCAGGGCCTGTGCCGACCCGGGCAGTCGCTCGTCGGTGGCGTCCCAGCCCATCAGCCCGCCAAACAATCCCATGTCTGACCCTTGCGAGTCGTGTGTGGTCGGCAGCGAACCCTTGCGGTCGAACTCGATTAGCACCTCATCGAACTGGCCGCCCATGAGGTCTCTGGCCAGCCGCCCGATCCGCAGCGCTGCCGCGCAATGTGAACTCGACGGCCCCCGCATCACCGGGCCGATAACGTCATTGAAAATGCTGGCTGACTTCATCGCACATGGCAAAAGATACGGCAACCGCTGGCGAGAACCAGACTTTTGCCTTGTCGGCCATAAATCATCACCCACTTTGCGCTTGTCGGCTGAAGCAGCCGTAATTACAACCGCATCGTTCTTCGCATAGCAATCAACCGCTTGTGCACATGTGTCATTCCAACTCCTGCCGCGTGGCAATAGGAACGTACCCGACCTCCAACCCGCGCGGTGGCGTTACAATCAGGGCAGGGTCCAGACTTGCGAGCGTGCCAAACTCGGGCGGCGCGAGGTAATTGCGGTCCTTGGTCCATGCCCGATGGAGCTTTTCCACGCGCTTCTGCACCAACTCGCGCTCCTGGGGTGTGAGATCGGCATTCAGCATCGCAGGTTGATCTGCGAACCGATACCAGTAGTATGTCACCGTGCTGCCATCACCGAGACGCGCCTTGAACGGGCCGGCAACAGGGCCGGGCTTTTTCCAACAGCTCGCGGGATCGTCGGGCGTGGTGCGCGGTTCCTGTGGTTGTTCCTTTGGGGTTTCGAAGCGGTATTGCTTGAGGCCGAGTTCATCTGGCACCTCTTTTGCCGGCACAACCAACCAGCGCGGTTTGTCGCCTTCTTTACCGAGGCGGAAGAACTCAGGAAGCGTCACCAAGGCGCCGGTCTTGCGCGTCAGTTCTTCATTCCACCTAAAACCAAGCGTCAGTGGATCGGGCGTGATGGGCGTGGCGAAAGACTTCCACGCCAGCGAGGCGGCCTGATTGTGCGGCACACCGGGCGGGATGAAGCTCCAGCTCGAGCCACCGGAAGCCTTGAATCGCTGCGTGGCGGAAGCGGAAGTCTTGATGACGCCATCGGCTGGCGGTCCTCCGGCGAACCAGCGTTCGACGTCGTCCCACAATGCGGCTTTTGTATAAACGGTGTGTCGGTGCAGAAGAGCGGAATGCCCTTCCGGGGTGACTGGAAATGAAGTCCGCGCCATTCGGGCAAAGGCGGTCCCATCCGCGCTCGTGCTGAAGATGGCCGGGATGTGCTGAGTCTCCATCTGGATGGCCTTGTTGGGGTCCGAAGGAGCTGAATCGAGCAGTTTTCCAGCCCACTGCGGGTTCTTGATGAGGGCGCGGGACCAGAAATAGGGCGTGAAGAACGCCACCGGTCCTTTGAAGTTTGCCGTGTTCAAAAACAGCGTCCAACATTGGTTGCCCGTGGGAACGTTGGCACCGGCAGTGGTCGGCTTGGCGTCAGTAAGAGGCAAAGGCAAATAACCGTAACCGAACAGCTCGCCGCACGTGCCCTGCTTGAGGTTTAGACCGTCGAGCGGAAAGAGAAGCCAGGGACTGAGCTGCACAACGCCATAGAGGCCGCGCTCTTCCTCCCACGAGCCGGCGCCGTAGCCGGGGCCGTTGGCGATGACCGAGAAGTTCGGTCCCACACCACCCATGATGAACTTCGGCGTTATGGTCGGGAAGCGCGTGTCCCGCCACCAGCCAAGTCCACCTTCGATGTCGGTGTAACATTGTTCTTTCGGTTTCTGGCCCGGCTCATAAAGCGGATGCATCCATGTGCCGACCAGCCCGGTCTGAAAATCGTGGCCGGGGTAGTGGTCAACCAGCGGCCATGCAGCGGCGTAGAACGAAAAACCAGCGTTGTATTCCTTCGGCACCCGTTCACCATCGAACAACAGGTAACCGAACATTTCGCCGTGCTTGATTTCCTCTGGCGACCCTGGCGCTGCAATGGCAGATAAGCCGACAAGAAACAGAAATGTGAGATGTTTCATATGTCCTCTTTATGTCCGTTTTTATTGTAGGAGCTCACGTCTGATTGCCTGCTACTCTTTCATCACCTCGAACAATGCTTCAGCGAAAGCTTTGCCGATCATGGCAAAGGTCTTCCCACTCCCCAGCGCGGAAACCCGACCGGACCGAGGGCGTGGCTGTGTTTAGTCCCGAAATCTCACCACCTGAACTGGCCAAAACACCCGAAGTTTCATTCCGGTGAGATTCCCGCGTTAGGGCGTTATCGGCCGGACACCAACAACGGCCCCGATTTTCGCACCAGCCATGTTCACGCTTCAAGGCCATGGTGCGGAACGCATTGTCCAACTACAAGAAGTTCCGCAGGATCATTGACCAACTGGTCGATCTGGCCATCCAGCCGGCGCAATTATGGGGCCGCTGTGTTCGGCGCACCTGACCGCAAAATCCCGCTCCAAGGGTCAGAAACCTCCACAAAGGTGCGATAGGCCCGTCAGTTCTCAAAATCCCAAATATTCACTTGACAAACTTAAAGGCTTTGCCTTTGGTGTAACACGTAGTGTGAATAGTCAGCATATGAACGCGACAACCTGCGCAAACAACAACCTGCGCAAACAACAACCTGCGCAAACAACAACCTGCGCAGGACCCAACCCCAAGCCTAACCTCCAAGGCGCTCTGCTCGCATGGCCGTTTCAGTCGCTGGCCAAGCAGAGACTGGATTCTGGTTGCCTGCCTTGCGATATGCATGACAGCAGCTCATCAAACTCGGGCATCTGATTCAGTTCAACCGAGCCCGACCACATTGACGGGTCAGACTCCGATCGCGCCAACCGCAAGTCACATCTCGACTCCGTCAGCCATGTTTGTGAGCGGCGGGTCGCAGACTGCGCCACCGATCTTTTGTTCCTTTGCCCATCCGGAATTCCCGCCTTTGCCGTTCAACCCGTTCCCGGACTTGACTCTGTATTGGCTGGGCGAAGGGCTGTTCCTGTACGACGACCGCGATGTGGACTACGTCCGCCTCCGAGCAGAGGCACAAGAGGCATCATCAACCGGACTGGAAAAAGATGTCGCCATTCTGAGTCGCGAGGTCGCAGCTCTCATCTCAGGCAGTCAAACTGAAGGCGAAGGCGCGCTGACCATCGCGAAAAGAGCGGATGGCCTGCTGCTAACGGCCAGTGGCATGCAGAGCAACACCCAATATGCTCTGCTGAGCAAGAAAGACCTTTGGCAGCAGAATTGGGAGGCAGAAAGCGTCTTCACCTCTTCTTCGAGCGGACAATGGAGCAAGGGTCCTTTTACGCCCTCTTTTCCTCAGAAGTTTTACAAACTGCAGCGCCCGACACTGCCGATTGTCTGGGTAGAATGCTATTGTGACACTCTTATTGGGTGCGGGTTCGACGGCAGGTTCGTGGTCAGAAGGCGGAACTGTGACACGAGCAATGCTTTGGCCGTGCACTGGACCGTTAGCGGCACAGCCACGCCGAAAAGCGATTACATCCCGTTCGGGAACTCGGTCACGATCGGCGTCGGCAGTGACAGCGCTGAAGTCTATGTCCAAGCGTACGATGATGCCGAAATCGTGCCGCCGCCGTACGAGACCGTCATTGTGACTTTGGAACCTGATCCGAGCTACTGGATTGACGCACGTTACAATGCGGCCACAAACAAGATTTGCCGGGAGCTGTTTGTTCAGGTAGTCGAACGGCCCCAAGGTTCGATAGGAATTGATTATTACCCGGTTCAAGGCGATGAAGGGCTGCTAATTTCAGACAACTTCTGGTCTTCCGGGAATCCATGCAACTTTACAAGGATATTCAGAGCAAACGGGCAGGTTCTGGCGAACCAGTGGTCCAGCGTAACTGGGCTGCCTGACGAGATTAAAGTTGTCACGGCGAAGAGTTCCGTAGCCAACTTTCAGCAGGGCGATATGTTCTTTGGCTACAAGCCTTCAAACGGAGACACCAGAATTGGGAGAATCTGTGCGGGCGGGAGCACCGCGGATTTGGCTTGGGCGGTTTTGTCGGGTGAAACAAGCCCGGTTCACGGCGGGCTTCATATCGACCAAACAGGGCTGTTTGACCATGACTTGATAGTTGTGACTGGCGGCGATCCGGGACAAGGGGGCTCAGTGTGGAGAATAAAGTCGAATCCCGATCACTCTTCTGGCACAAAGACACTATTCAAGACGATTTTCGGTGCGCACTTGGAAGGAGTGATAACCGTGCCAAACGAGCCAACCAAGTACGGGCCGTGGGCGGGGAAGATAATCACCGGCGACGAAAGCCATAAAGACAAGTTTGATCAAAATGATCCGGTGATTTACAGCATTGATGACCAAGGCCTTGTCGAGGAATTTCATCTTGGGGTTGCACCTGAGGACTTTGATATTATCCAGGAGGACCAAGCCCTCTACTGCAACGATCCAAGCTGGAGAGTGATCCGGAAAGTTCCGAGCTGGTACTTTGCCGAGCATGTTGGAGACATCCTTGTAACACAAGCCGGAGAGGTGACGGGCGATGGCATACTCGAGGTTGGCTATGCGCTCTTGCTTATTCTCCATTGGGATGCCGAGCAGAACAGGTTTTTCCAAAAGGTGATTTTTCCCCCGCAGAGCGCCATGTTCGAGCACGTGACATTCGCGCCGATAGATTTGTGAGTTGTGAACCATTGGAGTGTAGCCATGAAACGATCGTTGTATCCCATTGTGTCCTTGGCTGGTCTTTGGCTTTTGCCACTCCAGTCACAAGTGTACGACACCTACGTCACCGAAACAAATGTGACCTACGTGCTTTACGATCAAGTAGCCCCCTTCCCTGGGCATCCTGAGCTGGTCTTGGGCGCAGACGGACTGTGCAGCGTGAAGCCCGACAGCAGTGCTCCCAAGTGCACTCAATCTTTTACGCCCGCCATGCCCATAATAAGTTTTATAGACTTGATAATTGTGGATGACTGGGCTGGCGACGGGCAGGATTCAACGGTGTACGTTGTTTTGCGGTCGGAATCAATAGACGGCCCGATCATAGCATCGACCGACCCGGTCACGATCCCGAATGGTTACCAAAACTTCAACAACGAATGGACGAGGTTCATGTTCCCGTCACGAGTACGCATCCAACCGTTTCAGACGTATTATTTCCAGCCTGCCGTTCAACCAACTTCTCTCGGCATCTCTGTTAAGGCCGCTTTATCCCAGTACACAGCAGGGGTGCTCTATTACGGAACGACTCCCCGACTTGGTGTTGACATTTATTTCAGGGAAGGATGCTTCGACGTGTATGCCATTCCCGAACCTTCAGCCGCTGCTCTGGCTCTATGCGGAGTGTTTGTTCTGGGATGGGCAATGATACGACGATGCGCAGGATGAGCCAGCCTGAAGTGAGCGGAATAGAGTGACAGGCACGTTGTTTGGGTTTTGCCCCATGATTGTGGGGTGGCCCGCAGATTGCCCTGTGTTCCAATCCGCGGTTGCCCGAGTCTGCGGAGGTACCCCTCGGATTCCGATCCGGGTAGAGCCGGTGGTCTCCCACCGGCTCCCCCACAGACCCGTGCGAGCGGTTTTCCCGCACACGGTTCTTCCGGTTACGGCTTCGCACCGTAGATGCTCTGAACAATGCGCACCGGCGGAAATACAAATGTC